>JBJDZG010000022.1:0-26152 GCA_051867875.1 Eubacteriales bacterium
TAAGCATCCCTATCTTTTTGCGGAACGCTCGCCCTTACGGGCGAGAACCCGCGCTTTTCTAAACCGAACGAGGACAAATCTCCGTTTTTGCTTGCAAAACGCGGTTGTAAAACCGCGAGGAGGATTTGCAGAGGGACTTGAAGTGAAGTTTATTTCAGCACTCGTTTGGCAAGTCCCTCGGGCCACCTTGGAAGGTTCACGCGGGCGTGAACTGATTTTGTCTGCTAGGTGTCTCGCAAGCGGACACCGTCGCCAAGCCAAAATTGCGAACCGGATTCTGCGCGCGTAGCGCGCAGAGCCGAAGCGGATTCTACGCGCGTAGCGCGTAGAACCGAACCGATTGGGTATGGCGACCAAAAAGCTGAGGGTACGCTATGCGTGCCCTCAGCTTTTTGAGTATAGATTCCTTAAAGGATATTTCTTTTTTAGCTGACAAACTGAAAATTATACGTCTAACAAAATAATCTCCGCATCATTAATTTTATATTTTCAATTCGGTCGCCAAGCCAAATTTACTAAAACAATTTATCAATATCTTTGACTTTGAATTTTTGAACCATTCCACAGCTCTTACAGCAATAACAAACTACTGAACTTCTTTTTGGCTTGAATTTATTTATCTCTCCTTCCGGATAAAAAAATATTCCATGCATTCCTGCCATCTGCCCTTTTATTAATTCTCCGCCACAATTTTCACATTTTGCTTCCATTACGTTTCCTCCATAGATTTCAAATTTACTTCAATTATAACAAAGCAATAAAAACACTCAAAATATGCTATTGCATATTCCGATTTATCGACATAGGCATTATAGCAAGAAATAGGTCGAAAGTCAACTCCACCGGTCCGATTCCGTGCAGTAGGTCGAAAAGTGAAATATCTCGCTGTCGCTCGATGTGAAATAATGACCTACGGTCATTGTGAAATATCGGTTTCGTTTCACTCCACCGATGTGAAATGAAATAAATCCCCCCACGCCCGCCGGCATTTCACACGCCGCAGGCGTATTTCACGCACGAAGTGCATTTCACAAATCCCGCAAGGGATTTATTTCGTTGAAAAAAGCACTTGCGTAAAACGCAAGTGCTTTTTTCTGGAGGCGCCACCCGGAATCGGACCGGGGATAGAGGTGTTGCAGACCTTTGCCTTACCGCTTGGCCATGGCGCCGTCTTATTGTTAGCATATGGATTATATCATAAAGAAATTCCGTTGTCAAGGGGCTTTTTTATATTTATGAAGCCGTATTTTCAATTATTTTTTCAAAAACTCTTGACAAATCCCAAAAATTCGGTATAATATAGAAATGATGCGGACAAAATGTCCGTCTCTCTGTCGCACAAAAAATAACAGTGCGAACTTAAAGTCCATAGGGAGGTGTAAAAATTATGGAAAAGGTAGTCAATACTTATGAAAACCTGTTCATCGTTAGTCTTGCAAACGGAGAAGCCGCTGCAAAAGAGACCGTGAACAAATTCACAACGTTGATAGCTAGCAACGCAGAAATCGTTGAGGTTGCTGAATGGGGCAGACGCCGCCTTGCATATCTCATCAACGACGAGAGCGAGGGTTATTACACAGTTGTAACTTTCAAGACCGCTTCCGATTTCCCCGCAGAGCTCGACCGTTTGTTCAACATTGACGAAAATGTTATGCGTTCAATGACAATCAAACTCGACCTCAAGGCAATCGAAAGAAACAACGCCGCTAAAAAGGCTGCTGTTGTTGCCGAAGCAGTTGAGGAAGTAGCAGAGGTTGCCGAAGAAACAACCGACGCTGAATAATTGTTAAGGGAGGTAAAGTAAAGTGTCAAATCTCAATTTGAATAAAGTCGTTCTTTGCGGACGTCTTACTGCAGACCCTGAACTCAAACAGACTCAAAACGGAATCGCCGTTGTTTCCTTCACGCTCGCTGTAAATCGCAGATTTCAGAGAGGTGCTGACGGACAGAACAACTCTCAGGCGGATTTCATCAACTGTGTCGCTTGGAGACAGACCGCTGAATTTATTTCAAAATATTTCAGAAAAGGCTCTTCTCTCTGCATAACAGGCTCTATCCAGACAAGAAGCTGGGCGGACAACGCAGGCGCTAAACGCTACGCAACGGAAGTTGTCGTTGATGAGGCTATGTTCGTTGACAGTCGCGCTGAGGCAGCAGGCTCCGGCAGTTATATTCCCGACGCTTACGGTTCTCCTTCGTTCTCTTCAGGTGCAGATGCACCCAACTTTGAAGAAATCAAAACAGACGATGATTTGCCGTTCTGAACAAATCGCAAAATAATACAGGAGGATTTCATAACATGGAAAAGAATGTTTCTCGTCCGGTTCGTTTCAACAACCGTAGAAGAAAAAAGGTCTGCATCTTCTGTGAAGATAAGATCTCTTATATTGATTATAAGGATTCTGCAAAGCTCAGAAAGTTCATCAGCGAGCGCGGCAAGATTCTTCCCAGAAGAATTTCCGGCACATGCGCTATGCATCAGAGAAAGCTTACAACAGCTATCAAGCGTGCACGTCAGGTAGCTCTTCTGCCTTATATCGCTGAATAAGTCAATATAAATATAACTCCACCGCGGCGCGGTGGAGTTTTTTACCGCCGACAAAGCCGTGCTGCCGCAAGCAAATTTTTATCGAATATCGAATTAGTATGGCATTATCTTTATAATTCAGCTAAAAAACGGCACAAGGGCATCATCGAGAGCCCTTGTGCCGACTTGCTTTTTCCGTTCCCGTTCTCTGCGTTGCTTTTGTTGCGCTACGAAAACGAGAACGGAAAATATCCCTGCCTTTCTCAGCAGTGTAGTTTTTGTATTTTTATCTGTTTTTATGATACAAAATATTAAGTCCTTTAAGGACTAATGCGGGGTCATGAATCATATCTCTTTTGCAGTGGGGAATTATCGAGTGGGAATAACCGCCCGTTACGTAGACGGGGAGCTTTTCGCCGACTTCATCGTTGATTCGTTCAATCATTCCGTCAATAAGGCTTGCGTTGCCGAAAACCACGCCCGATTTCATACAGTCAACGGTGTTTTTTCCGATGACGCGCGCGGGTGCTTCGAGACTTACCTGCGGAAGCTGTGCCGTTCCGCTTGAAAGAGCGTGAAGTCCCATCATTACGCCGGGAATTATGGAAACGCCCGTGAACGCTCCGTTCTTGTCCGTAACTATCATTTTAGTAGCCGTTCCGATGTCAATAATAAGAGCAGGGGAGCGGTAAAATTCCTTAGTTGCCACGCAGGAGCAGATGAGGTCTGCGCCGACGGTTGCGGGTGCGTCGCAGAGAATGTCGATGCCGATATCCATTTTTGAGGATACCATAAGGGCGTCCACTCCGTAAACTATATTGATAGCACTCTTGAAAACGGAGTTAAGACAGGGTACGACGGACGAAATTATCGCGCCCTCGATATTGTCTTTATTCACTCCGTAAGGGTAGAGCAGAGTGCGTATTTTCCCTGCATATTCGTCCTCGGTCCTTTCCGTTTCGGTGGACAGACGGACGGTGAATTTGAGCTTGTCGCCGTCAAAAACGCCAAGTGTTATGCTCGTATTGCCTATATCTGCGGTAAGTACCATATTTTAAGTTCCTTTCGGATATTTTCGGTTGCATTATAGCACAAAAGCGGATATGTGTCAAGCCCTCTGCGCCTTTGCAATTGCAATTTCAGGAGAGCAATTTTCTCTTGACTTTTCGGCTTACTTATAGTATTATTAGTGTGAATAAATATGTTTGCCAAAGGTTGGTGAAATAATGAAAACAAAAGCGAAAAAGAAACTGAAGCTAAGCAAGGACGTCAAGGGCTGGCTGTATCTTTTTCCCGCGTTTGCCTTTATTGCGGTTTTTATGCTCTATCCCTTGATTGACGTTCTTATATACTCCTTTGAGGAGGGCTTCAATTTCTCATCGGGCGAGTATTTCGGTATAGGCTTTTACAATTACAGCTACGTTCTTCACGACCCGTACTTTTTGCAGGCGATAAAGAACACGTTTATCCTCGTCGTCATTACCGTTCCTCTCTCCACGGGCTTGGCTCTGCTCATTTCCGTAGGGCTCTCGTCCATCAAGATGCTCCGAAAGGCATATCAGACCGTATTCTTCCTGCCCTACGTTACGAATACGCTCGCGGTGGGACTCGTTTTTATGATTCTGTTTAAGAGGACGGAATACAGCGACGGACTTGTGAATTTTATTATCACGAGCCTCGGCGGAAACGTCATTGACTTCATTGACGGCTCGTACGCCGCAAAAATGTTTGTGCTCTGCCTTTATACTGTCTGGGTTGTAATGCCTTTTAAGATTCTCATCTTCACCTCGGCGCTTGCGTCCGTTGACAGAACGCTCTACGACGCGGCGAAGATTGACTCAACGCCCAAGAACAGAGTATTTTGGAAGATAACACTGCCAATGATATCTCCGACGGTATTTTATCTCGTCATAACCGGTTTTATAGGCGCATTTAAGGCGTACAGCGACGCCGTTGCTATATTCGGAACACAGCTTAACGTAGCGGGAATGAACACCATCGTCGGCTATATTTACGATATGCTCTACGGCGACGGCGGCGGATATCCGTCCTTTGCGTCCGCGGCGGCAATAATACTCTTCTGCATCGTGCTGACCGTTACGGTTATAAATCTCACGGTCTCAAAGAAGAAAGTCCACTACTGAGGGGGTGCGGATATGAGTGAAATGAAACTTGCAAGCAAAAAGGAGCGTGTCGGAAGTGCCGTGCGCAAGACCTTTACCTATATCGGACTTTCCGTATGGGCGATTTTAGTGCTTTTCCCGTTCTATTGGATGCTGCTGACCAGCATAAAATCGTTTTCCGAGTACAACGGCGAGAGCGTGCCCAAATTTTACCCCGCGCATATAACTTCCCAAAACTATATAGACGCGTTTACGGCAGTGCCCCTCGGCAGATATCTGCTCAATACGCTGATTTTTACCGTTGCGACGACGGCGGTGATGCTCGTTGTGATAGTTTTGGCGGCATTCGCCTTCGCAAGGCTTGAATTTAAGGGCAAAAACCTTGCTTTTACGCTCTTTTTGGCACTTATGATGATACCGAGTGAGCTCGTGGTTATCACGAATTTCGTAACGATAAGCGATATGGGACTCAGAAACACCTTCCTCGGACTCATTCTGCCGTCGGTTACGTCGATTTTTTACCTCTATTTGCTCAAAGAGAACTTCGCGCAGATACCCGACGAGCTGTATTTTGCGGCTCAGGTGGACGGCTCGGGCGATTTCGGCTACCTTATGAGAGTAATGGTGCCCATGTCCTCGCCGACGATAATTACCATTTTGATACTCAAAGTAATCGAGTGCTGGAATTCTTACGTCTGGCCGCGCCTTATCACCGACGACGAGATGAAATTCCTCGTTTCAAACGGAATACAGTCGATAAGAGAGAGCGGTTTCGGACGTGAAAATATACCCGCGATGATGGCGGCAGTCGTCGTTATCTCGCTTCCGCTGATAGTGCTGTTTCTTGTGTTCAAGGACAGAATTATGGAGGGCGTTTCGAGAGGAGGTACAAAGGGATGAAAAATTTCAAGAAAATCACTTCGTTTGTGCTCGTTCTGCTGATGATTTTGCCCCTCGTAGTGCTTTCGGGCTGTCACGGACGCGTTTCGAACGTCATCTTCAATATGCCCGACAGCTTTGACACGGAAAAAACTTATGAAATAACCTTTTGGGCAAAAAACGAGAACAACGCAAATCAGCGCGCTATTTACAAGATGGCAGTTGAGAGCTTTGAAGAGCTCTATCCGAATATCAAGGTTACGTTGAGAAATTTCACCGACTATGGCGAGATATATAATAACGTAATAACCAATATTTCCACAAATACCACTCCAAACGTGTGTATAACCTACCCCGACCACATCGCAACCTATATTGAGGGAGAGAACGTCATAGCACCCCTTGAAGCACTTATGTTCGATGAAAAATACGGACTCGGCGGCAGCGAGCTCAGGTTCGATTCGCCCACCGTGGACGAAATAATCCCCGAATTTCTCGGCGAGGGTCAGATAGGCGGCGTGCAGTATGCGCTTCCGTTTATGCGCTCAACCGAGGCGTGTTACGTAAACCGAGATTTCGTTGAGGCACTCGGATTTACGCTTCCCGAAACGCTCACGTGGGATTTCATTTGGGAAGTCAGCGAGGCGGCTGTGGCTCTGGGTAAAAAGACCGTACTTGGCGCGCAGGGCAAAGAGGAAGAGGTCTGGGTGGCGAACGGTCAAAAGACCTTTATTCCTTTTATCTATAAGTCCACGGACAATATGATGATATCAATGCTTAAACAGCTCGGTGCGCCTTATTCGGACGAAAATGCCAATATCGGTATTTTCAACGATACGACTAAGGGACTTCTTTACGAGATATCCGAGCACACGAAGAGCGGAGCGTTTTCGACCTTCTCCGTTTCGGGCTACCCCGGAAATTTCCTCAATCAAGGTCAGTGCATTTTCGCAATAGACTCAACCGCAGGCTCTGCTTGGATGGGAACTGACGCACCGCTTATCGACGTCCCCGAGGATAAACTCGCTCACTTTGATACGGTGGTTATGGAGATACCGCAGTACGATACGGAAAATCCCAAAATGATATCGCAGGGTCCGTCGCTCTGCATTTTCAACAAAGAGGACACAGGCGAGGTTCTCGCATCGTGGCTCTTTGCGCAGTATCTGCTCACTAATGAAATGCAGATAGCTTACGCGCAGACCGAGGGCTATATTCCCGTTACCTCAAAGGCGCAGAATTCAGCCGAATATCAGGACTATCTCTCCCGCGCAGGAGAGGATAACGAGCTTTATTACAGCGTTAAGATAGAAGCGTCAAAGCTCCTTATTGAAAACACCGAAAACACCTTTACCGCACCCGTTTTCAACGGCTCAATGTCGCTTCGAAACGTCGCGGGCGAGCTGATTGAGGACGTAGTGAAATCCACAAGGCGTAAAAAGACCATTGACGAGAAGTATTTTGCGGAGCTTTTTGCAAAGATGACCTCGCTATACAAGCTCGACCAGATTGAGGGCGCAAGCGGTGTAAAAAAGGAGCTCGGCGCGCTCCCGACGGAATCCGTGATACTTCTGTCGGCGCTCGGTGTTACCTGGCTTGGAATAATATCATATTATGCGCTTTCGGGCGTTAAAAAAAGAAAATCAAATCAGAAATTCTAAAAGAATGTTGACAATGCAGAAAAAACTGTGTATAATATATGTGAAAAATTTTCTTTAATACGAAAAGGAGAAATTAAAATGAAAAAAATTGTATGTTTGGTAATGGTTCTTGCATTGGCAGTAAGCCTTGTCGCTTGCGTTGGCGGAGGTTCCACAACTACCACGACAACTACCACAACAACAACGAATGACCAAAAGCCCTACGATATCTTCGAGAAGAGCGAAGGCGTTATGACTCATGAGGAGTATATCGCGGCAGAGCTTGATACAGAGGTCGTTATCGAGTGCTTCGTTCAGGGACATCAGTCCTGGTGGAACGGCAAGGTTACGGTTTACGCTCAGGACGACGTAGGCGGTTACTTTATGTATGAAATGGCTTGCTCCGAAGAGGACGCGGCAAGGCTTGTACCCGGCACGAAGATAAGAGTTACCGGCTACAAAACAGAGTGGTCCGGCGAGATTGAGGTGGCAAGCGGTGCAACCTTTGAAATTCTCGAGGGCAGCTATATTGCAGAGCCTGTTGACGTTACAGAGCTTCTCGGCACTGACGAGCTTGTTAAGTATCAGAATATGAAGGTTTCCTTCAAGGGACTTGAGGTTGTTTCCGTTGAATATCAGAACGGCGCTCCCGGCAAGGATATCTATGTTAAGGTTAATTACAACGGAGCAGAGTACGGCTTCTGTGTAGAGAGCTACCTTACAGCTCCCGAAACAGAGTTCTATCAGTCCTTCGCCGACCTCAAAGCAGGCGACGTTATTGACTGCGAGGGCTTCCTCTACTGGTACAACGGTGTTAATACGCACCTCACAAGCATCACGGTTAAATAATTCAGTATTTATCGGAAAAGCACCACTCGTGGTGCTTTTCTTTTGCACGAATTTTTCTCAAAAGACTTGAAAAGCAGGCAAAAATGTGATATCATTATCAAGTACAAAGACTGACGGAGAAAAATAAAAATGAGAGTTATAGAAAACGAAAAATTTCCCACGGAGCGCGCACTCTACGGTGCTAATGGTGTTAAACTTATAAATTGCGCCTTTGACGGCGAAGAGGACGGCGAGAGCGCGCTGAAAGAGGGCAGGGACATCACCTGCCTTGACACGTATTTCAACCTTCGCTATCCGCTTTGGCACGACGATAATGTGCTTATTGACTCCTGCGAGATGACACAGCTCTGCCGTGCGGCGCTCTGGTATTCGAGCGGTATCGTTATCAAAAATTCAAAGCTCCACGGCATTAAAGCACTTCGGGAGTGCCATGATATACAAATTTCCGACAGCGACGTAAAGAGCATTGAGTTCGGCTGGTTTTCGCACGGAATCGACATTGAAAACACCTCGTTTGAGGGCGAATATTTCATGCTCCGCTCCACGCGTCTTGATATGAGAAATTCCTCGCTGAAAGGCAAATATTCGTTCCAGTACGTAGAAAATTCCACCTTTGAAAATTGTAATTTTGACACAAAGGACGCGTTCTGGCACGCTAAAAATGTCGTCGTGAGAAATTGCACCGTAAAGGGAGAATATCTCGCGTGGTATTGTGAGAACGTTACCTTTGAGAACTGCACGATCATCGGCACACAGCCCCTTTGCTACTGCAAGGGCTTAAAGCTCATTAATTGCAAGATGATTGACTGCGACCTCTCGTTTGAGAAGAGCGAGGTCGAGGCGGACATCGTCGGTTACGTTGAGAGCGTCAAGAACGTCTACGCGGGCTTCGTCCGCGCCGACGGAATAGGCGAGATTATCTGCGACGACGAGAGGGCTTTGGGAAGCGTGGAGATTAAAGAAAAACTCGGCGTATAATTCTGTGCATAAATTGTCCCGCAAAATGCAAAAATAATAATATAAAATAATAAAAAAATCCCCCAAGTGCTTGACAATGGGGGATTTTTAGTTTATAATAACGTTTGTTGTCAAAATTCATTTGTAAGGAGAGTGCAAAAGTGGTCATAGACTTAAACCCGATGCTTCGCGGTGAGATATCGAAAATCGATATAGATTTCGTGCTTACACCTGAAATAATTGAAGACGTCAGCTTTGACGGGGGCGCAAGAGTTTACGGCAAAATTACAAACTCCGCAGGATATATGAGGCTGACGCTCCGCGCAGACCTTCCATACGTCGGCGAGTGTGCGCGCTGTCTTGATGAGGTGCGCGGTACATTCTCGCTCGATTTTGAGAGAACGGTTGTTACCGAGGGAATGGTCAGCGAGGAAAAGCTTGAGGAGAGCGCGGACGAATATATCGTAATCGAGGACGGCAAGCTTGAGCTTGACGACGCGGTGAGAGAGGAGCTTCTCATTGATTTTCCGAGAAAACTGCTCTGCCGTGATGACTGCAAGGGGCTCTGCCCCAGGTGCGGAAAGCGACTGAACGAGGGCGAATGCGGTTGTACGACAAAAGAAATCGACCCAAGGCTTGCAGTTTTGAAAAAATATCTTGACAAATGAAAATTTATGTAGTATAATATCAAAAGAAACTTGTGTATTACACTAACAAGGAGGTGTAGGTCAATGGCAGTACCGAAGAGAAAAGTATCCAAAGCTCGCAGAGATAAGAGACGTTCTAACAACTGGAAGCTCTCTGTTCCCGGCATCGTTAAATGCCCCAAGTGCGGAGAATTCGTTCTCGCTCACAGAGTTTGCAAGAAATGCCGTACTTACAATGGCAAGGAAGTTATCAAAGAAGAAGCTTAATTTTAAGCGTCTTATCGTTTGCAAAAACGGTTAAAATAGGGACTTATTCTGTTATGCTATCGGAAAGTCCCTTTTTTTACTTTACTGACGAAAGGAATTTGAAAAATGAAAAAGTCAACGATTATTACCATTATTGCTTTCGTGCTGGGCATAGCAGTCCTCACGGCGGGTTTTATACTCGTTACCGACAATAACATAAAGGACAGCCTTTTCCCCACAACAAGCACGACAACGACAACTACCACAAAGCCGCAAACTCCCGACGAGCCCGCACACGAGCCTATGGATTTATTTGCCGTTGACGTATCGGAATACGTAACGCTGGGTGCATATACGGGACTCGTCTTTGATATCGACTGGATTGATATTGACGAAAAAGCCGTCGACGAGCAGATTCTGATGACTATGTTCAAAAAAGGAGACCTTGAAAAGAAGGAGGAGGGAACCGTTACCGAGGGAATGGTTTTCAATTTCGACTATAAGGGTTACATAAACGACGTGCCTTTTGAGGGCGGAAGCGCAACCAATCAGACCGCTTATATAAGCGGTGATGATTTCGTGCTTACGGACGGTACGACCTTTATTGACGGCTTTGCACAGGGCGTGCTCGGTGCCGAGGTCGGCGTCGGGATAGATGTCCCCGTAACATTTCCCGAGGACTATCACAACTCGGAATATGCAGGCAAGGACGCCGTCTTTAAGGTTACAGTCAATTACATTCAGACGGGTACCTTCACGGACGAGCTTGCCGACAAATATTCAAGCGGTGAATATAAGACCGTAGCGGAATACAGAGAGTATATAAGAAACTATTTTGAAGAACAGTTGGCAGACAGCCTTGAAGATGAAAAGAGCAATCTTGTCTGGAACAAGATAATCGAGGGCGCAACCTTCCACTCCATTCCCGAAGAACAGTTCAACTATTATTTTAACAATTTCAAATCGTACGTTGAAATGTATCAGATGTATTTAGGCTCATACGAGGCAGCGCTCAAATATTTCGGCTTTGAGAACGAGGACGCATTGAAGGAATATACCAACGACGTAGTAAAGCAGGAGCTTGTGCTCTACGCCGTGCTTCAAGCGGAGAACATTCAGGTAACGGATATCGAATTCAGCGTGTTAGTTGGCGAACTCAAAGAGAGTATGGGAGTTGAGACCGACGAAGAGGTGTTCGCAAAATACTCCGAGGAAACTATAAGAGAGCAGATAATGCTTGATAAAACGCAGAAATTCGTATTTGAAAATAATACGTTCAATATCATCATTGAAGGAAAATAAAATAAAGAAAGAAACCGCAATTACGTGGCTTCTCATAATGATATTTACAAATTTCGGCAGAGGTATTGTTCCTCTGCTGATTTTGTGATATAATCAGTAGGGTGATAGATATGCATAAAGAAAAAGAATTGCTACAACGAAAATCAGTAAGATTGAAGAATTTTGATTACAGCTCTGCGGGGGCATATTTTATAACAATATGTACGAAAAGCAGGCAACAAATTTTATCTCACGTTGTAGGGGGCGACGTCCTCGACGCCCCGCCGTTTAACGTTTGTTTTGCACGGTGCGGGTATGACAACCGTAGGGGGCGACGTCCTCGACAGCGAATTTTACTATTTGGACAAAATGCGACAAAACGAATATAAAAAATTGTGCAAAGTGCTGATAATTCTCAAATGTAGTTGACTTTTGGCAAGTATAGTGCTATAATGCACTCGTAAAAGGTCAGAAAATTCTGATTTTTTATAGAGAAAACAACGATGCGTATACATTCATCGAGTGTCGCTGCTTTCCCTTGAATACACCTTATTTGATTGCAGGATGTACTAAACACACAAACAAATCAAAAAAGACAATTAAAAGGAGAATTAATCCAATGAACACTAAAAAAGGTTTTACACTCGTTGAATTGCTCGTAGTTATCGCAATTCTCGCTATCCTCGCTACAGTAAGCGTAGTAGGTTACACATCTTTCATCACAAGAGCTGAACAGTCAAATGCTGAGACAGAAGCTCACCAGATCGAAACAACAATCGAATCTTACCTTATCGCAGGTCAGTCCTACAAGCTTGGAACAGTTGGTAGCGATGAAGTATATCTTGTAGTTAAGAATGGCAATATCGCTCTTGCAAGCGATGCGGCTGGCACACCTTTCGCAACAGCTCCCACAGGTGAAGTTACAGGTAATGTCGACATCACCATTGAAGGTGCTACATTGACGCTTGTTGACGCTACTCATCTTACATATACATCAGCAAAGGGTCACAGCGTTACAATTACGCTTAATAGATAAAATTAATTATTAAACATTAAAATTTTAATTTACAAGCATTACATACAAATAAAGTTAATGTTTGTGCAATCAAAATAAGATGTCAACTGCGCGGAGCGTGAAAACGCTCCGCGTTACTTTTCGTCCATATCCTGCGCCGTCCCGATTTCCATATCCGTCCCGCAACATTTTTTGGGCTATTCCTATGAAACGGTATTATGATGAATATTATCATGAGAAATAAAAACAAAAGAGCTTCCCGTCGGAAGCCCTTTTCATTATTTGTTTTATTCCGTCGTGTAGTTGTCGAAATAGCCCTGAATCCAGACGATAGGTGTGCCCTTGTCGCCCGAGCCTGAGGTAAGGTCGCAGAGCGAACCGATAAGGTCCGTAAGCTGACGGGGGGTCGTGCCCTCGGATACCATCTGACCGACGAGGTTGCCGTCCTTATCGGCGATTCTTTCCTTGATAGCGTCCCTTAACGCCTCGCCCGAAAGGTCTGCAAAATCGTTGTCCGCAAGATATTTGAGCTTTAACTCGTTGGGCGTGCCCTCAAGTCCAGAGGTGTACGCGGGGGAAACTACCGGGTCTGCAAGCTCCCAAATCTTTCCGACGGGATCCTTGAATGCACCGTCGCCGTAAACCATAACCTCAACGTGCTTGCCCGTTGCTTTGAAAATTCTGTCCTGAATCTCGTCAACTACCTTCCGGCAGTCGCGGGGGAAGAGCTTAACGGTTTCTTCCGTCGCCTTATTAGAGCCGAGAAGACCGTATTTTTCGTTATAACCGCTTCCGTTTACGGGAGCCGAAAGAATATCGTCAAGACCGTAGACAATCTCAGCGCCTGCCGCGCGGAGAAGTCTTTTTGAACGTGCGCGCGTGTGAATATCGCAAACGAGAACGTTCTTGGTGTAATTAAGCACTGCGCGCGCGTCGTTTGCGAAGATTATCTCGCACTCGGCGCCGTTTGCCTTTATGAGATTTTCGTAAAATTCAACGTAATCAACGCCTGTAAAACGGTGTTTCTCATAGCCGAAGCACTCGCGGTAGCGTTCAAGAGTGAGCACGTCGCTGTAAGGATTTATGCCGAGCTCATCGACTTTGTCAAGGCTCACGAGATGATTTCCGACCTCGTCGGAGGGGTAGGAGAGCATAAGAACTATCTTCTTTGCACCTCTTGCGATACCCGCAAGGCAGACGGAGAAACGGTTACGGCTGAGAATGGGGAAAATAACACCCACGGTCTCGCCGCCGAATTTCGCCCTTACGTCCTGTGCAATATCGTCAACCGACGCGTAGTTGCCCTGCGCGCGGGCTACGATAGCTTCGGTCATAGCGATGATATCTCTGTCTCTTATCGGGGAATTTTCTTCTTTTGAAGCTTCAAGCACACAGCTTGTAACTATGTCGGGAATACTGTCTCCGCTTCTGATGATGGGTGCTCTCACGCCGCGGGAAACTGTTCCTATTGTACGGCTCATAATTTTATCTCCTTTTGATTAGAAAATTTGAGGTATTTACAAGAAAAGTATATCATTATTTTTGACTGTTGTAAAGCGTTTTGCGCAAAAATTATTGCTTTTTTGCCGATTTTCAGGGCTTTACGAAATTGAGTATTTTCGCCATATCGTGAACGGTATTTTGGTTATACGGATACTCGGCAGCCTTTGACGCCTTTGCGGTTACGAGGACGAAAAGCTCGCCCGTTTCGTCGTTTTGAATGTAGGAAACGAGGCAGTAGCCCGCGTTGGTTTCAAGTCCCGACTTTGCGCCCAGCAGTGTGTAGCCGTCGACGACGGTAGAGGGTGTCAGCCCCATATTCGTCAGCGTTTTTTGAAGTGTGGAATTTGAGTACGTCATTTCGACGAAGTCAAGCCGATACGTCAATCCGCCGAAAAGCTCACGGCAGAGCGGATTTTCCATGGCGTAAGCCATAAGCCCCGCGATATCGCGGCAGGTAGTCTGATTTTCCTCGTAATCCATTCCTATCGCACCGCCGAATACGGTATTTTTAAGACCTATCTCGTCAGCCTTGTCATTCATTCGCTCTACGAACTGCGCTTCGGTGAGATTGAGGTAGTCAATAAGGCAGATTACCGAATCTGCTCCCGACATATACGTAATTCCGTAGAGCAGGTCGCGCACGCTGACGGTGCTGCCTACACAGCTTGAAAGCCACGCGGTAGATGAGGTTCCGTCAACCCTTGAGAGTATTTCTTTCGTGATAATGTAGCCGTTGTCGAGGTCCTCGATAAAGTCAAGAGCCGTTACGACAGTCATGACCTTCGTCATCGACGCGGGATAGATGAACCCGTCGGCGTTTTTATAAGCCAGCGTGGACATATTTTCGACGTTAATAAGTATCGCATAATCCGAGTAGAGCCCGAGCGAGTGAAGCGACGTTCCGCCCGTGTGTGCTATGAAATTGGTCTTGTCCGTTACCGTGGCATACGGGTGCACCGCATCGGGATTTATCGGGTGTCCCTGTTTCAGCGTCGTGGTAGATGAGCCGAAGGGATTCCAAACGGGGATTTCTCCCTCTCCGAATAGCGCGAAAAAGGCGCAGGTGATTATCGCAAGCGCCAAAATCGACGCGATAATCGCAACAGATGAAATCCGCTCTCCGCGGGATAGCTCGGAGCTTGCATATCTGTCCGCGCTCCCTTTGCCCGTTTTGAGCTGACCTTTATTGTACTGATGTTTGTTCATTTAACTGATATTTACTCCATTTCGTCAAGCTTCTGCTTGATTTTCTTCATATCCTCAAGCATCTCTTCTTTTTTGCGGGGGTCGCGGAGCAGAAGTGCGGGGTGATACACTGCGGTGATGAGAAAATTGCCCCTCTGCACCCAAGTGCCGTGCTCCTTCGTGATTCTGTAATCCTTGTCGATGAGACGCTGTGCGGATATTCTGCCGAGGCAGACTATCATTTTTGGCGATATCAGGCGCACCTGCTCGCGCAGATAGCCGATGCAGGCGTCCTCTTCCTCGGGTTTCGGGTCGCGGTTCTTCGGGGGACGGCATTTGAGAATGTTGGCAATATACACGTCCTCGCGCGAGATACCGACGGCGTAGAAAAACTTGTCGAGAAGCTGACCCGCTCTGCCTACGAAGGGCTTGCCCGAAAGGTCCTCGTTCTCTCCGGGCGCTTCGCCCACGAACAAAACCTTCGCGTTGCGGTTGCCCGTGCCGAAAACGCAGTTGGTCCTTGTTTTACACAGCTCGCACTTTTCGCACGATGCACATTCGTCGTATAATTCTTCCCAAGTTTTCATTTTTTTACTCCTATATGTAAAATTACAAATACACGGATATTATACCAAATTTCAAAAGGTTTTTCAATACGTTTGGCGAAATTTCCTACGATATAACCATCGCAAGTGTGCCCGCAACGATTGCGGCAAGACCTATGGCGGATTTTTTCGAGAGCCGTTCACGG
Source organism: Eubacteriales bacterium (assembly GCA_051867875.1). Taxonomy (GTDB): domain Bacteria; phylum Bacillota; class Clostridia; order Oscillospirales; family CAG-272; genus RGIG4608. The sequence goes on from JBJDZG010000022.1 coordinate 15,604, forward strand.
AAAACCACCGCGGAGAAGGCGACGGTTATAAGAATACTCAATTTGTCAATGGGCACGACGACGCTCGCAAGTCCGTCCTGCAACGCCCTGTAATAGCAGAGCCACGAGCCGCCCGTGGCAAGACCCGAAAGGCAGATGAAACCGAGCTCTTTTGTCGGAATTCCGCGGATTGAGTTCTGTTTGCCCGTTGCGAACACCATAACCCAAGCCATGACCAGCACAACGCCTGTTCGAATGGCGGTGCCGAGGTTTGACTCCACGCCCGAAATGCCTATTTTGCCGAGAATTGAGGTAAGGCTCGCAAACACCGCCGAGCCGACGGCGTAGAAAAACCAGCTCTTGCCCTTCACCTCGCCGTCTTTTTTGACGTCCTTTTTCTCAATCATCAAAAACGTGCCGACCGCAATAAGGACGACGCCGAGGGCTTTGGGGAGATTTATCTGCTCGTTAAGGAAAATAAAAGCGAGAATAATCGTCAGCACCGTGCTCGATTTGTCGATGGGCACGACCTTGTTTATGTTGCCGATGGAGAGTGCCTTGAAGTAGCAGAGCCACGAAGCACCCGTTGACAACCCCGACAGGACGAGGAAGAGGAGAGTTTTAGGCTCTATTGACGATATTTGATTTTGCGAGCCGACGACGAATACCATCAGCCAGGAAAAAGCAAGCACGACGAGTGTGCGAATGGCGGTCGCCACGGTGGAATCCGTTTTCTTGATTCCGCACTTTGCCAAAATTGAAGTTACGCCCGCAAAAAATGCCGAGCCGAATGCAAATGCAATCCACATAAATCCGTCCTCCGAAAGAAAATTATCTTACATTCCGCATTATAGCACGGCGCGAGGAAAAAATAAAGATATTTTTGCCCAAAATCTTTCCGATTTTCAAAAAAAGTCGAAACGGGGCGGAGAAAAAATGAGTGAAAAAACACCGCTGTCGCGTGAGCTTTGCTTATGCTCGCGCTTGGCGGTGTTTTGAATAATTGTTCGGTTAAGCTAAATCGCGGATAAAGAGCTTTGAACCGTCAAAATCAACGGTCAGTGTGCTCTCGGGCTCGATATTGCCCTCGATAATCGCCTTTGCGATAAGCGTTTCGATATGGGACTGAATAAAGCGTTTGAGCGGTCTTGCGCCGTAGGCACAGTCGTATGCGGAATCCATGATGAAATCCTTTGCCTTTTGCGTAATCTTGACGTGAAGCTGTTTGTCTTTAAGACGGCGGTCGAGGTCGGCAATAAGCAAATCTACGATGCCACAGACGTTTTCACGTGTCAGGGGCTTGTAGAATACGATTTCGTCAAGACGGTTGAGAAACTCGGGGCGGAAGGAGCGTTTTAGAAGCCCTGAAACCTCTGCGCGAGCGCTGTCGCTGATTTCGCCGTCGGGCGTAATTCCGTCAAGAATAGTGCTCGAACCGAGATTTGAGGTCAAAATGATTACGGTGTTCTTGAAATCAACCGTTCTGCCCTGACTGTCGGTTATACGTCCGTCGTCAAGCACCTGCAAAAGCACGTTGAAAACGTCGGGATGTGCCTTTTCAACCTCGTCAAAGAGGATAACGGAATACGGTTTTCTGCGAACGGCTTCGGTCAGTTGACCGCCCTCGTCGTAGCCGACGTATCCGGGAGGCGCTCCGATAAGCCTTGAAACGGAATATTTCTCCATATATTCGCTCATATCGATTCTTATCATGCTCTTTTCGTCGTCAAACAGTGCCTCGGCAAGAGCCTTTGCAAGCTCCGTCTTGCCGACACCCGTAGGACCGAGGAAAAGAAACGAGCCTATGGGACGGCGCGGGTCCTTTATGCCGGCACGCGAACGCAAAATTGCCTCACTGACCTTGGTAACGGCTTCGTCCTGACCTATTACACGCTTATGGAGAATATCCGTAAGACCGAGGAGCTTTTCGCGCTCACTCTCCATAATCTTGTCAACGGGAATGCCCGTCCACCTTGCCACGATACGGCAGATTTCCTCTTCGCTGACCTTGTCGCGCAAGAGGAAATAATTGCTTCCCATCTCTTCCGCACGGCGCTCCTCTTCTTCAAGCTGTTTTTTAAGCCCCGGGAGCTTGCCGAATTTCAGCTCGGCGGCTTTGGCAAGGTCGTAGTTGCTCTGCGCGCGCTCAATGTCGGCATTCGTCTGCTCGATTTCCTCGCGGAGCTTCTGGAGCTTTTCAATGGACTGCTTTTCAACCTTCCATTTCGATTTCATTTCGTCAAAGGTGCTTCGCATCTCGGAGAGCTCCGTCTGTATTTCCTTCAAGTGCTCGCGCGCGAGCTTTCCGTCCTCTTTTTTGAGCGCGGCTTCCTCGATTTCGTGTTGCATGATTTTGCGCGCGACCTCGTCCATTTCGGACGGCATGGAGTTCATCTCGGTTTTTATCAGCGCGCAAGCCTCGTCTACAAGGTCAATCGCCTTGTCGGGAAGGAAACGGTCCGTGATATAGCGGTCGGAGAGCGTTGCGGCGGCGATGAGCGCGCTGTCGTGGATTTTAACGCCGTGGAACACCTCGTAGCGCTCTTTAAGACCTCGTAATATTGAAATCGTGTCCTCAACGGTAGGTTCGCTGACTATTACGGGCTGGAAACGGCGTTCAAGTGCCGCGTCCTTTTCAATGTACTGACGGTACTCGTTAAGAGTGGTCGCGCCGATACAGTGAAGCTCACCGCGGGCGAGCATGGGCTTTAATAGATTGCCCGCGTCCATCGCGCCGTCGGTCTTTCCCGCACCGACGATGGTGTGAAGCTCATCTATGAACAGAATAATTTTGCCGTCGCTGTTTTTGACTTCTTCAAGGACGGCTTTGAGCCTCTCCTCAAACTCGCCGCGGAATTTTGCTCCCGCGATAAGAGCGCCCATATCCAGTGAAAATATAATTCGCTCCTTGAGATTGTCGGGCACGTCGCCCTTTGCAATTCTCAGAGCAAGTCCCTCTGCTATTGCAGTCTTGCCGACGCCGGGCTCACCGATAAGACAGGGGTTGTTTTTGGCCTTTCGGGAGAGTATGCGGATAACGTTTCTTATCTCGTCATCTCTGCCGATAACGGGGTCGAGCTTCTGTTCCTTTGCTTTTGCGACAAGGTCCTCGCCGTATTTATTGAGTACGTCGTAGGTCTGCTCGGGGTTATCGCCGGTTACGGTTCTGTTTCCGCGCACATTTTTAAGAGCGCCGAGAAACGCGTCCTGCGTAAGTCCCGATTTTCTGAAAATATCCTTGACCTTCATATCCGCCTTTGAGAAGAGCGCAAGCATAAGGTGTTCAACCGAGATAAACTCGTCTTTCATTCTCTTCGCCTGCGATTCGGCTTCGCTCAGTACGTTGTCAAGACCCCTTGACATATAGAGCTTGTCGGCTTGCATTCCCGAAACCTTGGGAAGAGAATCGATACCTTCTTTGGCGAGCGTCTTTACGTTTTCGAGCGATGCTCCCGACTGTGTGATGAGGTTCGGAATAAGCCCGCCCTCTTTTGAGATAAGGGCAAAGAGCAGGTGTACCTGTTCAAGCTGCTGATTGCCGTTATTCATCGCGCAGGACTGCATATCCTGTAATGCTTCTATGCTTTTTTGAGTAAATTGATTAGTATTCATATACAGTACCTCGTTGCATTAAAGTAGATTGGGAATCCCTCAAAGAGAAGGATTCCCGAGATATTTACCGAATTTCAATCTGTCTGCCTTCCTCGGGCTTTGCTTCTGCTTTCGGCAAGGTAAGCTCAAGCACTCCGTCTTTGTAGGAAGCGGTGATTTCATCGCTCTTTATGCCGTCAAGGTCAAAGCTGCGGCTGAAAGAACCGTAGGAACGCTCCCTCTTGATATAGTTGCCCTTTTTGTCCTTCTCGTCGTTTTCGGATTTGTGTTCGGCGTGGATTGTAAGATAACCGTTTCTGACTTCGGCGTGGATATCCTCTTTGGCAAAGCCGGGCAGGTCAGCTTCCAAAACGTAAGAGTGCTCGGTTTCACGAATATCGGTCTTGAAGGCAGGAAGCTGATGTCCGAAAAAGTGCTTCTCGAAATCCTCCATTTCTTTGAAAGGGTCGTAAGCGGAAACATAACGGTTACCGCGAGCAAATGGTGTAAGTTCAAACATAACAGAATCCTCCTTATAGATTTGTATTATATATTGTTTGTAAAAAGAGAGTATTTTATACGTGCCCGATGATTTCGGGCTCCGTTCCTTTTACGCTAATAATCATACGCCGAAAATATGAAATAAAAAACATATTTTTATGAACATTTTGTAAATATTAGCACTCTTTTGTAAAGAGTGCTAAAAACATGCTGATAAAACCGAGTCGAAACCGCCGCGATATAGCCGATTTCTTGGCAAAGTCTAAATTAATATGCTAAATAATTGACCGAAATACACCCTTATTAAAATTTTTGCCCGGCGAGAATTTTGGAGCGCAAAATTTAAGATGCGGACAAAATAGTTTTTTCATACCTATTGACAATTAAGTACGAATGTGATACAATTATGAAGATAAAAGGTGATTATTTATACCCTAATTTTGAAAATCGGAGGTTTTTATCATGAAAAGAATCAAGACTATTGAAACAAAGGATTTGAACAATACAGTAAAGAACGGCGGCTGCGGCGAGTGCCAGACATCTTGCCAGTCTGCTTGCAAGACTTCCTGCGGCGTTGCAAATCAGAAATGCGAGAACAAGAACAACGACTGATTTGAGTCGATTTGTAAAAACGCTGTCTTTTGGGACAGCGTTTTGCATTGTTAAGGAGAAAATATGGTACATCAGTATAAATTAAACGGATACAATATCGTGCTTGACACGTGTAGCGGCTCTGTGCACGCCGTTGACGAGGTGGCTTACGACGTTATCGAGATGTATAAGAGCGCAGGCGAGGAAGAAATCGTAGAAGCTATGCTCAAAAAGTATGCGGATATGCCCGACGTAACGAGAGAAGACATTCTTCTCTGCATCGGCGACGTAAAGGAGCTTGAGGAGAGAGGAAAGCTCTATTCCGAGGACAAATTTGAAAATCTTGCATACGATTACAAAAACAACAGCAACGTCATCAAGGCACTTTGCCTGCACGTAGCACACACCTGCAATCTCAACTGCTCTTACTGCTTCGCAAGTCAGGGCAAGTATCAGGGAGAGCGCGCGATAATGAGCTTTGAGGTGGGCAAGCAGGCGTTTGATTTCCTCGTTGCAAACTCCGGAACGAGAAGAAACCTTGAGGTTGACTTCTTCGGCGGTGAGCCCCTTATGAACTGGGACGTGGTAAAACAGCTCGTCGCTTACGCGAGAAGCATTGAAAAAGAGCACAATAAGAATTTCCGCTTTACCCTCACGACTAACGGTTTGCTTATCGACGACGAGGTCATCGATTTTCTCAATAAGGAAATGAGTAACGTCGTATTAAGCCTTGACGGACGCAAAGAGGTTCACGACCTTTTCAGAAAGGACTGCGCGGGCAACGGAAGCTACGACAGAATAATTCCCAAATTCAAGCGTCTTGTAGACGCGCGAGAGGGCAAAAATTACTATATGCGCGGTACTTTTACGCACAACAACGTGGATTTCACCGAGGATATTTTCCACATGGCTGACCTCGGATTTACCGAGCTCAGTATGGAGCCCGTCGTTTGCGCTCCCGATGACCCGTGTGCACTTACAGACGAGGATTTGCCGAGGCTCTTTGAACAGTACGAGATACTCGCAAAGGAAATGATAAAGCGCAAGAAAGAGGGAAGACCTTTCACTTTCTATCACTATATGATAGACCTTAAACACGGTCCTTGTATCTATAAGAGAATCACGGGCTGCGGCTCGGGCACGGAGTATATGGCGGTTACGCCCTGGGGCGAGCTCTTCCCCTGCCATCAGTTCGTCGGCGACCCTAAATACAGTCTCGGCAATATTTGGGACGGCGTTACAAATAAGACCTGTCAGGACGAGTTCCGCTCCTGCAACGCCTATGCGCGTAAGGAATGCCACGATTGCTGGGCACAGCTTTACTGCTCGGGCGGTTGCGCGGCTAATGCTTACCACGCAACGGGAAATATCGGCGGTATCTATAAATACGGCTGTGAGCTTTTCAAAAAGCGCATAGAGTGTGCAGTAATGATGCAGGTCGCAGAAGCTGATGAAGAATGAACACCCCGATAATTGATTTTGTAAAAAAATATTCGGAGAGCGGCACGGCGCGTTTCCATATGCCCGGGCATAAGGGACGAGGAGAATACGCCCCCGATATTACCGAAATAAAGGGAGCAGACGAGCTGTACGGTGCTGACGGAATTATTGCCGAGAGCGAGAATAACGCAACGGCACTTTTCGACAGCGCGCACAGCTATTATTCCACCGAGGGCTCTACTTTGGCAATAAAGGCTATGCTCACCCTGGCGGCGTCCGAAAGACCGCAGGGCGAGCGCCCGCTCTTTCTGGCGGCGAGAAACGTGCATAAGGCGTTTGTCTACGGCGCGGCGATGCTCGATGCAGAGGTCGAGTGGATTTATTCCTCGGCGGGACATATCTGCGAGTGCAAAATAAGTCCCGAGGACGCTGAGAGAGCCATAAAGATGTGCCGACGCAAGCCCGACGGGCTGTATATAACCTCTCCCGATTATCTCGGAAACGTTGCGGACGTTGAGAAAATTGCCGAGGTTTGCGACAGGCACGGAGTGCCCCTCCTGGTCGATAACGCCCACGGCGCGTATCTGGCTTTTCTTGAAGAAAATATGCACCCGCTCGCTCTCGGGGCTTCAATGTGTGCGGATTCCGCCCATAAAACCCTGCCCGTGCTGACGGGCGGAGCGTACCTGCATATTGCAAAAAAGGCGGAGCGCTTTTGCCAAGGAGCGCGCGGCGCGCTTGCTATGTATGCATCGACAAGCCCCTCGTATCTCATTTTGCAGTCGCTTGACGCCTGCAATAAATATCTTGCCGAATCGGACGGAAAAAGGCGCGTATTCGCTACGGAGTACGTCAAAAACGCAAGAAAAATGCTCGCAGATAAGAACATCGTAACCGAGGGCAACGAGCCTCTTAAAATCGTGATAAACGCCGCGGCTTCGGGCTACGACGGACGCATGCTCGGTGAAATATTGCGAGAGAGGAGCATAGAGCCCGAGTTCTGCGACGGCGACTATACCGTGCTTATGGCGAGCGAATTTAACAGCGACGGGGAATTTGATGCTTTGAGCAAGGCTTTTGAGAGCCTTGAAGCGAGAGCACCCGTGGAGCGCGAATTTGTGAAAGCACCGCACTGCAAGGTCGGAATGAGCATAAGGGAGGCGGTTTTCTCCCCCTCTGAAACCGTTGAGGCAGACAAAGCCTTAGGCAGAATATGCGCCCTGCCGACGGTGTCGTGTCCCCCCGCCGTGCCCGTTGCGATAAGCGGTGAGATAATCGACGAGGACTGTATAACCGCCCTTAAACGGTACGGAATGACGCAAATCGACGTCGTGAAAAATAAATAAAAAACGGACACCGCAGTGTCCGTTTTCTGTTTTCTTTCGAAACACAAAAAATATCTTGCAATTTATCAAAAAAAGGAATATAATTGTTTTGACAGAATTGAACGAGGAATTCAGCTTGCGTTTCTGATTGCTTGTAATCATTTGATACGAACTGCTTTTACGGGAGGAAGTCTTAATGAAAAAAATTTTTTTATTATTAATTGCAGTACTGTCAATTATCTGTCTTTACGTGTCCTGCTTCGACGGATTGGATACGGATATTTCCGATATTGAAGATTTACCGAATGACGGAGAGGGAATTTCGATAAAAATTCTCCACGCAGGCGGTGCGTATGACGGAAAGAGCTATCTCAACGCCCAGGAAGCATTTGATTATTACTATTCGCAGGGGTACAGATATTTTGAATATGACTTGAAGCTCTCCTCTGACGGACGCCTTATCGCCACACACGATTTTGAATATCTGCCGATAAGCGACGGAAATATAACCTACGAAGAATTTACGGCACTTAAACTTGAAGGCGGGCTTACTCCCGTTAACGAGCAGTGGCTTATCAATACCATTACGGCACATACCGACGTTAGAATTGTGGTCGATGCAAAAATGGATACTCGTGAGGGGGACGTCGCGGTGCTCAAACGGATTGAAGAACTTGAGAGCATATACGGCATTGACGTTTCTGCGAATATTATCCCCGAAATATTTTCGATTGAAATGTGGGAGGATGTGCAGACGTGCACCACGTTCGATTACTACTTTTTTTCGCACTACAAGGAATATTACAGTGTGGATACGATTTTAGAGCATTTTTCATCTCCTAAAATTCTGGGCGTGGCAATTCCCACGTGGACTGATAACTACATTAAGTCAAATCTGTATAAAATCAAGGACGCAGGCAAAAAGCTCTTCGTTTTTACCGTGATGAATGATGAACACCTTGCCTTTGCAGAGGAGATTGGGGCGGACGGCATATATATTGACGGTATTGATATTGACGAATAATTTGAAACGGCGTGCGAATTTTGCCATAAGTATTGTAATTTCCGCAAAGGCATGATATAATAGTTTGAAAATAAACAAAAAGAGGTATTGACTATGAAAAAAATTATTTCCGTTTTGCTCGTTTTGATTATGCTTCTCTCGCTTACTTCCTGCGAGGGATACAGCGCAACTATGCTCGTAAAGGTCAATACAAACGATTATTGCTCTGCAAATTGGGGCACGCTTGAGGGCACTCTCGTCCTCAATACCACGAAGAAAAGCGGCACCGCTGAAAGCGCAATTCACTATACCGCCTCTCTTGAGGAGGGCGAGCTGACTGTTTATTATTACGTGCGTCTGCCCGGCGACAAGCAAAAAATTGAGCTTTTCACCATTAAGGGCGGAGAGAGCATTGAGGACCGCGGCGGTTACGTCGAAATGAATAATAATATTCAAGTCATAATCGAAACAAACGGTAAAACCAAGGGCGGCAGCATTAAGATAGATTTTGAATAATACGCACCACACTAAAAACGGATACCTGAGGGTGTCCGTTTTTAGTTTGTAACGTGATGCAGATTTGCTTCGCAAATCAGTGATGTTACGCCTTGTGGCGATCTTATTATGGGGCTATATTACAGAAAACAGTCGGCAAATGAGATTTTGCAGGAGAGCCAAAGCTCTCTTAAAAATCTGAATTTAATTGCATCGAATATATGATTGAACAGCGATTTATTTCTCTCGGTTCCTTATGATATCCGAAACATCATGTAAAGATATGAACGCAGTTTCATCAATTTCATGGACTATCTGTTTTAATTTGTTTATTTGGAAATGATTTATAATGAAGTAGACAATCTTTTTTTCTTTTTTTGAATACCCGCCAATCGCATTTACGATGGTTCCGGTTGTTTCAAACTTATCGGATAAGGCATCTACAATCTCGTCTGCTTTTGTCGTAACGATCATGGCACACTTTGACCTATCAAAGCCTTCTACAATGAAATCCACTGTACGGGACCCGATAAAGTATGTAACAATCGAATACAAAGGAAGAATCCAGCTTTGAATAACTACTCCGCAAACGATGTAAAGAAATGTGTTAAAAATCAAAACAAAAGTGCCGATTGATATATTCAACTTTTTTGCAAAGACAACTGACAGTACGTCAATTCCGTCAATAGCACCTCCGAATCGAATTGTCATTCCGCTTCCGATTCCGGATATCAAACCGCCGAAGATTGCGCAGAGCAACAAATCCGAACCGGCTAACGGGGAGATAAATGAAACGTCAATAGGCAGAACATTCATAATCATGAAAGACATGAACGAATATACACCTACCGTATAAATCGAGCGGATTGTAAAAGAGAGTCCCTGTCGTTTCAAGCCAAAAATAAAGATCGGAATATTTAACGCAAGAAGAAACGTTGAAAGCGTCATATATTCCGGAGTAATCTGGTCTAAAAGCATTGACAGACCTGATATTCCGCTGTCATACAGCTTAACCGGAAACAAAAAGATAGTAACGCCGAATGCGTTGATTGTACCGGCTATTGTAAGCACGAGGAAAGTGATTAAGCTTAGTTTGTTCAATTTTCTCCTCGAAGATTTTGAATTTGATTTTTTCATTTTACCCTCCCAAAGGTTTTGATTTCGGATTTATTTGGAGTATTCTTTTGATGTAGTAATAGACTTTACGGGCAAAAATCTTACCGCCTTTATGTATATAATTATAGCATACTTATAATAAAAAATCAACTGTAAATCAGCAAGTAAAGCTAACGGTATAATTCCGTTTGCGCGTAGCGCAATCATTACCGCTCCGATTCGAATCCCATCACCCTGCGCACAAAATAAATAAAAAAACGGATACCGCGAGGTATCCGGTCAGACTGCTTACAAAGGTATTTGCACATGCAAAATAACGAAAGTTTTCGCCCGCCTTTTTCAAAAGGCGGCGCACATCCAAGGCGCGTAGCCTTGGTCGCCCTCCGCAGAGGGCGAAAACCCCTTCGGCATTTCTTTTTGCTAAGCTTTTTCTTTGTGCCCCCGGTTCCAAAGAAAAAGCGGAATTTGATTTTGTGTAATTTCACCTCGGTCAGTCGCGGTTCTGACA
>JBJDZG010000022.1:26252-52773 GCA_051867875.1 Eubacteriales bacterium
GTCCACCGGACTGTCATTCATTACCGCTCCGCTTCGAATCCTATCACCCTGCGCACAAAATAAATAAAAAAACGGATACCGCGAGGGTATCCGTTTTTTATTTGGCTGGGGCGCTAGGATTCGGTCTCGGCTCGACGACGCAAAGCCGAGGATTTGAATTCGGCTTTGCTACTCGCCTCGGTCAGTCGCGGTTCTGACAGTCCACCGGACTGTCATTCATTACCGCTCCGCTTCGAATCCTATCACCCTGCGCATAAAATAAATAAAAAACGGATACCGCGAGGGTATCCGTTTTTTATTTGTGTTTGGCGACCGAAATAGATGACATGCCAAAAACGTAGATTTTATAAGGGTTTTAAGGCTTTTTTGAGATTATTTGAGCCTAATTTTCAAAGTTTTTTGTGCTATGACTTAATTGCGGCAAATTTTGCTCGCAACCGAAATAGATGACATGGTTTTTTCGCTTTTTCTTTGCTTACAGCGGTGGAGATTTTGACTCTTAAATGATGTGGAACATCCACATCGTAGGTGGACCCGGGAAGCATCTTCCAGCCCTGCCGATGTTATATCAAATCTTCAATGGCCGAGATATCAAGGATGTGTTCCTTTGCTACCTGATTGAACCTTGCGTTGCTTCTGATCGATGATTGTTTGCTTTTCAGCTTGTGGTGGTAGTCCCAATATGTGAGAGCTTCGGTTAGTTCTTGCTGTGCTTTAGGGTTAAGAGTAAAGATGTTCTCGTACTCGAAGTAAATGCCCACAGGTTGCGGCAGTTCGGAAAACTCCTTTACATACTGCATTGTGGTTTTCGAGTCAATTGTCATGTTACGGCAGGAAGGTATCAGAATCAATCCGATATCACCCTTCTTACAATCTTGCATTAAGCGGCATAGTGCCGTCTGAGGATTGCGCTTGCTATAACAGTTATACTCGTCGACGTAGAATTCTTCTATTTCCAAGTCGGGATTCGCAAACTTTGTCGACTCAAAGAATTGACTTAGCAATTCTTCCTTGGTGGTATACACCCATGATTTCTTGACTGTTGCCAGCCTTATGTACGCTACTATCTTTCTTTTCTTCATGATAACACCTAACTTATTTTTTATTTTCAGTTTCTTCTGAATAGAATTCAGTCATATCGTCAAGGCGAAGACATGCAAGTCTTCCTTGGGGTTCTGATACCCTGTAAGTCAAATCCGGAAAACCGCTTCCGCAGTCTATGCCGATTCGCCGTTCACCGTAATTGATGCTCAAAGGGTTGGATTCTTGATAGCGGTATGTAGGAGTATGTCCGTGAACCACAACGCAATCCGGCGGCAGTTCTTCATGAGAACGTAGCCGATACCAAACCGCATGCTCGGTTTCGTCGTCATATCTACGCAACTCTTTATTGTACATTTCCACGGGAGCACCGTGAACCAATTTGTACTTTATACCGTTTACTTCAATCGTAATATTAACTGGGAGCTTACGAAGATAGTCAAATATCTCTCGCCGAAGCTCTTTTTTTATATGCTTCAAGTAAGCGTGAGTCACATCACCGCCGTTCCGATACCACTGATAAAGATACCGTCGATGCTCGTCTTCTTGATGCCAGTCTTTCTCATCGAAAGGACGGTCGAGTGCATCCAGCATCATGTATTCATGATTTCCGAGAATCAGCTGTACATTCGGCATTTTCATTAGTTGTCGAAGAATTCGACCACCATGCGGATGTCGATCTACTACATCACCAAGCACATACAGCGCATCTTCAGGCTGGAGGTTTATTTGTTTCATTATGGAATCAAACCTGCGCTTGTTTCCGTGTATGTCCGACATCACATAAATCATAAGCGTTCTCCTGTTTATTTCAAAAACCTTCGTGTATAACTTCTTCTTGTCTGCGATAAAATGCACCGATACCAGTGTCGAATGTTTCAACATAATTGACGAGATTCCAGAACAAATCCAAGAAATCCTCGTCCTCGAAGAAATCCATTATCTCATCGAAGACCATGTCGATTCTTTGTTCGTCTGTTATCTTGTTCGAAATGATGAACTCAACATCGCGCTGGCATTTTTCGTACATGACATATTTGATTTTTTCGACTCGTTTGATTGCTTCATATAACGCTTTATCCATCAGCGAATACCTCGTCATAGATAGCTTTGAAATCAAACAGGTCTGTCTTTCCGAGCGAATCAATCGCATCCGACATCTTGTTATAGCTTTCTTCGATAACATACAGGAGATTGTTAAAGGTAAAGTCCTTTTCCTTGTTTCCGGTTATGTCCAAGAGAAAGCCATGCCCCCAGAATCCACCCGACAGCATTTCCCACTCTCCAACTGTGGATTCGTAGCACAGATTCTTCATCCAAGCACGAACGCATCGATGGTATTTGCCCTCATACTTGATTATAATCTGATGTATGAGACCGGAATCATATTTCATTTTGTACGGGCATCCCCAACAGTTCAGATGATCTTTGATTGTTTCTCCAACTTGCGATTTCATTTCGCTTTTGAAAAGAACGGGTTCGAGCACAGGGATCACCTGATAAGCGATGTTGTGGGTGGCTGCGTGATTTCCGCGAAAATAATCCAGTACTGCTTCTTGCGTTTCTATGTATTCTTCCGCTTTATTCATGCGAGCTACTATCGTCTTGAGTTCTTCTTCTGTTCCGAAATAGACTTTCGAACAGGAGCAGAATCCGGGAGTTGCCGGATCCCACAAATGTAAGGCATAGTATCTGTCTGTCATGATCTCTCGTTTTCCTCTTTTTGCTGTTGCATCTGCTTCATTCGTTCGATTAGTTCGAGCTTCAACGCAGTCCACTCATCGATATACGGCAGTGACTCGTCCTTGCTATCTCGTTCAATGTCTTCGATCATGACGTGGATTGTTCTGCTGTCCAAGACCTTCATGTACTTACGGACGAAGTTCATTACTACGCCGGGCATATACGTGTATCGGCCGAGAGCGTATCTGACCGCACTATTGATGATACAGCCGAAGTCATCATCAAAGTGGAAGGCCAACCACTTTGCAGGACACAGCACATATTCTTTTTTGTCATCATCGTGAATCACATAGGCTTTGTTGTTATCGGTTACATCGTCAAGTATTTCATCGAGTTTTTCAGCTAATTCTTGACGTGTAATTCTTGGCATTGCCTCGACCGGTGTTAGGATGTCCCACTCTCGCATACTTTTTTCTCCTTCTGTTCCTTGTGAGAATCTTTTCTTCCATACGAAGATATTCTCTCATCGATATTGTTTTGTGTATGAAGAGATATCTGTTAAAGTATCTCAGCCATGTTTCTTCAACAAAGGCTTTTTCTCTTTGCTCTGGCGTCATTATTTGATCCTTTCGACCGTTTCCCACCCGTTGAACAGGAAGTGCATCTTGTCGATTCTTTTATCAATGTGTCAGTGACCGCAGAACCAAGCTTTGTAATCAAGCGCGGCTTCGATTTCTCCAAGCCATTCTTCTGTGCTTTGGTCTACAGTAGATTGATCAATAAACGGAAGAAACATTTCGGTCGGAATGTAGCGAAGCGGACAGGTGTGCGAGAGGATGATATCTGCCGTCAAGGAGGCTAAATTATCCTTTACACGAGCTTTTACCTCATCACTCGGCTGTTCGTCTTCCCACCAACCATAGCCTTTAGAAAGGCGGTAAAACTTGTCCACGCTGTATGCACCACCAAGCACCAGATATCTGTACTTTTCGATCTGATAAACCTCGCCATCTTTTGCAAATAGCAGATTGGGATATTTATCTTCATACCAGACGATACCGCCGTTCCACTCCTTCTCTTTATAAGACGAGAGGTTATGCGGACGCTGCTCGTGGTTGCCGTGAATGCACAGCACCGTTCCTTTGATTTCTGCGAGAGTTCTTTTAGTGAGAGAATCTCGCTTGTTTCCATAATAGTTAGCACCGACATCCCCCAGAAGAATGAGAGTATCTTTTTCTTTGATTCGTTCTTCTGCCAACCTCACCACATTGTGAGGCTGACCATGAATATCACCGGTTAAGTAAACCATTTTCAACCTCCTTGGGCAGTTGCTTTCCGTGTTCCGTTTTCTCGTATTCGATAGCTTGTTGTAAGCCTTGTCGAATATCCTCGAATACTGTTGATGTGTGGTTGTCAGACGATTCCTTCTTTATACCATTCGGGATATTTTTCTGCATACCACTTTTCCTTTTCTTTCAGCGCTGTTTCTAATTCGCTTATGTCGTAGTTAGAATATTTCTTTGCCGCCTCGATAAACCGTAGAATCATATGACCGGAAACTACCAAGTCATATCCTTCGTAATAGCCGTGCTTATCCATTTCAATTACTGGCTCGTCTGCGAACGATATGTAGAGGCAATCATCCCTATAAAGATGATTCATGTATCGCGGCTTGTACACCATTTGCTTTACGCCTTTGGTTGAAAGAAAGCCATATCTTTTGTAAATGATACCATCTACATACCATTCGGGCAAATCTGACTCCGTTATTTTGGTAGCGTACATGCCTTTTGAGTAAAGGCATTCATTCGGCAGTTTTGTGTTTCTGCCGAAGTAATCAATACCGATCTTTTCGAAGGTGTAATAAGGGGATGTTATTCTTTTCATTTTCAAAATTGATATATGTAGACTCGAATGTCAGAATCTCCTATATCATCCCACACGGTATAGCGGTTTCCGACTCTATTGCTATCAATAAACCAGCTTAACAGATGGCGAATTCGCGCAACTACCGTAGTGTAGATGCCATAATTATCATAGGAGTTATTCCATTCGTAGAAGACATATTCTTCCTTTTCTTTATCTGATAATTGTTTGTATTCGTCGATGGTGATCCAGTTATTAATATCCTCCATCTCTCCGCTTTCAAAAGCTGCGAGAGTGTGCCGATAAATGTACCCTCTGTATTTATAGGGGCGATCTTTGACAATCCGACGTATAAATCCACGGTCAAATCGGACAGCAAACATTGATGAGGAATAATACTTGCGGTAGGTGTAATCCTTTGGCCAACCATTCAAATTCTCATCGAGATTGTTGTGGAAACAGTTGCGAAGTTCCTGACACATATCTTCCGGGATTCCTCTGATCCAGACATCATCTTCGAGTTCGCAATAGGCATCCCACATTTCAGAACCGCACCAATAGACTGGGCGAAGGTCATATTCTCCTTTTGAGTTCATCATCATGGGGTTGAGATTGTACCATTGTCCTTTGTATCTTACTTCTGCATATATGTGATATGTTCGGCTCATCGTGTCACCATCCTTTCTTTCCTATTTTTAACCGCAGTTGATTATTGGCATACATTATAGCACAACAAATCCGTTTATAGGTGTACTTTTAGAAAACATACTCACGAAAAGCATTTTCATTATTTTTCTGATCATTCTGAAGAGCTTGTGTTCTCATTAACCCTGAGTGATGTACACCACTCATAGTCGATTGCAAGCCCTTCGGATTAAGGGTATACTATTTTCGGTGGAAGCGTTGAATAAGATACCGATTATCTTTCAGCACCTTCTTGGTGGCTTTCAAGTTTTCAAACAAGATGCGGCGCTCATACTCGTTGCAATCGGAAATTACTTCTGTAATCTCGTTCGTATAAGCACGGGTGTTGTGTTTCAAACTTTCGGAAAGAAGTGTGTCCGTAGTCACATCCAAGGTGTTTGCCAAGGCAACAAGTGTATCAAGACTCATGCTCCTTAGTCCACTCTCTATGTAACTCATATAGGTGGGAGAGATGTCTATGAGCTCTGAAAGCGTTTGTTGCGAGAGCTTCTTTTTCTTCCGCAATGACTTGATTTTTGTTCCGAGAATTTGGTAGTTGATTTGCATAATTATAAGGCCTCCTGAAAATTTTTACCTTATAATTATAAACTATAGCCGAAAGTTTCGGATGTGGCTTATGGTAAATATAGTCTGTAGATGATAAAATAAACTACAGACGAAGTTTTAGGAGGTGATTTTGTGACCGAACTTGAGAAAACTAAATACGCAGAAATCGGTTCACGAATCAGAGCCGCCAGAACCGAACAGAAATTGAGTCAATCAGAACTTGCGGAAAAAGCAGGTATTTCTTCTACTCATATCAGCGAGATAGAGACAGGAAAGAGTGGGGTTCAAGTTTACACTTTGATCCGAATTGCCGAAGCACTTCAAGTCACAACCGACTCTTTGATTCGTCCAAACATCCCCGAAGTCAATGCGCTCTATCAAGGCGAATTTGCAGATCTTCTGAAAGACTGCACACCGTCCGAAATCGAAGCGATTGTCAAGATGGCAAAAGAGCTTAAGAAAACGATGCACACCTATAAAGATTCATGTAGCGAGTAAGCGAGTAACCGAACGTTATTCGCTTACTTTTTTTCTATTTCATTAACCCTGAGTGATGGACTTCACTCGGGGTTAATTCATTTTGTGCGTGAAATCTCCTATAATTTAAGAAACGATGTTAAGGAGGCACACTATGAAGCGTGATTTGATTCCCTTTGAAGAAGACGCTTTGTTCCTTTCGGAGAATCAACCGCAAGTGGACAAGCGCCTCACTGCATTGAGATTGCTCAATGCAACTTTTCGAGCCAACCCTGAGAGACCTGATCCACGAAAACCTCAAAAGGTAGGCATCTACATCCGATATAACAACGTAACCGACCACGAGAATTATCTTGATCTGATTACTGACCGATATCGTCGCATCATGGAACGTATTCCGCAGTGGACGCTCGTAGATTTCTACGTTGATAAGGGTGGCCATGCCGTTCGCATGACTTCACTGAAAGAATGGAGTCGTTTGCTACAGGACTGCGAGGACGGCAAAGTAGATTTGATTCTCGGCAAGAAGGTTTCGGATATCACAAAGAACCGAGTCGAGATGACTATGTGCGCGTCGATCCTCGCCGCGCTTGAACCGCCTGTTGGCATCTATTTTGAATCGGATGACCTTTACACACTGGCGAATTATCACACCGCAGATTTTGAAGCGTTTGAGTTCTTTCCCGATGAGTACGGTGAAGCTATGGCGGAATTAGAAGCCGAAAAAGCGCAAGAAGAAGGAGGTGGATTGCTTGAGACAGAATGAACGTGAAGGAACACGAGCTGAACGAATCGCCAAAATCAAGAAGCGATATACCCAACAAATTGATCCTTCCAAAATCATTGTGTATGAGCCTACGATTAAACCCAAGGACTTTTGCGACAACGACGTGTTCCAACGTGTGGCGGTCTACGTTCGAGTGTCTACCGGTAGTGAAACCCAGACTTCCTCTTACGAGTTACAGAAGAAATACTACGAGGACTTCGTTGTCCGTCATCCAAACTGGGAGCTTGTTGGTATTTATGCAGATGAAGGAATTTCCGGAACAGCTTACAAGAACCGTACCAACTTCAACCTGATGCTTGCCGATTGCAGAAAAGGCAAAATCGATTTGATCGTTACTAAGAGTGTTTCTCGTTTTGCTCGTAACGTGGTTGACTGTATTGGCATTGTGCGTGACCTTGCTGATTTGAAGCCAAGTGTTGGAGTCTTATTTGAGATGGAAAACATCTTCTCACTCAAAGATGACTCGCAAATGGCACTCTCTTTCCAAGCTACTATGGCGCAGGAAGAGTCACACGTTAAGAGCCGTTCCATGAACGCTTCTTACGATATGCGCTTTGATAATGGTATGTACATGACTCCCAAGTTGCTTGGTTATACAATTAATGAGGATGGAGACCTCACCATCAACCACGAGCAAGCTCCAACAGTAAAGCTTATTTTCAATATGTATCTGTGTAATTACTCTGCTTCGGAGATAGCACAAGTGTTGATGCAACTCGGACGCAAGACCTTAAAAGGTAATACGAAGTGGAGTTCAAGCACTGTTCTTTCTGTTTTAAGGAATGAACGTCATTGCGGAGAGTTGTTAACTCGCAAGACTTGGACTCCTGACTATTTGAAGCATCGTTCTGTAAAGAACATGGGGGAAAAACGGCAGATCAGAGTTTTAGACCATCACGATCCTATAATTCCGATTGACGATTTCTTTGCTGTACAAAAGATGATTGAAAACGCAAAGTACGGCAATAAGAGTATTCTTCCCGACTTGCAGGTTATTAAGAGTGGTTTTCTGAAGGGCTATGTTATCATCCATCCTCATTGGTCGGGATTTGATGAAAACGATTATTTCCAAGCTTCTGATAGCACCTATGAAGGCGAGAGCTTTGATGACTCCGGTGAAATAACGGTTATTTCCGATGCCGGGGATTTTGATATGCGTGGGTTCGAAGTGGCTCGATCTGAATTTTTTGATTCAAACCGCCGCCCTTCTATTACTATTTCAAGAACCAAAGTCAAGTTTTCATCGGAGTGTATCAGAAAGTTCGGGGATAAGCTATATATAGAAATGCTCTTACACCCTACCAAAAAGTGTTTTGCAATTAGAGCTACCACCAAAGAAAACAGACAGTCTGCGGTTTGGGCAAAATCTCACATGGGTGTTTTACAGCCAAAAGAAATACCTGCCGCGGCTTTCTCTCAAACTCTATTTTCTATGTTTCAATGGAACTCTGCCTACCGATATCGAGCGTTAGGAACATTCCACCAAAAGAATGGCGAAGCCGTTATCGTATTCGATTTGAGTCAGCCGGAGGTTTTCGTGCCTGAGTTTATGTTGTCCGGCGGAGATTCCGAAGACGGAGGTTCAGAAAAGCCTTTGCTTCAGAGTGGAAAGCATATACGTGCTGTTCCGGACGAGTGGACGGAGAGCTTTGGTCGTGATTATTATCTACAACGGCACATTGATGACAATCGTGTTCCCAAGAAGGATTCTGACTGGAATGTTCGTACTGAAGGTGAAGCGTTTCCTATAGGCGAAGAGCGTCATGTTACCGATGTTGCGGTTATGAAGGAATATATCCAAAGTGAAATATTAAAATCTATCCCTACGGAGGAAACAAGCAATGAATGAGACTAAAACAAACGATTTCCTTTTTAGAATCATTGAGGAGACCAAACCGCAAGAACGTATCGAGTCGGTTGCTTCAACCGATTCTGAAAATGATACTGTCGCCGAAATCAGAGTTAATGAGTCACGTGAGGACTATGTGGAAATTGATGATGAATTTGATTTTGAAGGCTTCCAAGTCGTTCGCCGAGAGTTCTTTGCTCATTTAACAGATCCATCATTAACGTTTAATAACTACAAAGTTTCAGTTAATGCTGCTTGCCTGAATAAGTTTCCTGATACGGATTACGTTCTGTTTATGGTCAACAAGGAGACCAAGATTCTTGCCATTAAGCCGTGTAACGAGGAGGATAGAGATGCCTGTTTGTGGTGTACGCAAGGCAACAAAAAGCGCAAACCTCGCCAAGCCACCTGTAAGCTGTTTTTCGCCACCATTCTGAATCTGATGGGATGGAATCCCGATTACAGATATAAACTTCTTGGAAAAATGCTCCGGGCAAACAATCAATACATGCTTGTTTTCGATCTTACTGCTACTGAAATGTATAAAAAGACGGACGGTGCAAGATCTCGTACCCCCATTTATCCCGAAAGTTGGCAGAATCAGTTTGGTATGCCTTACGAGGAGCATCGAAAGTCATACAAGATAGAGACCTTCGATGGCTTTTCTACTTTCAAGATTATGGAGAGCCCAAGACAAAAGCAAGCAACCGATACCACTGACGGCGAAGTTAGCACCTTACCTGCTTTGAGCGATACCGCCGTGACAGCGAGTGGAGGTGAGCATACTATATGACTTCAAGTGATACAAGCACATTGATAGTTGCTATTGATTTGCGAAAAAATCGCATTCGGGTTCATAAAGAAACACTACATAGATTGAATGATCCAAATTACATTCAGTTCATGTTCAACCCCGAACAGCGCGTTTTATTGGTTCGTTGTTGTAATGAAAAGGAAGATCAGTCAATGCGTATCAGTGACTATCGTCTGTTTCAAAGCACGAATTCTGTTGAGTTTTACAGCTTACCGCTTTTGGAACGCATGTGTTCGGTAGAACCGAACATCGAAAAAGGCAAGGTGTATCGACTGACCGGACAATTGAAGGCATTTCAAAAGCTCGCTGTTTTTCCTCTTTCCACCATGAAAGAAATAGAACGTGATTGAGGAGGCTGGCGATGAAAAAAGATTTATATACCCTTCGCATTGATCCGATTTTCAAAAATCTCATTCGTCCATTACATAAAGACGAATACGAACAGCTTGAGGATAATCTGATCAAAGACGGTTGCCTTGATCCCATCATCGTTTGGGAAGGTACTATCATTGATGGACATAATCGATATGAGATTTGCACCAAGCATAAGATCCCATTTGCTTTAGAACGTATTCATTTTAAGAGTGCGGAAGATGCTATCGTTTGGATCTGCAACCATCAGCTGGGCAGACGGAATTTGACCGTTGAAACGCAGAAGTATCTTATAGGCAAACGCTATCATGCTGAAAAATCCATGAGTGCAAGAAATATATTGGGAACGAACCAGTATTCAATGAAACCCAAGGAGGACGATGATGCTCCGTATGAGTTGTTCTCACCTCCGGAAAAATTACCGCAAGAGGCTCGTGTTGGTACACGAACTGCGGAAAGACTTGGTGATGAATACCATCTTTCATATGGGACGGTTCAGAAGTATGCCAAGTTTTCACAGGCAATTGATAAACTACAGGAGATAGAACCCAAGATGGTGCCGCGCATATTGTCGGGACGATTTAAGTTCTCCCATGATAATGTTCTTGAAATGGCTAAAATGAAGCCCGAAGAGGTTAGACACATTCGTTTGCGCTTGGAAAGAGAAAAGACACCATTTTCCAAGTATAATGAAACTCGGGACAAGGTGGAAGAGACAAAAAAGAAAGCACTTGAGGCTTCGGGAGGTCATGTGGCGTCCGTTAAAGATATGCCTGCGTATGATCCCGATGCAGAGGTAACCGCCTTGACTCTAACAGTTCCTGTATGGACTAAGTCTATTGACCGAACCAGAACAAAAACCGATCTGAAAGCAATTACTCAAAAGGCTCGGCGCAATCTTGAGGAGGCTCTGTTAGAGCTTCAACTCAATATAGAGCAAATGCTGATAGATATCAAGGAGGAATGACATGGAAGACTACAGCAGATTTGTTCCTAACGTTCATTTTGAACAGATCCCGATTAAGAACTTGGTTTCGAACCAAGAGTATCAGCGAAATCTGTCGAGGAAGCATGTTCAAAGAGCTGCGGAGCATTTCGACCTCTGTCAGATTAACCCAGTTAAGGTGAGTCGAAGAAACGGTATTAATTATGTCTTCAATGGACAGCATACGATTGAGATCGTTGCCCTTGTTTCCGGTTCTCGTGAGACTCCTGTTTGGTGTATGATTTATGAGGATCTGGAATATGAGCAGGAAGCAGATATATTCGCAAATCAGATGAAATATGTAAAACCTCTTAATCCGTATGAGGTGTTTATGGCAAACATAGAGGCAGGAAACGACAAGCAAGTTATTATTAAATCACTTGTTGAATCTTATCGCCTGACAATTGGAAAACAGCGCGGAAACAATGTTATTTGCGCGGTGTCTTCTCTGGAGAGTATTTTCGACAAGTATGGTTATCACGTACTTGATCGAGTGTTGAGGCTTTGTGTAGCAACTTGGGAGGGAGATATGAATTCCTTCTCTGCAAATATAATCAATGGTCTGGCAAGAATCGTTGTGGCTTACGGCGATTCTGTCCGTGATGATGTTTTCAAAGAAAAAGTCGGAGCTTTATCCGTTAAGGCTCTTACAAGAAACGCAAAAGAAAGACGCGTCGGCTCTTTAGGTTTTGCCGAGGCTATGATGATTGCGTATAACTTTAAGTGCAAATATAAGTTGAGTCTTACTCGCCTTTATTCCAAGGGTGATTATGAACCCACGGATGATGAGTACGAGGAGGAGGAAAGATTATCAATCTTTG
Source organism: Eubacteriales bacterium (assembly GCA_051867875.1). Lineage (GTDB taxonomy): Bacteria > Bacillota > Clostridia > Oscillospirales > CAG-272 > RGIG4608. Next base: position 38,199 of record JBJDZG010000022.1, read on the forward strand.
ACAATGTCAGTCCTTATGATGACGAAGAAGACGAAGAATGAAAACACAAACCCAAGGCGGAGCAGTAGCTACCGTCTTGGGCTTGTGGTCTATATCACTCGTTTTCGTTCTCGTTGAGACTTTCTTCGAAGGTGTGACCGCCACCGAAGATTACTTCGATTCTTCCGTCATGATACACTTTGATGCATTCAACCATCTGTCGAACCACGGAGTCATCATATACCCCTTCGTTTTTCTCTATGTCATCGATTTTTGACTGGATGAGGGCAAGTCTGCGTTTGGAGGTTTCTTCGTCGTACAATGTGTTTCTGATGGCTTTGATGCGTTTGTTTAATTGCTCTATCTCGGAAGATATTTCTTTGAATTCTTCTTCGTGGTCTTCGACATCCATGCCACCCTTGACACTATCATTTACAAGATTAAGCATCCGCTTGTTGAGGGCATCGACTCTGCGTTCGAGCAAGTCTATTTCATCATTTCCACCGTTGAGACCGATGGCATCGCCAATTGTTGCTTTCATTAGCATCATGTAGGTGGCTTCATCTTCACGGTTGAATTTCTGTATTGCTCTGACTATGGCACGATGGAGAGCTTCTTCTGACACGGTGGGGGAGTTGTTGCAGTACTTTGCTCCGTAATCAAGTCGATTAATACATCTCCACACCACTTTTTTCTTGCCGTATTTTGACCAAGTGCATCTGCGGTATCTTGTTCCACATTCGCCACAGATGAGTACATCCGTCAGCGCGTATTTAGAGTATTTTCCAACGGCTGTGAAGGTGTTTTTCTTGGAATGAGGCGAACGAGTTCTTCGCCTTGCGATTTCTTCTTGTACCTTGTTGAAGATTTCTCGACTGATTATGGGTGCGTGTGCGTTGTGAACGTAGTACATGGGTACTTCTTCGCCTGTGTTCTTTTTGCGAGACTTTGTGATGCAGTTGAGAGTGTATGTCTGCTGCAGTATTGCATCTCCGCAGTATTTCACGTTGGTAAGTACGCTTACAATCATACTCTTGGAGAATGTCAGTTTTTTCTTCGGGAAGGTTATGTTCATAGAGACCAGTTTATCCGAGATGCTTTGCGGTGTTTCACCTGCCAAGTACCACTCGTATATCTTTGTTACGATATCTGCTTCCTCTGGTACGATTTCGGGTTCGCCATTATCACCCTTCTTATATCCGAGGAGTCGTGCATAGATGTAGTTGACCTTTCCATCGGCAAAGTTGTTGCGCACACTCCATGTTATGTTTTGGCTGATGCTCTCGGATTCACTTTGTGCGAAGCCGGCGTATATGGTGAGGTAGAGTTCACTTTTAGTTTCGAGTGTGTCGATGTTCTGTTCCTCGAAGATAACTCCAATTCCTCGTCCTTTCAACATTTGCACGTATTCGAGGCAGTCGACTGTATTTCGGGCGAATCGTGAGACTGCTTTGCAGATGATATAGTCTATCTTGCCAGCCAAGCAATCATCTATCATTCTTTGGAATTCCGGGCGTTTGTCTGCTCTTGTACCAGATATTCCTTCATCGGCATAGATGCCAGCCAGTGCCCATTCGGGATTGCTACAAATCTTCTCGGTGTATGCCGATTTTTGCGTTTCGTAGCTATTCAACTGTTCTTCGGAATCTGTTGATACTCGGCAGTAGGCTGCGACTCTTTTTTGACGGTATTGTTCTTTGTTTACTACGAAGTTTTTCTTTGGTTCAATGACTGTAACCGTCTTTTTGGGAGGGATCCTTCTAACTTCAAGCATAGTCTATCCTTTCCGTAATCTCTGCATCGGTTTTGGTGTGCAGAGTTACTATTCCAAGTTCGTCTATTGTGATGTATTTTATTAAGTCCTCGAAGTAACCTACATTGAATTCCTCTTGTGGAGTCATCATTGATACTCTGTTCTTCGCCAAGCGAAGTTCGTTCATTTTAGTAGCGTTGCTGTAGGTATATCTTTCTTTGACAAGCTCTCGTATCTTATCGAGAACCTCATCTTCGCTATGATCTGGCATTCGGAGCTTGTTTTCTATTGTGGTGATTAGGCTTTGCGATGCCGGGGTGTTGATATTCGCATCTGCTATTGCTTTTGAAGTGAGCAGATTGTTGTTTTCGATGATTCGATTTATGAGGATAGTCAGTTTTTCGAGTAGCGTGGTATCTCGCATTCTGACTCTCATTCCGCATTCGGGGTTGGAACACATCCAACTCTCTTTTATTCGGTTTCGAGCTGCGATTCTGCGAATCATTGGTTGTCCGCAACATCCGCACTTTATGTGATCTCGTATGGCTCGTATGGCTTCCGAGTTGTAAGCTTGTGTATTGGTGTTTCTCGCTCTTTTGCATGCGAGGGCATTTTCATAGACTTCTTCATCTATGATGGGGGCATATTCTTCAGTTCCCATGTATTTGGGATTCTCTATGATTCGAGCGATACGCGCTTTATCCCATACGGTAGACTTTTCTGTGTAAGGTATCTCATTTTGTGTTAGCAGGTCAGCGATGACTTTGAGTGAATCACCGTTGATGTATGAGTCGAAGATGTTGCGAATGATTTTCGCTTCTTCATGATCGACTACAGTTTTTCCATCCCTTACTGTGTAACCGTATGGGACATAGCGCGTTTTTTTCATATCGACTCCTTATAGTAATTCCGTGATGTCGATGTCACCAAGCAGGGTGACTGTCATCTCATCTCGGTTATTTATTTCAACACTCTTGACTATCTCGATGAACAACTCTTCATTGAATTCTTCAAGCGGTTCGTCCAGCCTTTCAAGTGCTTTACGCAGTTTTTTTATCTCGGCAAGAACCTTTTCGTATTTGCTCTCGCACAGTTCCTCACGTTGTGCTTTCAGCCTGTCAGTTTCGCGCTTTATCTCTCTCGCTTGGGATGTATATACGTCTGCGGTTATATATCCCTTGGATCTGAGGTTTTCAAGCATGAGGAGCTTTGCATTGAGTTCTGCTATTGATTGCAAAGCATTCATTGCATCCGTGCTGGTTCGTCTTCTTGCGACTATAGCCATTTGCAGGAGATGCTCGGTTTCATCAAGGATGTTGAAGTTTCCGAAGTGGAGGCGATTGATTATTCCCACGATTCTGTCGTAGATTCTTTCCTCTCGGTAGTAGTGAGAATCGCATTTGGTGCGATCTCCGATGTGTGTGGTGCATCCCCATGAGATGCATCCGTTTACGATTCGACGCCTGAATAGGGATCCGCATTCGGCACATCTAATTTTTTTGCTTAGGGGATAATTCTTGGGAACTTCGGCTTTGTTTCGAGCGAAGCTCTCACGGCGCTTGTTCAGTAGTACCTGAACCTTATCAAAGGTTTCTCTGTCAACAATGCCTTGATGGGTGTATGGGTAGTATATCTGTTCCATTTCGCCATAGTTTATACGGCTTTTGAAGGGGACTGTTTCTTCACGGAACTTCTTGTGATATAAAGAATCTCCCACATACTTTTCGTTGCCAAGCATGAGGGAGATAATTCTAATATTCCAATTGTTGTTTCCGGTCTTCGTCAGAACACCTTCCGCTTCAAGCCATCTTGCCAGCTCCACTGTGGAGTATCCTTCAAGATAGTGCTTAAAGAGTGTTCTTACTATAATTGCTTCATCTTCGTAGGGAGTCATTACGCCGTCTATCAGCCTGAAGCCATATGGAACGCAACCGTTTACATATGTTCCGTCTTCCATCTTCTTTTTGATAGAGAATCTAACATTCTGCGAGATTGATACAGATTCTTCCTCGGCGATAGCGGCAAAGGTATTGAGAAGCATCTCGTCGCCAAGTGTTAAGGTGTAGATACCTTCTTTATCGAACTGTACCGCTACACCAAGGTCTTTCAGCTTGCGGACATAATCAAGTACCTCACGTGCATTTCGACCGAATCTCGATATAGACTTTACGAGGATGAGGTCTATCTGACCAAGTTCGCAGAGTCTTATCATTCGGAGGAATTCCTCTCTTTTGTCGGAGGAGGTTCCTGATAGTCCTTCGTCTGCGAATATTTCGACGAGCTCCCATTCTTTGTTTTTATTGATTCTGTCCGTGTAGGTTTTTACCTGCCTTGCATAAGAGTTAAGCTGGTCGGCCGAGTTAGTCGATACTCTGCAGTAAGCGGCTACTCGTTTCTTCGCAAGAGCAGTCTTTTGACCAGTCGTAATTTGGCTGACTTTTTTCATTCGAGGAACCTCCTTTCTCCTTGCGGTGCAAGGCTTTTTTTCATTGTTTTGGTTTGGTACATTTCATACTAACAAACCTCTTTTTTTCAGCAAGCATTATACCAAACAAAAGAGAGAATATCCAGACCAAAAAGCGCGGAAATTGATAACTTTTTGATAACTAATCAGCGATTATAATATCCGCGCCCGTAAGACTGCGATAATACTTTTTTGCGTTGTCATATTCCTTATTTGTGATGATTTTTTGCTTCAGCAGATTCTTGAGAATAGAAACGATACGAACGTAGTTGGCGTTTTTGAGCTTGTTTTCTGCAATCATTTTGAGCCTCCTTCAAAGTATTCTTGGGGCTTGACCTTGTGGAAGAATTCCTCGATCTTGTCCATGCTTCTTACTCTCGTGTATTTTTTGAGAACGTGCTGGACTTTTACGGCATTCGCTCCGCTATAGGCTCTCGAGTCGAGGATGGAAACAAGACCTGTATCCGTTTCATTGCGGATTAGTCTGCCGACACCTTGACGGAGCTTTATAATCATTTCGGGGACTGCATATTTCTGTACAAATTCGGGTACAGAGGCGCACTTGTCCTTTTTCTGCTCCATAAGGGCAGAACGAAGCGGAAAAGGCAAACGAGTGATGATGACCGAGGAGAGTCCGTCACCTGCGCAGTCGACACCTTCCCACATCGAACCCGATGCAAAAAGGACTGCATTCTTGCTCTTTTTGAAGTCAGCAATTGCCGACTTGTTGCTTCGCGTCATGCAAATCAGATTGAAGTCTGCAAGGCGATCCTTTGTCATCTCATACACACTGCAAAGTACGCTGTAGGATGTGAAGAGGATTGCCGTATGTCCGTGAGTAGCCTTGACGAGCTCCACGATCTTGTCTGCAAGTGCCTGTTTGTATTCCTCGCTCTGATTGTCCGGTTGAGGCATATCGCCGGGGATATACAGCCTTGCGTGGTTCTTATAATCGAAGGGCGACTCAGTGGTAGAGGTTCTGATGAGTGCAGAGGGGACACGGTCGATGCCATTCTCTTGCTTGAAGTAATCGAAGCTCGAACCGTCACTCATCGTGCCTGATGTCAGCACGAAGGATTTGTGTGTATCCCAAATCTTCTTGAACATCTCGTTTGCGATATTCTTGGGAGAAGCGCAAAGAGAAAGAATACCGTCATCGTCTTCCTCGATCCAGTAGTTCATCTCGTCATCGTCAAGCATCGTCATGATGGTGTCACGAACGATATCAATGTTCAGAGACGGTGCATTTTCGGGTTCTTCTCTCATGCACTCTACGTGACCGATATTTTCATCGAGTTCGTAAAGGTATTCTTCAAGGATAGGTGTGAGCTTGATGAGAGTGTTTCTGCCGTTCTCGTAATCATCCTCTTGTGTCTTTTCTCGTAAAGCAGAAAAGAGTCCGTCGTTTGCTTTGAGCAGGTCATTAAGGGCGAGTTTGAAATCTCTCGTGTCGGTATATTCGCGCTTCATTGTCTTGACTGCTTTGACATAGTCACGAACAGCTTCTTCATTGAATCTGACACCGAACACGTCCTCGGCAGCATTCTTGAGCTTATGAGCTTCGTCGATAACTACCATCCAGCTCGGACAGATGATATTTCGGGTAGGTCTGTCAATATCCTCACCGCCCTTGAGCGAGGTGAGATACATATTGTGGTTGGTTACTTGGTAATCAAAATCACAGCTCTTGGATTTATTAACGTAAGCTGCGTATCCGCATTCATATCTGTACTTGCACTTTCTGCAGGAGCCTTTGACGCATATCTTTTCCTTGATGGAAGGGCGAAGGTCGAATTTGTCAAGGTCGACCAGTCCTTCGGTATTGTTCAAGGCTTCGAATTTTTCAATCGTCCTTTTATACTTTTTGAATTTGGCGATCTGCTCGTAGTATTCCTCATATCTTCTTTGGCAGAGATAATGCTCCTTTCCTTTGCGAAGGGATACGGTAAGCGGACTATGGATCAGCCCAAACTTTTGAAGCATCTTCGACAGGTTTGGAATTTCCTTTTCTACGATAGCCCTCTGAAGCTCGATGCTCGAGGTGGCAATCGTTACGGGAAAACGATCTCTGACATTCGACGCCTGTCTTGCAACAAAACCTGCTACGAGGTATGCCATAGATTTTCCTGTTCCGACCTCTGCTTCGTTGATAGACACGCGTCCGTTCTTGAAGCCCTCGTACATGTTGTGTGCGAGCTTTATCTGTTCCTCTCGGACTGCGTATCCGTGATGTGGCATCACTTGGCGAAAAATAAAGTCAATAGTTTCGCTCGGCGTCATAACCATGCGACTCGTTGAAACGTATCTCGTATCTCCGTTGTACTTGATGGAGTACAGGATCCTTGCAAACAGTTTGTAGTAAGTATTCTTGGTGTACAGCCTTGTACTCTTGGTCAAATACTCAACCTCGGAAGCAAGTCCGGTTTCTTTATCCAGTGCGATGTAACGAAGGGCAACATCCTTCACGTGGTAGATAATGTATCTGTCCTCGAATGTGAAATCGTATGTGCCGTCGCCATACGCTTTTCCTTTTGCGACGAACTCTCGAAACAGAGCCTCGTCATTGTAATGAATCGTCATAATTTTCTCCATTCCGTTGAACGGCAGAATGGTATGCAGGAGCTTTGCAGTTCCTGCACAGTAGTTCTGCCGTTCAACCATTTCATTTTTAATTGATTAAATAGTTTTTTGGCTTCGCTGTATTTCTTTCAGCCCCCAGCATGAACGTAGAAGAGTTCCCACGTTCGGGCGGTGAGCCAAGTACCTCGCAGCATATATGCCACAACTTCTTTTGTGTCAACGAGGATCATGTGTAGACTAACAGACATCTAATGTTCCAGCCTGAAAACCCGCACCCCAATCTACCAATCAAGCCGTACCCTGTACGGAAGTATCATTATTCACACAACCTCTGTCATGGCCTGCTGCACAATGCTGTTTACTGTGCAGTCCGAACACATGATTAATCGCTCGCTCAACTTTTTCCAAGAGAAAAAGTCGAGGTCTTGGCGCTCATGCTCGGTAGCTTGCCCTTCCGGGCGAGACTGTGAGTGACCTCGGCACACCGAATATTCAATTGTCAAATATCAGTGGAGGATTCATTGTCCTCTCACCTAATAGCCACAGGAAACGCAAAAGTGCACCCCCTTTTTACAAATTTTTTTGCATTTTTTCAAAAATTTTATCCAGACGGTTTCTAATTGCTGTTTTTCCAACTCCAAGTTCATGAGCAATCTCTGTTTGTTTACGCCCCTTAAAATAAACCTCATCCACTAACCATTGCTGTTGCGGTTCGAGCTTCTTGATAGCATCACGAACCTGATCTCGCGTCATTCTTCGGAGTAATTCAAGAAACGGATCCGAGTCTTCATCGACAATGTCAAATCCGTGATCGAGAGAAGCATTCAGCGATTGTACTCTGCGCGTTTCTTTCCGTTCCACGCATTTGCATCTGTATTCGAATATGAGGAAATCCCGATAAACTGCAGGTGGTTGCAATACGAGCCAATCTGCGAGTTCGGTTTCGAGTTCCACGGTGATGGTCTTTATATCACCATTGCGGAGAATAATCTCCGTTGAGAGTTCTTTCATTTTGTAAATCCTTTCGTTTGCTTTTTCTTTGCTTACTGCGTAGCAGTTCTTGGCGGTTGAGCAAACTCGGATTTACGGATATTTAGCGATGTAGGTTTCCCAAGGCATAAAAAAATCCTTTCTGCCGGGAGAAGCAGAAAGGAAAAGAAAAGGAGCCGCATGAAAGTTGCCAAAAGCCACAGAACGTCTATCCTATACGGGTATATAGGATGAAGACTTCATGCGGCCATTGGGAGATACAACTTTCAGCGACTCCACAGCACGTCAATTAGTGTTGTTTATATTTAGTTGTTATGCGTAATCTCGTATCACGGTACTTACCGCTTCGGGATACGCTATATAGGAATAATGTCTGTAATCTGCAGTATCGTATATTGCTTCCTGATTGCAATGTCTGCATTTCACTTGAACAAGCCCGACAGCACCGCCATATTTGATTGCGGCAGGGTATCCGCAGAAACGGCACGGAATTGTTTTGGGTTCCAGTGCATCTGCCTGATTTTGCAGAGGCAGATTTTCTTTCTTTACTCGTTCGATGTATTCCGGGTTAAGCACGATTCGTGTTTTCTTCTTATACAAGATCATACTCTTGTCCATTGTTGATTCACCTCCCATGATAAGCACATGTCCATTACCGGATCGTATGCCGAAATCGGTTTGTGATCCAAGTAACCAAGTCGATCAAGCCTATAGCGGAGGCATTCTTGCGATACTCCAAGATACTGTGCCATCATACGAATTCCATATCTATCTACACGGTGGAAAAGGTATCTACCAAACACAGTGATCTTTTCTTTATGAGTAAACGTAAACAGCGCCCAATCTACGAGACAGGGGCGAAGCAGTAAGCACGATGCCACCACGTTGGCTTGCCATTCTCTAAAATCATTTTCTGTTTTCAGCTCTTTATGCTGACTCCTTATCCGATAATTAATTATTTGCTGCGGAACATAGTTTGGATCTTGCCAGTTGATCAGATCGTGACCGCACTCGTGAGCGATAGTAAAGTTGCGCTCTCCCACTCTTGTGGATTCACTTAATCGTTGGTCTAACAGTATCTGATTTCCTGTGCGCATTCCTTCGATGTTGTCTTCGGGATTGAACTCGCAATAAGATATGTCCAGCTTGAGATAGTCCTTGGCGAAGGCGTTAACATCAAACGGCTTAAAGCTTTCGTATTCACTGCCGAGATAATCACGAAGAATGTAGTCAGCAAGATTTTCAAATTCTACTTTCGTTCCTATGATCATCTATTGTCCTCGATTATTACCTCGTCTTCCATGAACCATTTGCCATCTTCATCGTAGAGGTAACGAGGTATACCGTCCACTATAATGGTATATCTGATGCCACAACCGCCGACCTTCGTCGAGGCTGCGCGTTCTGCCTTGGATACACGGTCTATCTTATATGTGTTGCCGTCCTTCCATTGAAACTTTTTAGGGCGAACCTGTCCGTCTGTACCGATGGCAACGATAACTGCGACAGGTTGCTTCACGTACTTGATCGTTTGCATTGAAACCTCCTACATTGGTACACCTGTCGGCATTATGATGTTTGGATTACCTTCTGCCGACATCTTTTTATTATCCAACAGACAAGCGTTGCGGATGATCTTCTTACCATAGCGTTGGCGCAGTTCTTCGATAGTCTTGTCGAGAGCTTCTGACCTCGCAACCTTTTCGGGATCCGAAAACATATCTAACTGACAGGGCGTGTCAAGTGACGTGAGATTGATTGCACGTACCGTCAGAGAACGTATCGGGCGTTTCCAGTCATAGCTGCGTAGGAACAGGGAGAATGCTTCCTTGGCAATTACCGAAGGACTTTGTGTGGGAACGGGGATACCACACTGCCATTGCTTTGTAAATAACTCATTATCTCTAACCGCTATTGCGATGCCTGTTGCTTTCTTATTAAAGACATAGAGCCTATGTCCTATGTCTTGGCAGAGTTCAAGGATGAATTTCCATACCTCTGCATCATCTTCCAAGTCCTGAAGAGCAGTCATGCCATGTCCGACCGTCTTATCCGGGGCTTCAATATCCCTAACGGTGACTTTGGATGTATCCATACCATTTGCGAATCTCCACAGGTCAACTCCGCATTTACCGAGTCTTCTTTGAAAGAATTCGCAAGGAAACTGTGCGATCTGACCGATAGTTCGGATGCCTACGCTTGAGAGCTTCTTTTCTGTTGCTCTGCCTACACCCAGCATATCCGATGCCGGGAGATTCCATATCTGCTCTCGGAAGGTTTCTTTCGGGATGACAGTTATAGCATCCGGTTTCTTCATGTCTGAGCCGAGCTTGGCGAATATCTTATTGAAGGATACGCCAATGGAAACGGTGAGACCAAGCTCATATTTTATCGTTTTCTTTATTTCTTCAGCCATATGTAGGGGAGTTCCCATTGCCCATTGGCTTCCGGTCACATCTGCCCATACCTCGTCCATACCGAAGGGTTCTATAAGGTCAGTATATCTTCCATATATCTCTCGTGCGAGTTTGGAAAACTTCATATACTGATCGTAATGAGGGGGGACTATTACGAGATTGGGGCATTTCTGCTTGGCTTGCCAAATGGCTTCGCCTGTGCTGACTCCTTTGGCTTTAGCTGCGTAGTTCTTGGCAAGGACGATGCCATGCCGTTCTTCCTGACTTCCGCATACAGCAATAGGAAAAGGCTTCAGTTCCGGGTTGAGCATACACTCGACTGATGCGTAAAAGTTGTTCATATCGATATGTAGTATCGCTCTCTCGGTCATGTATACCCCTCTTTCTGCAAATTCGGCTCATTTCCTCTAATCTCGTTGGAGTGATTCATATTATACACTATTTGAATTAGAATGTCAAGAGGTGTTCTCTAATTTAATTGGAATTTTCTATTGACATTCTATCCAAACCGTGCTATAATGGTACTACCTTAATATATGGAGGACTATTTCATGAAGAAAATTGGTGAGAGATTAAAGGAGGCACGACTTGCTCAACACCTAAACCAAGAAGAGCTTGCAGAACGTATCGGCGCAAAATACAGATCCATTTCCACTTGGGAAAACGGAACAGCAAAGCCCGACTGTTTGACGATTGTACGCATTTGCGAGGTATTGAATATTACGCCCAATCATTTGCTTGGTTATAATTTGAACGTTGATACTCCCTCTTTGAATGAGTGGGCTATCTTACATAAATACAGAGACATTGACGAAATCGGTAAGGATGCCGTATCTGCTGTACTGGATGCAGAGTATAGAAGAGTTGTGAAACCGAAAAAGGCAAGACTACTCAAAGTCGACTTTTACAATTATCCTGCTTCTGCAGGTACAGGTAACTTTCTTGAGACAGAGACACCTGATGAGATCTTGGTCAAGGAATGTTCGGAAGCGGAGGATGCAGATTACGTTATCCCGATCAGCGGTAACAGTATGGAGCCTACCTACCACGACGGTGACAAGGTATTCGTTGAGAAGTGCGATGCTATCGAAATCGGAGAGGTTGGAATCTTCGTTGTTAACGGTGATGCATATATCAAGGAGCTTGGCAACAAGTGCCTGATTTCGCACAACGAAGCATACAAGCCTATCAAACTCGGTTCTTCTGATAGCGTTTATTGCTGCGGCAGAGTGATTGGCGTGGTGGAAGAATAAAAGTAAAACGCATCCACCGTTGTTCGATGGGTGCGTTTGCTATATGTGATAAAAGAAAGGAAGTTGTTTTATGGAAATCAGATCTATTAAGATGGAATGGGAGGAGCTTGACTCTCTCTTTGAGAAGTTCTTCGATGAGGTTCTTGGAAAGACTATCAAGTGCCACGTTGACTTTGATGATCAGACCTATTGGGGTGTTCGATTTGTTGATTATGAAATGCCTGTTGCAGAGGTTGAAGAGGTGTGCCATGCTGTCAAGGCTAATCAAGAGGAGCGCAAGGAAGCGTTCCCACCCGAAGATGGAGATGCGTACTCCCACGATTTCGGCTTGAGTATATCTGCGAAGATATTGAGTCATCTTCTTGGTTGCACTTGGAAGAAGATATTCGCTGATGAGGATGCACTATATCTTCTTGAATGCACCGATATTAAGTAATTGGAGATTAGACATGGTAGATGAAAAGAAATACAGGGAGATAATTATTCCCGAAAAACTCGCCGAAATCGAAAAGCGAGAGAACGTGCGCATCTTGCATTGCGTTGAATCGGGTAGCCGAGCTTGGGGCTTTGCTTCTCCCGACAGCGATTTTGATGTACGCTTTATCTATGTTCGGCCGAAGGATTTTTACCTTCGCCTTGACAAGACTCGTGATGTAATAGAGTGGCAGTTGGATGAAGTTCTTGATATCAACGGTTGGGATCTACAGAAAGCACTTGTGTTGCTACACAAGTCCAACCCCACCCTGTTTGAATGGAACAACTCACCGATAGTTTATAAGACTACGCCTGAATGGAAAGCAATATCCGATATTATATCGCATTACTTCCAGCAGAAGTCCGGGCTTTATCATTACTTGAGCACAGCAAAAAGCAATTACAGAGAGTATTTACACGGAGAGACCGTTCGCTTGAAGAAGTATTTTTACGTTCTTCGTCCGATTCTCGCTTGCAGATGGATCCTTGAAAAGAGGACGCCACCACCGATGTTGTTTGCCGAGCTTGCGGATGCTTGTCTTGACCAGGCTATTGTACCTGCGGTCAATGAGCTGTTGAGCTTGAAGATGAACACACCGGAGCTTGGCGAGGGCAAGCGAATTGATGTTATCAATGAGTATCTCGATGCTTCGATCATTGAGATAGAGGAGTTGCTCAAAGAGTATCCTTCCGATGAGCCGAAGTCTTGGGATGAGCTGAATGCTATTTTCCTCGGCAATTTAAAATAAAAAATCGGGATGCCAGCTTGTTTGGCATCCCAATTTTTATTTAAGGGTTTCGATGAATGTGGTATGATCACATCTCTTGAACGAGAAATTGTTCTTTATCCTTTCAGCATCTGCATTAGCAGATTTCTTTATGCTTGTATGAGTTAGCAAATAATCTACGACAGCCTTGAAGAGTTCCGCAAAGGGGATGATGTCGCATTCCGCTATCTCTTGCTCATACAGAGCAAGTAATTTCTTCTTCTGCGGTATGTCAATGATGTTTATCTTCGTGGGGTTGTATAGTAAGTACAGAAATTGTATCTTATCCTCTGTAGGAGCTTCGATTTTATCCGTAGCAATACCGAGCATATGGCATATCATTTGCTTGATATCGAAGTGTTCTATGGTTCTCTTACTGGTGGAAAATTGTACCTTCATCCACTTATCATCGATTATATCAATACTACACTTGAAATCGAGACCTTCGAGTTTGTCGAGGTATCGATAAAGCTGTTCGTATTTCCTGTCGATGATGAACTTGTGCGAATAGTATGGTTCTCGGCACTTGGCTTCGATATAGTAATCTGTTCCGTTTTTATTGAGATACCCATCCATGTTGGCCGTACCACCCACGGTGGTGTAGAGTTTTTCCTCAAAACGAAAGTCCGGGATATCTCTTGACAGCAAGTATATCATTCTGCTTGAGGATCCGTAGGATGCCATTTTAGGCGGATAATTACCGACCTTCTTTATACCGAGCTCATCGCCCGATCCGTTTTTGTAGTTCTCATATATCGGGTAATATAGGGCTTTCATCTCGTTGATGAAGTCTTGCCATGATGCGTTATCCAAATAATTATTATATTCTCGGCCATTGTGAACGTAGCTCATGTCAGCCTTGCTTCCGTTCGTTTCTGCCTGTTTGATTGATAAATCAAGTAGTTTTGCTATTTCCATTTGCTCTCCATTATGCGAGTTTGATTATTGTGTAGATGATTGCACATAGCGCACTGCTTATAAATGAGCTACGAGCTTTTTTCAAGGATTTAGGCTGTTCTTTTTCGCCCGATTTAATAAAATCATCTCTTTGTTTGAGATAGGAATTTCCGTTGACGATCGCTGATATCCAGATACCAATCAGTAATATCACATGGATGATGTTCATCAATAATCACCCCACAATACTGATCTATTCTCATAGAGAAACCAACCCTTTTTCTTTTTATCGTACTCGATAAACTCACCCGCACATACAAGGGTTGTAATATATCTTTGAACGGTTCTTGGGTTTCTCTCGATGATCTCGGCAAGCTGTGCTGTCGATATATATGGGTGCTTTCTTATCTCGCTTAATACTCTTATGGTCTGGGACACGGTATCGGAATAGGAATTGGATCTCTTATCTGCGCGACTGGCTTCTAATAACACATATTTGATTTTGTCTTGAAAGTCGAATGCATCAGCGAAGACCATATATCTTACGTTGCGATTCAAGCTATCCAGTAATTCGTGCGGTTTTGAAAAGATAATCTTTTCGGAGTAAGCCCCGACATCGTTTGCGAATTCATTGAAATACTCGATATCTTCAAGTTCCAACGTATCCGGGTTCATAATCACGGCAATATATGCATGTGCGATTATGTCTGTGAAACAGCCAGTGCAATCCATCACTTCGATATCTGCGTTCGGCAAGTTATCCTGCACATAGGCGGTTTCTGTTTCGCTCAATCCATATATGAGCACATTTTTCGTTTTCTTTAATGGTTCACCTGTTTTCGGGTTGGTAGCAATATTCATTTTGGTCACCTCCTTCCACAGTTTATCATAACGGTGCGACACCAGTAGGGTGTCACCTTATATTATATCAAAAATATGTGAAATTTTCAATGTATAAGTGAAGCCTACGACTCAAAAGTGAATCGTAGGCTTTTTCTTTG
>JBJDZG010000023.1:0-8439 GCA_051867875.1 Eubacteriales bacterium
ACCACATTCCACCACCCCCCTCCCGGGGGGGTGCAGTTAAAACTTTAATCTGCCAAAAAACGAAAAATAAAAAATATTTGGATAAAAGGACTTGACAAATAGGATAAAATATTATATAATAGTCGAGCATGAACATCTGCAAACGGCAGTTTGTGCAAGTGCTTTGGAGAAGTACTCAAGAGGCCGAAGAGGCGCCCCTGCTAAGGGTGTAGACCGGATATAACCGGTGCGAGAGTTCAAATCTCTCCTTCTCCGCCAAAAAACAAAGGACACCCCCTGGGTGTCCTTTGTTTTTTGACCGAGGGCTTTGAACCCTGTACGCGCATCGGTTCGGTGCGAGAGGGAGCGAGGCGAAGCGCGTCCGGGGGACGAAAAAGCGAGCCGAGCGAGTGAGAAAACAAGGAGTATCGCGGCAAAGGAGCGATACGACTATGTTTTCGAGGTGCGACGCCACGCGAAGCGTGGCTAGAAATAATCAGTGTTTGATATCAATGGTAAGGACACCCCCTGGGTGTCCTTTGTTTTTTGACCGAGGGCTTTGAACCCTGTACGCGCATCGGTTCGGTGCGAGAGGGAGCGAGGCGAAGCGCGTCCGGGGGACGAAAAAGCGAGCCGAGCGAGTGAGAAAACAAGGAGTATCGCGGCAAAGGAGCGATACGACTATGTTTTCGAGGTGCGACGCCACGCGAAGCGTGGCTAGAAATAATCAGTGTTTGATATCAATGGTAAGGACACCCCCTGGGTGTCCCTTGTTTTTTGACCGAGGGCTTTGAACCCTGTGTGCGCCATCTTTTGCAAAAGGTGAGCGAAAACTTTCATCATTTTGTTGATGCAAATACATTTATCAGCAGTCCGGAGCGCACTTTGTTGTGCCGATTTTTTTGTGTTCTTCTGCGCTCAAAACGGCAAGGATAAAAAAATTCTTGCATTTTTGGGCAAACAGTGATATAATGCGTTTATGAACATTTATCCAAAACAGACAAAATCAGCCATTAAGAGGGAAAAATGAAGCAAAAAGACTTTAAGACGGCGCTGGAAAAAAGGCGCACAAACCGCCCGAATCCGCTTGTGTATCTGGCTTTCAACATCTGGTGCAAAGCGGTTTGCGTACGCAACAACGTCAAATACGAATACGAGTACGGCAGGGAAGAAATCAAGGACAAACAAGTGATACTGCTCTCAACGCACTCGGCGAGAAATGAATTTTTCTACACGCTGAACGGCTTTCACAAAAAGGGCATTCACATTGTCTGCGGTTTCCAGAATTTCTTGAAAAACAAATACAATTACTGCGCGCTGAATCTTATGGGAGTTATCCCGAAATTTTTGTTTCAGCCCGACTTTGCAGGCATCAAAAAGATGCTCACCGTATTGAAGAAGGGAAGGAGTCTCGCTCTTTTTCCCGAAGGAATACAGACCCTCTCGGGAAGTATGCACCCGATAAACCCCGCGACGACTCAGTTTCTCAAAAGAGCGGGCGTTACGGTAGTGCTTGCCAAGACCGAGGGCGCGTATCTCGCTTTCAACCGCTATTCGCGCGACGAAAAGCACGGCGAGATAAGGGTTACTTACAGCATTCTGTTCACTCCCGAGGAGCTTGCAGAGTTATCCGACAGAGAAGTGTACGACAAAATGCTCGAAAAATTCAGATATAACGACTTTGAGGCGAACAAAGTTGCCCGCATTAAGTACATAGGCAAAAAGAAAAATATCGAGGGACTTGACAATCTGCTCTACATCTGTCCGATATGCAAGAAAAAGCACTGCCTGTCCGTTAAGGACGACGCTCTTGTTTGCAGTGAGTGCGGATACAGCGTAACTCTTGACGAGTATTACGATTTGCACGAAAAGGACGGCAGGCTTCCGCTTGGCGATATTGACAAATGGTGCAAGTGGCAGCGCAGGCTCATGCATTATGACGTTAAGAAAGAGGGCTTTGAGCTTTGCGCGAAGGGTCATCTTTTCGCTATGCGAACCGACGCGTGGCGTAAGCCGCCCAATAACCGAGAGATGATTTTCGGCGGCGACGTAAAGCTCGACGCTGACGGATTGCATATCGTAAGCCTTGAGGGCGAGGAGAGGTTTTTCAATATTGAAAATCTCTACTCTCTTACGATGGTAACGGGCAAATACCTCGAATTTTACCACAAAAACGATTATTTCCATCTGGAGCTCGATATACCGAAAACTCATCTTATCGAGTGGATGCTTGCGAGCGAGGAGCTGCACAATCTCCGCGACGCGAGATGGAACGACGCATCAAACGATGCTTACGACTATGAAGGAGAACTGATATGAAAGACAACCAAACGAAACAAAGCGCCGACCTTGGCGCGACCAAGGTAAAAATCGGCGTTAAAAGCTTTATCTTGATGATATGCATCCTGCTCGCAGTAGTAATCTGTGTCGGCGTGCTTACATACGTAATTCCCGCGGGTGCGTACGAGCGCGACGAGGACGGAAAAGTAATTCCCGATACGTACGAAGAAATCGAGAGCGACTCCCGTCTGCCCGTTTGGCGCTGGTTTACCGCACCCTTTGAGTCGATTATCTGGGGCGGAAACGTCGATAAGAGCTTTCCCGCGTCAATCAACGTAAACGAGATTTCAATTCTCGCTCTGCTCCTCATTCTCGGCGGCACTTTCAAGGTGCTTGAGAAGAGCGGTGGACTTGAATCCATTGTAAGAATAATTATTCAAAAGCTCTATAAAAGACGTTTTGCGGCTGTTTGGGCAATTACTCTCATCGTAATGCTTCTCTCCGCGGTTTTCGGACTTCAAGAGCAGCTTCTCATTCTGTATCCGATTTTGTTTATGCTCTGTACTGCAATGAACTGGTCGAGATTTACGGCGATAAGCTTTATTCTTATCACCTCGGGCGTCGGTTTTACGACTGCCATCACAAACCCCCTGACAATCGGTCTTGCCTCGCAGAACGCTGGCGTGCCTATCACCGACGGACTTTGGTACCGCCTTATAATCTTTGCGGTAATGTACGTCGTTACCTCGCTCTTCATGACATATATCTGCCGTGCGGACGAAAAGAAGGCGGGCGCTGCACCCGACCTTTCAAAATTCACCGTTGACGACCCCGTCCAAAAGAAAGAGGACAGGAAAAAGGCAACGATGGTAAGCCTTTTGTTCGGAATCGCACTTCTGGGTGTAATAATTGCCGTTATCATTCCCGCGCTCCGCTCTTCAAGTATGATTATTATGGGTGTTGCGTTCATTGTCGGAACGGTTATCGTCGGCAGAATTTTGCTCGGCGGATTTAAGAAAATGGGCCAGGCGTTCGCTGCGGGAATGAAGGACATCGCTCCCTCGCTCCTCATTATAATTATTGCGTTCGCAGTGCCCTATATCGCAAAGAAGGCGGATATTCTCGATACCATTTTCCACTATTTCTACGGACTCGTTATGAACTCCTCACCCTACGTTGCGGTGCTTGTTCTTTACGTATTCATACTTATTCTTGAGTTCTTTATCCCCAGCGCGTCCGCAAAGGCGGTGCTTATTATCCCCATGCTTACGCTCGCGCCCATTGAGGGGCTTGGAATTAACGTAATTCTCCAGACGTATCTCTTTGCCGACGGATATACAAACGTGCTTTTCCCAACCTGCGGAACGCTACTTATCGGCCTTGGACTGGCGGACGTCAGCCTCGGAACGTGGTTTAAGAAGACCATTCCGTTCCAGCTCTTGCTTCTCGGACTTTCCGTTGTGTTCCTATTTATTGCGATTGCGATTGGAGTATAATAGACCGCCGATAAAGCCGTGCTGCCGCAAGTAAATATTTATAGAATAAGTATGGCGTTATCTTTATAATACAGCTAATCAAAACCACCAGTTTCACTGGTGGTTTTGATTATACATTATTGTGCCGTCTTTTGCAATCGTGCCGTCGGTGCAGTAGATTGTGAAATCAGGAGAATCGACATCCCAATCTGCGTGCTTGGAAATAGAATTCCACTCTGCAATCGTTCCCTCATAGTTTACTGATTTGAGATTATGGCATAAAGCGAATATAGCAGGTCCAATTTTATTTGTGTTTTTAGAAATATTAACAGTTTCAAGGTATCTGTTGCTCACAAACGCCGCATTAAATATTTCGACAACTGTATTTTGTACAGTAAATACAACATTATCTTTGCCGGAAGGATAAGATAACAATATATTCATCATTTTAGTATATAGCACTCCATCAACTGAAATGTAACCGAGATTCGCCTCATCAACAACAATTGCTGTAAGCTTGGGACATTCCATTGCAAAAGGCACCGATACCAAACGAAACGAAGCGGGAAAATGAATTTTGCTTAAATTACTGCACAATGAAAATGCGTTGTAATCTATCTCCAAAAAACCGTACGGCAAAATAATTTCAGTCAATGAATGACAACCAGTAAATGCTCCATCGCCGATATTTTGCAGGGTTGAAGGAAATACTATTTGTTCAAGGGACTGACACAGATAAAAAGCATCTTTTCCTATGGTAATAAGACCGTTATTAAGAGTAATAGCTCTTAGTGAAGTGCATCCAAAGAACAATTTTTCAGGCAATTCTTTAACCGTATTGGGAATTTCTATTCTTTCGATATTCGAACAACAATAAAACGCGCTATTTCCAATTTGTTTGAGTCCTGCAGGTAAATTTATTTCAGCAAGTGAGTAACATTGAGCAAATGCCCTGTCGCCTATTTTGGTTATGGTTTTGGGCAAATCAATGCGTTCAATATCCGTTCCGCTAAAAGCATCGTCTCCTATTGCAGTTACAGTATATCGCCCGATTTTTTCGGGTATCACGACGTCAGCGCTGTCGTATTCTCCCATTCCTGTAATAGTGCAAGTTTTCTTGTCGCTGTTTATTTCAAATTCTAATTTTGTAGGATTTGAATTAACACACGCAGCTAATAAAAAGGCTATGCAAACAATTGAAACTATAACGTGAAATTTCGAAATGGTTTGATTCATATTCTCCTCCAAATTGTAAATAATTAAAAGAACATGCAGATATATTTTAGGTATAGAATAAATTAATCTATTTCAGGAATACCATACTCGTCAAAAAATTCTTCCATAATATCTCCCCAATTGCCAAGTCCGCTCCCGTAACCAATCCATATTCCGGAGTTAAAGGCGTCGTATTTACCATCATATTTAGATGTATATGTGTTTGGGTTGTTTAACCTTCCATCAAAACGATAATTAAAGCTGGCAACATAGTGATAAACATGTGACGTAGCGTATATAAGAACATCGGACGGAGCACCTGAATACATTATTGGGAAATGAGAGGTTTTTTCATAAGGAGAATTTGTTGGGATTTTTGGAGGATCTTGCGATTCTTTGTCAAAACTCTGTTCTTTATCCAAATTTTCTGATGTGTCTTCCGTTAATTTCAAATACACATAAGTTGCGCCAAACAGAATAAGCATGATTAGTCCTAAAATGATTAGGTCTACAGTAGTTGATAATAGTTCATGCCCACTCGGATCAAAGTACATGACAGGATTGTTCCTGCAATAAGCATACAAATTCAATCCGTTGATGGCTTTGGGATCAAGATACTCAATTGAGTCCGCATTGATAAATCTACCCGTCTTGGGGTCGTAGTATCTCGTCGTGAGATAGTACATATTGAGGTCGGAGTCGAAGTAATAACCTCTATAACTGAACGGATTACGTGAGCCGTAGCCGTTTGTGTTCAGAGTAATTGTGCAATTACCCCAAGCATCGTAAACGTACTCCGCTACCTTGGTCGTACCCCTGTAAATAGCCGTGATATCGCCGAAGAAATTCTTGCGGTACGTAAAATACTCGCCGTCTTGCTTTCAGGCTGACCTGCAATCGCAGGCCAGCCTGTTTGTTTATACATAATGTAAATTTGAGGGTCGAACTTCTGTAATAATAAAAATACCAAACCCGTTGTCGGTTCTTTCAGCAATAAAGTATAATTGCAACTCTTCATTTCCAATCAGCAAGTTAAAACCGACCGAATATTCACTATCAAAACTGCCAATTGCTATTTTTGTCCCTATAAGATCCTCTATAACCACACCATCCGAAAAATCTAAACGATACCTTTCTTCAAAGTAAGCAATTTGTTTTTCCAAGTCATATTCGCTCGCTATTAAATCAGGATGCAAGTATTGTCTTGCACTTTCAAAGTCATCATTAGCCACAGCATAGATAAACTGCTCTGCATACTCTTGCGCAAGATCCATATCTTCATAATACGGTTGCATAAATTCTTGATATTCATCGTAAATTTTTTGAAACAAAGTGCACCCCGTAAGAGAAAATGTGATTAACATAATTACAAGTACAATTAGTATAAATTTTTTCATTTTTAATACCTATTTCTCCATAAAATTCAATTAACATTCTTACAATAATTTTGAAATGAAGTCGTATATTTTATAAGCAATCTTTGAGATTGATTACGCTTACTCTTGCAATAAATCTTTTATCATCAGTCCAAAATCAACCGATGCATCCACACCCCAATAACCAACCGAATCGTACTTTGCTATCAACTTACCATCTTGCCACCCCAATCCTAGTCCGGCTCCAATTCCGGAAACTCCGATGTCAAGATATCTTCCATCGTATCCAAAGTTAAACACGCCGATATCAACGAATAATCCATACATATCCTCATCAATATCAAATCCCGCGAATACAGATACACTTAACAAATCAATATATAGAGAGTGCATCCTTTTAGCATCGAAATATAACTTTGCTTGACATATTGATACATGAAAATCAATAAACGAAAATTTTTCTGTGTTTGACTTGGGTCCTAAGGAAGGCGGGGGGTCAATCCATTTCAAGTCAAGATTCGGATCAAAATAATTGTCTTCCCATATCTTACCCGTACCTGAATTTGAAGAGTCAGGGCACGCCACGCCAAGTACCACCATTATTACAGCCCAAAGTATAATAGCTGCACCACACAAAAAATCCGAGATTTCGTCTTGGGTTAACTCTTCATGCCCTGTTGGATCCACATACCTAATCGGATTGTTCCTGCAATAAGCATACAAATTCAATCCGTTGATAGCATCGGGTTTGAGGTATTCAATTGCATCCGCATTGATAAATCTACCCGTCTTGGGGTCGTAGTATCTCGTCATAAGATAATACATTTTAAGATCTTCGTCCCAATAGTAACCTCTATAACGGAAGGGGTTTCGTGAACCGTAACCGTTAGTGTCGAATACTATAGTACAATTACCCCAGGCGTCGTATGTGTATTCTGCTACCTTGGTCGTACCCCTATAAATAGCCGTGATATCGCCGAAGAAATTCTTGCGGTACGTAAAATGCTCGCCGTTTTCCTCGTAGCCGACGATACCATCCTGACCGTAGATATAGTTTCTCGTGAAACTGCCCTCGATTTCGGTGCGAAGCCTGCCATGCATTGCAAGGCAGGCTTGTTTGATTTGTTTATTATTTCACGCGCACCAGCACTTCTTCAAAAATCTGTTCAAATTCTTCAATAGTACCTTGTGTTATGAGGTCTTTTTGAACAATAAAATTATATTGATCTCGTTTGGAGTTGAAGTTAAAGGTGTAAAAATCACCATAATCGCTAACTTTAACGGTATCATCTATCATTCTAAAACTCTCACGAGAGCCAACAATCTCTGATACTATCGTCCTGTCTTCCAAATCAATGTAAATCCGGTTGGGAGCTATTGTGGCAAACCATTTTGCTGGGCAAGCAATAATAATTAAAGACGAGAACAGAAAAATAATAAATACCGCGGTTGTGTAAAGGATAGATACCAACACACTGCTTATAAATAAAGCAACTATAAACATTTTCTTGAATTTGTTAACAAAGTGTATCAGCGCTTTACCATTCAGTGATCCTTTGAATTCTATCATACTCATCTCCTTATAGTTATTGAAATTTATTTGTTGTTTGGAAGATCCGGTTGATAAATGTCCGATGGATCCAATTCCGGACTTTGGACTTCTATGCCGAATGAAATTAATAATAAACCAAATAACGTTGCATATAGAGAACCCCAAGCAAAAAGTTGTGCTCCGGAATAAACATCTCCACACAATGTAATAATAGCTCCTGCGCCTGCAACAATAACTCCAGCAGAATGTGCATATATAAGAGCACCTTTGGCGCTATTCATGGCAATATCCGTAGTGGTTAACCCTTTATTTTCGTCAACTTCAATGGGTTTTCCAGGTGGAGTTGCATCAATATTTCCTTCTATATTTTCCGAAAGATTTGCACCAAGTATTGCTCCAACGACTGCACCAATAACAACTATTACTGTAGTAACAATTCCAAAAAGAATAGGATTACAACCTGTTGAGTCAGTGTTCATCACAGGGTTGTTATTACAATACGCATAAAGGTTAAGACCGTTAATTGTGTTCGGATCGAGATATTCCGGGGAGTCCGCATTGA
>JBJDZG010000024.1:0-7444 GCA_051867875.1 Eubacteriales bacterium
ATAAAATTCTTTTTTATCTCCGTTTTTTCAAAAATAATACTTGACTTTTCACTATTTTTGAAAAAAGAAACCGCCATATGACAAAATTTCAGCCTTAAAGTTGTTTTTATCTCTTAATAGGGGTAAAAACGTCCCATTTCAGCTATTGTAAATTTCATTTATTTCACGAAAAACGCAAATACATTGTAAGAAATGCACAAAAATCAACACAAAAATTCTACATTCGGTGTTTATAAAACTCAAAAAGACCTATTGAAAAATCAGGGGAAAATGTGTATAATGGATAAGAAGATGGAAAATGTTTTCCCAAAAATGTTTTTTTGGAAATAATTTAGCATTTTATATACTATCGAAAGGGTCCGCATAGTGCGGACAAGGTACAATCCTATGCAAAACATTGAAACAAAAATGATCAGAAACGTGGCACTCCTCGGTCATAGCGGAAGCGGTAAGACTTCTCTTGCAGAGGCAATCCTTCACGTAGCAGGCGCGTCCGACAGATTCGGCAACGTACCCGACGGAACGACGGTTTGCGATTTTGACCCCGAGGAAATCAAGCGCGGTTTCTCGCTTTCTTCCGCGGTAGCTCCTTTCATGTGGAAGAATACGAAAATCAACATTCTCGACACACCCGGATTCCTTGACTTCGTAGGAGAGGTTAAGCAGTCATTAAGAGTTGCCGACGCAGCTCTCATTCTCGTTGACGGTAAAGCAGGTATCGAGGTTGGTACGGAGCTCGCTTGGGACTACGCGCAGGAAGCAGGTCTTCCCACGGCATTCTTCATCAATAAATTTGACGATAACGAAGCAAGATTCGGAAGAGTTCTTGACTCGCTCCACGAAAAATTCGGTAAAAACGTATGTCCTCTAACCATTCCGATGATTAAAGACGGCAAGGTAGTAGGCGCTATCGACCTTATCAAGCAGGAAGCTCACGTTTTCAACGATAAAGGTCAGCACTCCGTTTGTGCAGTTCCCGAGGAAAACGCAGAGGCTATGGAAAAATACCGCGAAATGCTTATGGAAGCGGTTGCTTCTACTGACGAGGACCTCATGATGAAGTTCTTCGAGGGAGAAGAGATTACACCTATGGAAGCACTCAACGCAGTTCATAACGGCGTTATCTGCGGAGATATCGTTCCCGTGCTTTGCGGTGCGGCAACGAAGCTTTGGGGCGTTTGGACGCTTCTCAACGTAATTGACGAGTCCTTCCCCAGACACACGGCAAAGAAGAACGAATTGCTTGAAGGCGGCGACACAATGGAGATAGACCCCGAGGGCGAGTGCGCGCTCTTCGTATTCAAGACGGTTTCCGACCCGTTCGTAGGAAAAATGTCCTTCTTCAAGGTTATGAACGGTACTCTTAAAAGAGATATGCTCCTCAGAAATACCACTACCGATACAAACGAAAAGATGGCTCACATCTACGTAGTCAAGGGCAAGAACCAGACTGAGGTTGAGGTTCTTTGTTGCGGCGATATCGGTATGACCGCAAAGCTTGCCAATACCAATACGGGCGACACTCTCGCTTGGAACAGCGATATCCACTATGCGAGAACGGAATATCCCGAGCCCTTTATGGCTCAGTCCATCGCGCCTCTCTCCAAGGGCGACGAGGATAAGATTTCCGCAGGTATCGCAAAGCTCTGTGAAGAGGACAAGACGATTAAATTCGAAAACAACCCCGAAACGCATCAGCTCGTTATTTACGGTATGGGCGATATGCATATTTCGGTTCTCGAATCTAAGCTCAAATCCAGATTCGGCGTTTCCGTTAAGCTCGACCTTCCCAAGATTGCTTACCGCGAAATGATTACGAAGAGCGTTGACGTTCAGGGTAAGCATAAGAAGCAGTCCGGCGGTCACGGTCAGTACGGCGACGTTAAGATTAAGTTCTCACCCGGTGAGGAAGAGGGACTTACCTTTACAGAGTCCACGGTCGGCGGTTCGGTTCCGAAGAATTTCCACCCCGCAGTTCAGAAGGGTCTTGAGGACGCTATGAAGAAGGGTGTTTACGGATATCCCGTAATCAAGCTCGCCGCTAACCTTTACGATGGCTCTTACCACGACGTTGACTCCAACGAAATGTCCTTTAAGATGGCTGCGGCTATCGCTTATAAGGAGTGTATGAAGCTCGCTAACCCCGTTCTTCTTGAACCCGTAGGCGACCTTGCCGTTACAGTTCCCGAGGCGTACGTAGGCGACGTTATGAGTAACCTCAATAAGCGCCGCGGAAGCGTTATGGGTATGGACCCCGCTCAGAAGAAGGGCTATACCACAATCAACGCTACTATCCCGAAGGCTGAAATTCTCGACTACACAATCACTCTCCGCGCTATGACGCAGGGCAGAGGAAGCTTCGAGTTCCATGAAACAGGCTACGAGCAGGTTCCCATGCAGATAGCTCAGAAGATTAAGGAAGAGAACGCACAGAACGAAGAATAAATCAATAAAACACAGGCGGAGAAATTCTCCGCCTGATTTTTTTGCTTAATCGATGCGTACTGCTTTGTATATAATTTGCTTGCGGTAGCACGGCTTTCTCAGCACTCGCTCAGTTTGAAAAAAGGGCTCTCCGAGAAGAGCCCTTTTGTTGTATTTATTTCAAAAAGTTGAGTTCGTTGTAAACCTGACCGTCATCGGTAATAACGGAGAGAACGCAACCTCTCCAATACGTCTTGTTGTTCCAGTTGCAAGGAGCCAGCTCGACCGTTACTTCCTGACCTGCGAATGCTTTGAGGAAGCCGTACTGATTAGCGCTTGAGCAGTAAAGGCTGACCTTCGTGCCGTTGCCGTCGATGAGATTGATGTTAGTATAGTAGTTTGTTTCAACGACTTCAACAGTCGCTTTGAGTACGAATACCGTCGTGGAGTAGTCAACGCCCGCGTCAAGAGCGTAGAAGTCTGCAAGAGTTTTGTCATATACGAAGCTGTCGGTTGAATACTCGTGCTTGCCGTAGTTGTTCACGATTACGGTAGCACCCGTAATGCAGGTCTGACCTGCGTGAGAGCCGTTGCCGTCGTGGAAAAGGTCTCTCTTGCCCTCGATGATGACTTCTTGACCTACGGCAAGTCCTTCCCAGACGGAAGAATCGTTTACGATAACGGCGATTATACCGCTTTCGTCGATAAGGTAGAAGCCGTCCCTGTTTACAAGCGAAGGACCTATGATGCCCTTGACCGTAACCGTTTCGCCGACTGCCTTGCCTATTGCTTCATTTATGCCGATTGATGGAACGTCAACTGCTATGGATACCAAAATCGGTATTTGGTAAGTGGCGGAAAGCTCTCCGTACGTTACGGTTGCGGTAACGGTTGCAAGTTCGGATTCACTCTGTCCGCAGTGGAATATCGTTTTGCCGTCAACTTCTTCAAAGTAAATGACGTTTGTATTGCTCGAAGAATAGGTAACGGTTGCGCCTTCAAAACCGAGAAGCTCGCTTGAAACGCTCGTTACAAGCTCTGCCTGCGGGTCGCCCGTGTATAAGTCAAGGAACTGGTCCTTTACATAGTATTCGATAACGTGTTCGGGAACGTCTGCAAGGTCAAACACAAAGCCCTCGTCGATAACCGATACGGGAAGGAAACGGAAGTAGCACTCGCTTGAAGTGGACTTTGCATTGAGGGGAGAGAGGTAAACGGTGCAGATTTTGCCGTCGAACTCGTCGAGCCAACTGAAATCGTTTCCGTTGCACTGCGTGTAGGTGTAAGCACCCGTCTTGCCGTCAAGGTCGAAGAAATAGTAATTTGTAAAGCCCGTGCCCTCAACCTTTTTAACGAGGGCGTTTACCTTAAAAATCGTGGTCGTAACGTTTTCCGTTACGGGAGTATTCAAAATTTCCTTGACTGTCGTTTCGAAAATCCATGATTTGTCGAACTCGTTGTCGGTCTTTTCATCGTTTGCGATAAGAGTTGCTTCTTCAAGCTGGCAGCAGCCCTTGTAGCCGTGCTTTTCGGCAGAGCTCTGCTCGTTTTCAAGCACCCAATAGGTCTTTGATGCGAGAACTGTAATCGCATTGCCTATCTTTACTCTCTGTGCGAGGTCTGCGTCGTATACGTAAATGGAGTTCGTGCCGTCAACGAGGTATACACCGCTTGGCTTCATACCGTTTGCAAACGTGATTCTTGCAACGACACCCGAAACCTTAACCTTCGTGCCTTTTTCCGCCTCACGCGCATCGGAGATGCTCATTTCGGTGTAATCGCTCTGGTCGATATCTCCTACGTCTGCTTTTCTGAAATCGATGAGCTCGGCGCTCTTGACTTCCATAGTTCCGTTATAGTTTTGAAGAACGCAGAGAAGGAGAACGGTGTCGCTTTTGAGGGGCTTGTCTTCCATCGTGGAGTAATTTTTTACGCCGTAGACGTATATCTTGCCAGTTGCGTCCTCAATATACATCTCGCCGTACTGAGCGTTCGATACCTCGGTAACAGTGCCCGCGATGTAATACTTTTCCGACGTGGGCTCGGTTGCGCCCTTGCATATTTCAAGAGCTTCTGCCACCGAAATGATGTCGTAGAGCTCGTCCCATTCGTCAGTGGGCGGAACATCGTCGTGTGGGGGTTGAGTGGTGGTTGTCGTCGTAGTACCGCCGACAAGTCCGAGAATGCCGTCAATGGTGAATTCGCATGAAGTCAAGAGCATAACTGCCGCCATAAGGCAGGCAACAACGGTTAATTTGCGTTTCATTTTGCACTCCTTATTAAGTTCATTTTAGTGTACTTATACCTTCGTACAACTATATTTTATTATTAATAAGTAGAAAAGTCAAGACTAAATAGTATATTTTCGCTTAATTTTTTAATAAAACTTGCAAATTTACAAAAAATACTGTATAATGTTTACGTATTTCGAATATGGACGGGGGTTTTAACGATTATGAAAAAAATTACGCTTGCTCTGTGTATCGATTCAAGGGGCGGCATGACGTTCAACAATCGCAGACAGGCAAAGGATATGGAAGTCATCGCGGATATGGCGTCGCGCTTCGGCGGGGGCGGAATTTTTATCGCTCCGTATTCTGCAAAAATGTTTCAGAGCTTTGAAAACGTAAGCGTCGCGGACTCTCCCATCGCTTCGGCTGACGACGGCTCACTCGTTTTTATTGAAAACTCCGAGCTTCTCGGAGATTTTGACGGCGTTGAAACCGTCGTGATATACCGATTCGGTATTCCTTATCCCGCGGACAGATATTTTGAATACGACCTTGTCGCTCTCGGATACAAAAAAATATCAAAGGACAAGTTTTCAACGGCTCTTCATCAAAAGATTGAGAGAGAAGTTTATAAAAAGTCTTGATTAATTGAAATTTTTATAGTACAATAGAGATATAAAAAGTGAAAGGAATATGAGAATGAAAACCGATTTCAAAACTCTGTCAAGAATTTTAGCACTTCTTTTAGTGCTCGTGTTTACGCTTACGGCTTGTGAGCTTGATTTTCTCACAGGCTCGACGACTACGACAACTACACAGCCAACAACAACGACGACCACAACTACCGCTACAACGACTACGACGACTGAGAACAACGGCTCAAACGGCGACAGCCCCGCCGAAGAATTTGATTTCAGCCTCGTCCCCGCGTACTCAAAAGAGGTCGCGCCCGACGGATATTACGTAGTAAACAATAACGTTCCGTTCTTCACTCGTGATGATATGACGACGGAGAGCTTTGAAATATACGAAGAGCTTGACAGCCTCGGCAGAGCAACGCTTGCGTACGCTTGCCTGAGTAAAGACACTATGCCCACTTCCGATAGGGGAAGCACAAGCTATAATCCTACGGGTTGGCATTCCGTAAGCTATCCCGAAACGGGAAATCAGAGCCTTTATAACCGTTCCCACCTCATAGCCTGGTCGCTTGCGGGGGAGGATAACACAAAGGAAAATCTCATTACGGGTACTCAGTATTTCAATCAGTTTACAATGCAGATATTTGAAAATATGGTTCTTACTTATCTTCGCGGCAATTCTTCTCACGTGCTCTACCGCGTAACTCCCGTTTTCGAGGGCGAAAACCTCATCGCAACGGGCGTGCTTATGGAAGCGTACTCCGTTGAGGACGCCGGTGAGGACATTATGTTCTGCGTATTCGTGTACAATGTTCAAGAGGGAATAATCATTGACTACAAAACGGGCGAGAGTGAGAGAGAGAACGGGGACGTCGCAGGTGAAAAACCCGATTTTGACGGAACTTTTTATGATTTTTCGGGCTTCACTTCGTCGGGCTCTGCTACGCAGTATCAGAACCGCACGGGAACCGACGGCTGGAATCTCACATGGGCAAGAACCGATACGCAGGCGTGGATTGGCGACGTTCCTCAGGTGATTCTGAACGGTAAAACGAGTGCCGTCGGCTCAATTACCTCTGCCTCTCTTTCGGGCGGTATAACCGAACTCTATATGAACTACGGTCTTACCTTTACCGACTCCAAGATAAGCTTTACCGTTAACATTTTGCAGAACGGCGAGGTCGTTGCAACGAAGACGGTTGAAGACCTCAGTGCAAAGCAGAATGAAAAATACGAGCTCCACTGGGTGCTCGATACCGCCGTTGAGGGAGATTTCGTTATTCAAATTGTGAATAACTGCCCCTCGAACAATGCTTCAAAGAACGTTGACAGAATTTCCGTCTGGAATCTCGGCTGGAAATAATTAAAAAGAGGTAATTATGAATTTTTTGTTTGACCTTTACGGAACGCTTGTAGATATACATACCGACGAGGAAAAGCTCTCGCTCTGGCAAAAGATGTGCGAGCTTTTGGGAGAGGATAGAGAAAAGGCTCTTAATCTTCGTGCGGAGTATAAGACTCTTTGCACTCTCTACGCGTCGGAAAGAGCGCACGAATACGTAGAATTTGATTTGCTCGACGTATTTGACGATATGCTCGCAAAGCGCACGGAATACGGCGCGAGCGCAAGGGAGCTTGCACGCGAGTTCAGAGTGGCTTCGAGAGAAAAATTCCGCGTTTTCCCGTGTGTGAAAGAGATTTTAACGGGACTTCGAGAGCGCGGTGCAGGGGTTTATCTCGTGTCTAACGCGCAGGAATGCTTTACGCTTGACGAGCTTTCCGACAGCGGACTTTTGCCCCTCTTTGACGGAATACTCATTTCGAGCAACGCAGGCGTTAAAAAGCCCTCGCCCGAGATTTTCCGTATGGCGTTTAAGAGATTTTCGCTTGATAAAGAGAAATGTATATATGTCGGCAACGATTTGCGCGACGACGTGCTCGGCGCGCACGGAGCGGGAATTAAGAGCGTCTATATCGAAACCGAGCAGTCGGGACATTACGATTTTGAGCTTCCCGTGCCCGATTATACCGTCGGCACTCACGAGCAGATGAGGGAATTGCTCTTTGAGCTTGCAAACACATAAATTTTTCAAAAAGGGCAGATTAAAGTTTTAACTGCACCCCCCCGGGAGGGGGGTGGTGGAATGTGGT
>JBJDZG010000025.1:0-124197 GCA_051867875.1 Eubacteriales bacterium
CCGTCAAGGACGCCGGTCCCTACGGTTGTTGTGCGTGCACCCGTGCGAATGCGAGGCGGGGCATCGAGGACGTAGCCTCCTACGGTTGTTGTGTTCGCACCGCGAACCTGTGTTGCGCCTGCGCGCCAGTCGCATCGTGTCGCACACCCGCACCTTTTTGCGCCACCCCGCGCACCACTATCGCGCCACCTTGCACGCCACTGTCGCACCATCCGCGCGCTGGCGCGCCGATTTCCCACCCCAACAAACGATTTTGTTATAGGAGATACAGCATGGAAAAACAAATGTTCACGGACAAGCTCTCGCGGGCACTCCGGGACAATCTGAATATCGAACTTGACAAGAAGCAAAAAGAACAAATGTTCTTTATCTCACAAAGGCTTGTCGAAGTAAATAAAGTGATGAATTTGACTGCGATAACCGACGAGGACGGCATAATTTTGCGTCATTTGGTCGATTCCTTGCTCATTTCGGGCAAATTTTCACCAAATTCCACGGTAATTGACGTCGGTTGCGGCGCGGGATTCCCTACTCTGCCACTTGCGATACTCCGTCCGGACCTTGAAATCACAGCACTTGACAGTACCGAAAAGAGAATAAAATACGTCGCGGAAACGGCGGAGCTGCTCGGACTCGGCAACGTCAGGGCAATCACCGCCCGCGCCGAGGAAATTGCAAAGCTCCCTGAGCACCGAGAGAGCTACGACTATGCCACCGCCCGAGCGGTTGCTTCCCTGCCCGTCCTATGCGAACTGACTATTCCATTCGTAAGACTTGGCGGCTCGCTTGTCGCTATGAAGGCGCGAGGCGCGCATGAAGAATTTGAGGCATCGCGCTCTGCAATAAAGAAGCTCTGCGGTGAAAATTCGCTAAAAGCTACCTCGTTTACCGAAACGACACTCCAAGGCATTGCCGGCGGCGAGGAAATATACGAAAACCGCACGGTGATAACCGTTCCCAAGCTCTCCCGCACGCCCTCGGCGTATCCTCGCAAATTTGCTCAGATTAAGAAAGCTCCGCTTTGAAAAGCCGTGCACGCTTTTGCGCGACTGCTTGTAAGGCGAAAATAGCAAAAACCGCAAAAAACGCAAATCATTTTGCAAATCAAATTAAAAACAACATATTCACGACGGATTAATTCCGCAATCAAAGGCGTTGCTCGATGCAATGCCTTTTTATTATAAATGAAGCGAATGCTTTATATAACCGATTTTGAATTATACCAACAAACGCAAAAACAACGCGCTTGGGCTTGTAATAGGATAATGGCACGTCATAAATGTTTCACGTGAAACAAAAATTTCTTAAACAATTGATTTCTCGACAAAAATGTTTCACGTGAAACAAAATCTGCGTTCGAGCGCGATAATTCGCGCCTATTCCATCAAATATCAGCAAAATTGACAAAATGTTTCACGTGAAACAACGTTTACATAAAAAACTTTTGAAAATTATTAAAAATCCATCTTTTTCTCTTGCATTTGCGCAATTGTTGTGTTATAATGATAAGCGTACAAAATTGTTCCGTTTTACAACTTTTTTGAAGTAGAAACGGCTGAAAATATATAAAATGGAGGAACCAAATGGCAAAAATAATTGCTTTCGCCAACCAAAAAGGCGGAGTCGGAAAGACAACCTCTGCTGTCAATATTGCCGCTTCCCTTGGGATTCGCGGCAAAAAAACGCTTCTCGTTGACCTTGACCCACAGGGAAACGCTACTAGTGGCGTCGGAGTTGCCAAAAAGACGCTCAAAGGAACTATAAAAGACGTTTTGACGGGCGAGGTTGATATCAAAAACGTAATTTTGACAACACCTTTCAAAAATCTTTCGGTAGTGCCCACAAACGTATCGCTTTCGGGCGCTGAATTTGACCTTTACAACGACGAAGGAAGTGAATATAACCTCAAAGACGCGCTCAAATCGGTTGCCGACGACTATGATTATATCGTAATCGACTGCCCACCCTCGCTCGGAATGCTCACAATCAACGCACTTGTCGCTTCGGACGGCGTTGTTGTCCCCATGCAGGCGGAATTTTATGCAGTTGAAGGACTTTCACAGCTGATTACGACAACAAAACGTATCAAAAAGCACTATAACGAGGAGTTGAATATTGTCGGAATACTTATCACAATGTACAACAAACGCCTTCTTCTTTCAATGCAGGTCATGGACGAGCTGCAAAAATACTATCCGGACAAGCTCTTTAATACCACTATTTCGAGAAACGTAAAGCTCACGGAGGCACCGGGATTCGGCAAACCTGCGTATTATCATGACAAAAACTCCAAGGGTGCGGGAGAATATCTTGACGTTACGGACGAGCTTATTTCAAGGATTTGAACCGAAAACGGTGTAAAATCGGCGTAGAACAACCGAAAATCCGCAAAAAAACAATCAAAAATACATAAAATGGCCCGCAAGGGCGCGAAAGGAATAAAAATGGCAAAAGCGAGAGGACTTGGAAAGAGCATTTTCGATACCTTTGACGACAATTTGGTCGAGAGCAAAAAAGGTGCCGGCGAAATGCTCAGAATATCATCGATAGAGCCCCGTCACGACCAGCCGAGAAAGACCTTTG
Organism: Eubacteriales bacterium; assembly: GCA_051867875.1. Lineage (GTDB taxonomy): Bacteria > Bacillota > Clostridia > Oscillospirales > CAG-272 > RGIG4608. Next base: position 2,584 of record JBJDZG010000025.1, read on the forward strand.
ACAGAGAGAGCCTTGAACAGTTGGCTGAATCGATTCAGAAATACGGTGTGCTCCAGCCCATCATAGTCAGACCTAACCAGATCATTGAGGACACTTACGAAATTATCGCAGGCGAACGCCGTTGGAGAGCGGCAAAGCTCGCGGGTCTTGATGAAATCCCCGCGGTTGTGCTTGACGGCGACGACCTTAAAATCGCGCAGGTGTCCATCATCGAAAACATTCAGCGTGAGGACCTCAACGCCGTTGAGGAAGCGCTCGCATATCAGGGACTTATGGACAGGTTTGGTCTTACTCAGGACCAGGTTGCAAAGCAGGTTGGAAAGAGCCGTCCCGCAGTCGCAAACCTGCTAAGACTTCTCGACCTTCCCGAAGAGGTGCTTGAAATGCTCAAAAACGACGAGATAAGCTCGGGACACGCACGCGCGCTTCTCGGACTTCATTTTGAGGCAGACGCGATAGCACTTGCTCACAAGACAGTTGAAAAAGAGCTTTCCGTCCGTGAGGTAGAGAACGCAGTCAAAAAGCTCAACGCGGTACCCGAGATTGACGAAATCGACGACGGCGAGACAGTCGATACGGCAGTTATGACGAGAATCCACCTTCGTGAGCTTGAAAAACGCTCCCGCGAGGTGCTTGGCAGAAAGGTCAGAATCACCAATACACCAAAAAAGAAGGTAGTTGAATTCACCTTTGACTCGGACGAAGACCTTGAAACGCTTCTGGGCTCAATCTGCGGAGCGGAAATCTTTAAGGATATTTAACAAATCCGATTAAAAGTACATAAAAAGAACAAATGTTCTTTTTTATAAGCATTAAAATGCGATTTGAAGAGGAGTTCGGTTAAAATTGATTAATCAAACCCCGAAAACATCAAAAAAATCGGCACACGCCGGTACAGGACAAGGAGAAAAATCATGCTTGACATTAAATACATTAAAGAATGTCCCGATGAAGTTATTGACAGACTTGCGATGAAAGGCAAGGACGCAAAAGAGGACGTTGAAAAAATTCTTGAGCTCGACGCACGCCGCCGCGCTCTTATCACGGAAACAGAAACGCTTAAAGCAGAGCAGAACAGGGTTAACAAGCTCATTCCGCAGTACAAGAAAGAGGGCAAGGACGTAAACGCGATTTTTGCCGAAATGAAGAAGCTCGGCGCTCGCTCCAAGGAGATAGACGTTGAGCTCAAAGAGGTTGACGTACAGCTTCAGGGCGTACTTCTCGGCTTGCCGAACCTTCCCGACCGCGACCTTAGACCGGGCGGAAAAGAGAACAACGAGCCCATTCGCTACTTCGGCGAGCCTCACAAGTTCGATTTCGAGCCCAAAAATCACGTTGACCTTTGTACAGACCTCGGTCTTATCGACTACGAGAGAGGAGTTAAGCTCTCAGGCTCGGGCTTCTGGATTTATCGCGGAATGGGCGCAAAGCTTGAATGGGCGCTTCTCAATTATTTCATCGACACGCATTGGGCTGACGGCTACGAGCTTATCCTACCCCCCCACATGCTTGAATACGAGTGCGGCGTAACTGCGGGTCAGTTCCCCAAGTTTGCCGACGAGGTTTACAAGATTGAAAACCCCACCGACAACCGCTCCCGCTATATGCTTCCCACCGCCGAGGCGGCTCTCGCTTCTCTTTACAGAAACGAGATTTTAACCGAGGCAGACCTGCCCAAAAAGCTGTTCAGCTATACTCCTTGCTTCCGCCGCGAAGCGGGCTCGTATCGCTCCGACGAGAGAGGTATGGTACGCGGACACCAGTTCAACAAGGTTGAAATGTTCCAGTTTACACTTCCCGAAAAGAGCGACGAGGCGTTTGAGGAGCTTGTCGGCAAGGCGGAGGCACTCGTTGCGGGCCTCGGCTTCCATTTCAGAACGGTTAAACTCGCCGCAGAGGACTGCTCCGCGTCCATGGCGAGAACTTACGATATCGAAATTAACATTCCCTCTATGAACGGTTACAAGGAAGTTTCTTCCGTATCCAACGCCCGCGACTATCAGGCGCGCAGAGGTATGATGAGAGTCCGCCGTGCAGACGGAAGAGTTGAATTTATGCACACTCTCAACGGTTCGGGCCTTGCTACGAGCCGTGTGCTTCCCGCGCTCGTTGAACAGAATCAGCTCGCAGACGGCTCGGTAGTTGTCCCCGAGGTGCTTCGCAAGTACGTAGGTTGCGATATCATCAAAAAGTAATTTCGGAAAACAGAGCAGGGCTTTGCTGCCCCCGATATTTTCGGAAAAGAAACGGAGTCTGAAAATTGAACGACAGAGGAAAATTTATAGTATTTGAGGGTATTGACGGCTGCGGAAAGACCACTCAAATCGGAAAACTTAGAGAATATCTTGAATCCAAAGGAAGAAAGGTATACGTAACGAGCGAGCCTACGGTGTCCATGACTGGCGGAATGATTCGGGACGCGCTCTCGGGTGTAAACCAAAAAACGCCCGGCGAGATGGCGGCGATGTTCGCTCTTGACAGAATATTTCACAACGTCAACCCCGTTTGGGGTATTGAAAAAATGCTGAATGACGGGTACGACGTGCTCTGCGACAGATATTACTACTCGTCGCTTGCATATCAGGGCAGTGAAACGGATTTTGAATGGGTAAAATCAATGAATATCGGCTGTCCCGAAATCCGCACGCCCGACGCCTGCATCTTTCTTGACCTCACGCCCGAGGAAAGCCTTTCGCGCATAGAGAAGGGAAGAGCGGTTACGGAAATTTACGAAACGCAGGAAAAGCTGACCGCGGTACGAAACAAATTCCACAACGTATTTTCCGAGCTTGAAGGACAAACGAGCGAGAAAATTTTTATCGTTTCCGCTTTCGGCGACGTGGAAACGGTGGCAGACAGAATAAAGGCTTGCGTTGACGGTATAATCTGACGGATTTGCGCGTCCGTTTCGGTGCGCCTCGGCGCGCTTCCGAAAAATGCGGATTTTAACCGAAATTTCATGAATAATGTAAAAAATCCAATAATTTTTGCGCGGATTTTTTGTCAAACGTCTTTACAATGGCACTTTTTTGTGCTAAAATTAAGTTTGGCGAAAAAATAAACTAAATTTCAAACAGATTTAATTTGGCTTAAACAAAACAAAATTTTTTAGGAGGATTTGAAAAAACATGGCAATTCAGAGAAAGAAAATTTCCATGGACGGTAACACAGCTGCGGCGCACGTATCCTATGCGTTCACAGAGGTTGCCGCTATCTACCCCATCACGCCCTCTTCCCCCATGGCAGAGGTAACGGACACATGGAGCGCTACCGATAAGAACATCTTCGGCGAGCCCGCAAAGAACATTCTCGGTCAGAACGTTCAGGTTATCGAAATGGAATCCGAGGCAGGTGCGGCAGGTGCCGTTCACGGCTCTCTTGCGGCAGGTGCACTTACAACGACTTATACGGCTTCCCAGGGACTTCTTCTTATGATTCCCAATATGTATAAGATTGCAGGTGAGCTTCTTCCTTGCGTAATTCACGTTTCCGCACGTGCAGTAGCTTCGCATGCACTTAACATTTTCGGAGACCACTCCGACGTATATGCTTGCCGTCAGACAGGTTTCGCTATGATGGCAGAAACAAATCAGCAGGAAATTATGGACCTCGGCGCTGTTGCACACCTTGCAACAATCAAGGGCAGAGTTCCCGTTCTTAACTTCTTCGACGGCTTCCGTACTTCCCACGAAATTCAGAAGATTGAGGCTTGGGATTATAAGGACCTCGACGAAATGGTTGATAAGGACGCTCTTGCGGCATTCCGCGCGCGCTCCATCAACCCCGAGCACCCCGTTCTCCGCGGCTCCGCTGAAAACGGAGATATCTTCTTCCAGCACAGAGAGGCTTGTAATACATATTACGAAGCATTCCCCGCAGTTGTTGAAGAATATATGGACAAGGTTAACGAAAAGCTCGGCACAAACTATAAGCTCTTCAACTACTACGGTGCTCCCGACGCTGACAGAGTAATCGTTGCCATGGGCTCCGTATGCGACGTAACCGAGGAGGTTATCGACTACCTTACCGCCAAGGGCGAGAAGGTTGGTCTTGTAAAGGTAAGACTTTACCGTCCCTTCGTTGCAGAAAAGCTCGCAGAAGCTATTCCCGCAACGGTTAAGAAGATTGCGGTTCTTGACAGAACGAAAGAGCCCGGCTCTCTCGGTGAGCCTCTCTTCCTTGACGTTGTTGCCGCTCTTAACGAAACGGGCAGAGCAATCAAGGTTGTCGGCGGACGTTACGGTCTCGGCTCCAAGGACACAACACCCGCTTCCATCTTCGCCGTATACGAGAACCTTGCAAAGGACGCTCCCAAGGCACACTTTACAATCGGTATCGTAGATGACGTAACAGGTCATTCTCTCCCCGAAACAACCGCTCCCAACACGGCGGCAGAGGGAACTATCTCCTGCAAGTTCTGGGGTCTCGGCGGCGACGGTACTGTCGGCGCAAACAAGAACTCCATCAAGATTATCGGCGACCACACGGACAAGAACATTCAGGCTTACTTCCAGTATGACTCCAAAAAGACAGGCGGCGTTACTATTTCCCACCTTCGTTTTGGCGACAGCGCAATTAAGTCTCCTTACTATATCACAAAGGCAAACTTCGTAGCTTGCCATAACTCCTCTTATATCCTTAAAGGTTATAAGATTGTTGAGGACGTAATCCCCGGCGGTACGTTCCTTCTTGACTGCCAGTGGAACGCAGAGGAGCTCGAAACACACCTTCCCGCTTCCGTTAAGTCCTATATCGCAAACAACGATATTCAGTTCTACACCATCGACGCTACGTCTCTTGCAACGAAGAGAATAGGTAACGCAAAGGTTAAGAATACCGTTCTTCAGTCCGCTTTCTTCGCTCTTGCAAATATCTTGCCCGCGGCAGAAGCTATCGAGTACATGAAGAAGATGGCGTATAAGTCCTACATCAAGAAGGGTCAGGCTATGGTTGACCTCAACTACGCCGCTATCGATGCAGGCGCTGACGCATTCGTAAAGGTTGACGTTCCCGCTTCCTGGAAGACCGTTGATACAACGAGCGCTCCCGAAACCGTTGAGGGCACACGTCCCGAGCTCGTTAAGTACGTAAACGAGATAGTAAATCCCGTTTCCAAGATGAACGGCGACAGCCTTCCCGTATCCGCATTTACGGATTACGTTGACGGTACACTTCCTCAGGGCGCTGCCGCATACGAAAAACGCGGTGTTGCAGTAAACGTTCCCGAGTGGATTCCCGAGAACTGTATCCAGTGTAACAGCTGTGCATTTGTATGTCCTCACGCAACAATCCGTCCCTTCGCTATGACGGAGGAAGAGGCTGCAAACGCTCCCGCTTCTACGAAATTTGCGGCTAAACCCGTAATCAAGACAAATTATAAATTCACAATGGCAGTATCTCCCCTTGACTGTATGGGCTGTACTCTTTGTGTAAAGGCTTGCCCCGTTAATAATAAGGCGGCTAAGGACGGCACGGATAAGCTCGCTATCAGAATGGTTCCCCAGGAAACTCAGGCTGACCAGCAGGCAGCTTTCGACTACGCAGTAGCTAATGTAAGCGAAAAGCCCGAGCTCATCAACAACACCGTTAAGGGCTCTCAGTTCAAGCAGCCCTTGCTTGAATTCTCCGGCTCTTGCGCAGGCTGTGCCGAAACGTCTTACGCACGTCTTATCACACAGCTCTTCGGTGAGAGAATGTATATCTCAAACGCAACAGGCTGTTCTTCCATCTGGGGTGGCTCTGCTCCCGCAACTCCCTATACCGTAAACAAAGAGAGCGGACGCGGTCCCGCTTGGGCTAACTCCCTCTTTGAGGATAACGCAGAGCACGGTCTCGGTATGGCGGTTGCCCAGAAGACACTTCGTAATAAGCTCGTCGGCTACGTAAAGGCTCTTAAAGATGAGTGCGACAACGAAGCAGTTCAGACTGCAATAGATTCTTACCTTGCTACTCTTGATGACGGTAAGGCAAACGAGGTGGCTACAAAGGCTCTCGTTTCCGCTCTTGAAACTTGCACTTGCGGAAGCGAGCTCAAGGATAAGATTCTCGCTGAAAAGAACTACCTCTCCAAGAAGTCCGTATGGATTTTCGGCGGCGACGGTTGGGCTTACGATATCGGCTTCGGCGGTCTTGACCACGTTCTTGCTTCCGGCGAAAACGTAAACGTAATGGTATTTGATACAGAGGTTTACTCCAATACCGGCGGTCAGGCTTCCAAGGCTTCCCAGATAGGTCAGGTTGCTCAGTTTGCGGCAGCAGGTAAGGCTATCGGCAAGAAGAACCTTGCTGAAATCGCTATGTCCTACGGATACGTATACGTAGCACAGATTGCTATGGGCGCTGATATGAATCAGACTCTTAAAGCTCTCGCCGAGGCAGAGGCTTATAACGGACCTTCTCTCGTAATCGGCTACGCTCCTTGTGAAATGCACGGAGTTAAGGGCGGTATGCAGAACTGCCAGCTCGAAATGAAGAAAGCCGTTGACGCAGGCTACTGGCAGATGTTCAGATATAATCCCAGCCTTAAAGCTGAGGGTAAGAATCCTCTTACCATCGACTCCAAGGAACCTACCGCTAACTACGTAGACTTCATTAAGAGCGAAACGCGTTACGCCCGCCTTGCTCAGTCCTTCCCCGAGAGAGCAGAAAAGCTCTTCGCTAAGGCTGAAGAAAACGCAAAGGCTAAGTACGAAAGACTCCAGAGAATGGGTAAACTCTACGAATAATTCAAAAATAAACCTAAAAAAAGGGGCGCTTCTGCGCCCCTTTTTGACTAATTACCAAAGAAAGAATGTCATTTTTTGAAAAAAGAAGCAAAAAAATTTTTTGCCGACCTTCGCGGCGAGAGCCCGCGCGAATTGTTTTGAAAATCGGGGGGTTTCAAAACGGACCGTCGAGGACATCGCCCCCTACAATGATTGTGCGAACACCACGCCCAAACGGGTGTTTTCAATGTTTTGTAACGGCGGGAGCAAGCCCCCGCCCTACGGTTGAGGTGTTCGCACCGCACCCAAGCGATTGTTTTCCCCCGCTTTTTCAAAAGCGGGCGCGGGCGGTGGGGCGCGTAGCCCCGCCTCGCTCTCCGCAGAGAGCGAAACTCTCGCTCGGCGTCTCTTTTTGTTAGCTTTTTCTCTGGGCCTACGCTTGCAGAGAAAAAGCGGCTATCAAGCTTCGGTATCTTCACGGCTATTGATATCAAACAAACCCTCACGCACTCATTATGTTGTTTTGCCACGCGTTGATTTTTGATATAACCCGTAGGGGGCGACGTCCTCGACGCCCCGAAAAATATAAAATCTTTTGCGATAGAAAAAATCAGGGAAACATATCAAATTATTAAATGTTTTTTCGGCAAATATTTTGTTTGCGTTTCAAAACGGACCGTCGAGGACGCCGGTCCCTACGGTTGAGGTGTTCGCACATCGCACAATCATAACGGGGCGTCGAGGACGTCGCCCTCTACGGTTAATGCGGGCGCTCCACGCGTAGCGGGAAAAACGCTGTTTCTTTTTTCAATTCATCTTCTTCCTTGACAACCCCTTACAAAAGTGATACAATGGACTCACATAACGAAACAAGAGGTTAAATAATGAACTTTTACGATACGATAGCGGCACTGTCGAGCCCCGTGGGCAAGGGCGGAGTCGCGGTAATAAGAATTTCGGGCGCGGAAGCCGTCGAGATAGCCGATAGGGTGTTCGTGAGCGCGTCGGGCAAAACGCTCGCCGAAATAAAACCGAATATGATGACTTACGGAAGCATAATTTCGGGCGGTCAGACAATAGACGACGGACTTGCGGTCAAATTCTGCGCTCCGCGCTCGTTCACGGGCGAGGACACCGTTGAAATCAACTGCCACGGCGGAATTTTCATCACGCAGAAGGTGCTGACGGCGGTGTTTGCGGCGGGCGCAAGACCTGCCGAGGCGGGCGAATTTACAAGGCGCGCATTTCTGAACGGCAAAATGGCACTGAGCCAAGCCGAAGCACTCGGAACATTGCTCGAAGCAAAGAACGACGGGCAAATTGCACTCGCCCGCGGTGCCATGAGCGGCAAAATCAAGCAGGCTACCGACGGAATTTACAGAAAACTTGCTTCGCTTTTGGCGCAGGTCTACGCAAAGGTCGATTATCCCGAGGAGGACCTCGCGGATATGAGCAACGAAGATATGACAGAGGCGACGGAAGAAATTCTCTCCGAGGTCGAAAAACTCCGAAGCACCTATAAAACGGGGCACGCGGTTATGGAAGGTGTCAAAACCGTAATCTGCGGAAAGCCAAACGTCGGTAAGAGCAGTCTTTACAATAAACTCGTCGGCAGAGAAGCCGCGATAGTTACGGAGATTGAGGGCACGACACGAGACCTGTTAACCGAAACGGTCAGCCTAGGCAGAGTAACGCTTCGCCTCGTTGATACTGCCGGTATTCGCGCCACCGAGGACAGAGTCGAGAAAATAGGCGTTGACCGCGCAAGGGAGTCCTTGACCGACGCCGAGCTCGTGCTATGCGTGTTTGACAATTCGAGAGAGCTTGACAGAGAAGATTTTAATATTATGGACGATACTAATGCACTAAACGCAACAAAGATTGCAATTGTTAATAAAAATGATGAAAATTCTATGATTTCCGAAGAGGAAATAAAAAAGAACTTCCATCATATAATCAAAATGTCTGCCAAAAACGATGAAGACCTCTCCGAGCTTAAAAACCTGATTGAAACTCTTTATATCAATGAAGAGATTGATACCGACAACGACGCGGTGTTAATCAACGCGCGTCAGAACGCAACGCTGGAGAGTGCATCAAAGCATCTCTCTCTCGCCCTTGACGCGCTGAGGGACGGACTCCCGCCCGACATCGCAGGTGTTGATGTCGAGCTTGCCATGGGATACCTCAACGAAATCGACGGCAGAGAGGTTGACGAGGCAATAGTCGGAGAGATATTTTCACATTTTTGTGTAGGAAAATAGCAATTTTGAAAAAATTATCAAAAAAGGTATTGCAATTTCCAAACAAATGTGTTAATATATGTATTAAGGTGAATAACCTTGCTTGGTTTGGGCAAATTATGCCTTAAAGTTAACAATTTGTTAATTTTTATTGCATTTTTTGTTCACACACATACACAATCGTTGGTGTATAATTACTACATAATTCTTACAAATGGAGGTTTAAGAATGTTTACCAACAAAAACAAATTGATCGGCTTTATCGCCCTCATCGTTGTTGTAGTTCTCGTCGCTTCCACAGCCATCGCTCTTATTGCAGACAATGCTAATAAGAAAGCAGTAGCTGAAGCAGAGAAGAGAATTGAAGAACTCAAAGAACAGCTTGCACAGGCAGGCGCAGATCTCGATGCGGCTGAATCGAGCATTAAAACACTTGAAACAGCACTTGATAATCTTAAATCCGAGCTTCAGTCCACAGGTGCAGACCTTGACGCAGCAGAGGAAAAGATTCAGAAGTACGAAGATCTCATCGCTGCATGGGTAGCAGCAACTCCTCTCGTTCGCGAGAAGATTGATGAACTCTATGTTATTTACTACGAAGCAACTGCTAATTACGTATTGCTTACAGATGAAACGATAGAAGCACTTCAGAATGCGCTCGTGGACGCTCAGTATGCAATCATCAGATCTGCTGACCTTGACGCAGTAGTTGAAGGCTTCCAGGCAACGGTTAATGAAATCCGCAAAGATAGCATCGACAGCGTACTTCAGGCTATGATTGACGCAGTTGAGGCTGACGGCGTAACATATCCCGATGACGTTGAAGGCGTTGCGGCTGTAAAAGAATACATCAGACCTTATCTTGAAAGCGAAGATCACAGAATCTACGACGCACTTGAAGAGGTTGGCGTTCTTGACAACGCAAGAGCACTTGAAGAAGCTCTTATCGCAGCAGAGGCTAACTACCTTGTTGACAAGTTCGTAGCAGCGGTTGAAGCTATTGAAACACCTATCACACTCGAGTCCGACGTTGCAGCGGCAGTTGCAGCTTGGGAAGAACTTTGCGTAATGGGCTCTCACGTAAGCGATCCTCTTAACCGTGAGGAAGTAGTTGCAGCTCGTGCAACTCTCGATACATACGAAGCTCGCTATGCAGTTCTTGAAGCAGCTAAGGTTGAGGCTGACGGTCTCAACGCTCAGATTGAAGCTCTTTCCGCTTCCGTTGGCGCTTCCGTAGCAACAAAGACATCCATCGAAACACTCCTTGCTGATATCGAGGCGTGGGTAGCTGCATACGAAATCGATGAAGCTAACAGACCTATGGTTAACGATACAGCTGACCTCGAAGCAGCATTTGAAGCAGCAGTTGAAGCTCTCAGAGCTGAGTACGAAGCATTCAAGGCAGCAGTTGAAGCTATCGGCGAAGTAACACATGAGTCCGGCGCAGTTCTTGAAGCAGCTAACGCAGCATACGTAGCAGTAAGCAACAAGGCAGATGCAGATGTACTCCTTGCTCTTGAAACACCCAACACAGTTGGCGAGCTCTACGGTAAGCTTTGTGCAGCTCAGGCTGAATACGATGCAATCGTTGCTCTTATCAGCTCCATCAGAGCAGAAATCGACAGACTCTACGATGCTGACCCCAACGTAACACACGAAGAGGTTGCAGCTCTTAACGCTCTCGTTGAACAGCTCGTTGCTGATTTCGATATCACAGTTATCAACACGGAAACAGTTGACTACGTTGCAAGACTTGCAGTAGTAAGACTTATTCCTTCCAAGAACGATGCTCTTGCAAACATTCACGCTATCTACAATGAGTACTATGCAGCAAATGAAGCAGGCTCTCGTGATGTTCTTGTAAGACTTGCTAACTCCTACGCAGCACAGAAGGCTCACGTAAACAGCCTTACATCTCTTGACGAAATCGAATCTTGCGGTGCTGATGCTTACATCAGAGGCTTGTTCGATGCTGCCATCAATAACACAGAGGAGAAATAATTCTCTTAGGGAATAAGAAATTGAATTAAACTAATTCGGGGAAAACGGGAAACCGTTTTCCCCTTAGTTTTTTCCTGCGCTTTTTGCGTGGGAATTTTGCATTTTTGTGCCCAAAGCGGAGATTATTTGCCAAACTTCTTGCAATAACTCAAAAAATGTGATATCATCATTATATATGTAAAAAATTTATCAAAGGAGAAGCAAAATGAGCGATATCAAAGATATAAGACTTGCTCCATCGGGACACGACAAAATCAACTGGGTGGCGTCGTATATGCCGATACTTAATACGATAAAGGAAGATTTTATAAGAGAACAGCCCTTTCACGGTATGAAAATTTCAATGTCCATTCATCTTGAAGCAAAGACCGCGTACCTTGCAAAGCTTCTCAAAGCGGGCGGTGCCGAGGTCTGGGTTACGGGCTGTAATCCGCTCTCTACTCAGGACGACGTCGCGGCGGCTCTCGTCGAGGACGGCTTTGAGGTTAACGCTTGGCGCGGAGTAAGCACCGAGCAGTACAAGGAGCACCTCATAAAAACTCTCTCCCTCTGCCCCGATTTGATGATAGACGACGGCGGCGACCTCACTCAGCTTATTCACGGCGAGTGCAGGGATTATGCAAAGAATCTTATCGGCGGTTGCGAGGAAACGACCACGGGAATACACCGCCTTTTCGCACGCGAGCGTGCGGGAATGCTTGATTATCCCATGATAGACGTCAACGACGCGGATTGCAAGCACCTTTTCGATAACCGTTACGGCACGGGTCAGTCCACGCTTGACGGAATTATGAATTCTACCAATCTTATTATCGCGGGCAAAACCGTCGTTATCGCGGGCTACGGCTGGTGCGGTAAGGGCATGGCTATGCGCGCAAAGGGAATGGGTGCCGTCGTTATCGTAACGGAAATCGACCCGATTAAGGCACTTGAAGCGACGATGGACGGATTTACGGTTCTTCCTATGGAGGAGGCGGCAAAGGTCGGCGACCTTTTCGTAACGCTTACGGGCTGTAAGGACGTTATCCGCCGCGAGCATCTTGAGGTGATGAAGGACGGCGTGCTCCTTTCAAACAGCGGACATTTCGACGTTGAAATTGACAAGGTCGCTCTTTCCGATATGGCTGTCGAGGTGTGGGACAGAAAGCCCAATATCCGCGGTTACAGAATGCCCGACGGACGAATACTCAACCTTCTTGCCGAGGGCAGGCTCGTCAACCTTGCCGCAGGAAACGGACACCCCGCCGAGATTATGGATATGTCTTTCGCAATTCAGGCGAAGAGCCTTGAATTTTTGGCGAAAAATAGAGGCAAGCTCGAAAATAAAGTTTATTCCGTGCCCGCTGAAATTGACCGAGAGGTTGCAATGATAAAGCTCCGCGCGGGCGGTATCTCCATCGACGTCCTCTCCGACGAGCAGAAAGAATATCTTGCCAAAGCGGAATAAGGGGAGTTGCATAGAAAAAGCAGAGCGGGGCGTCGAGGACGTCGCCCCCTACGATTGCTGTGTTCGCACCGCACCCATTCTGCGTTTTCGCCCGCCTTTTGCAAAAGGCGGCGCGGGCGGTGGGGCGCGTAGCCCCGCCTCGCTCTCCGAAGAGAGCGAAACTCTCGCTCGGCGTCTCTTTTTGTTAGCTTTTTCTCTTGCGCCTACGTTTGCAGAGAAAAAGCGGCTAACGAGTTTTGCTGTCCTCACGGCTGTTGGCGTCTGATGAGTCCGCTCCGCACCTATTCTGCGTTTTGTCCCCGATTTGTAACGGCGGGAGCAAGCCCCCGCCCTACGGTTGAGGTGTGCGCGCCGTGTTCGCACCGCGGCTAATCTGTGTTTTCGCCCGCCTTTTTCAAAAGGTGGCGCGGGCGGTGGGGCGCATAGCCCCGCCTCGCTCTCCGAAGAGAGCGAAACTCTCACTCGGCATTTCTTTTTTTGCCGAAGAATGTGCAAATCACCGTTTTTGCCCGCAAAACGCGGTTATAAAACCGCGAGGTGAGTTGCTTTGAGATGGGCAAATTGTCTTTATTTATTAGCTGTATTGTGTGCCCATCAATGTGCCTTTTTCAGCAGAGAAAAAGTGGCTGACGAGTCTTGGTATCCTCACGGCTATTGATATCAAACAAAACCTCACGAACCCATTATGATTTTTTGCCACGCGTTGATTTTTGATATATTCCGTAGGGGGCGACGTCCTCGACGCCCCGAAAAACATAGAATTTTTGAGGCACGAAAAAATTGCGTAGAAACATATCAAACAGCCAAGTGATTTTTACGACAATTATATTGTTTGCGTTTCAAAACAGACCGTCGGGACGCCGGTCCCTACGGGTGTTGTGTTTGAACCGCGCCCAATTTGCGATTTCGCCCGCCGAAAATTATGATGTTTTATCTTCACTAACCAACTGCTTTCAAAGGAATCCTGACATGAAAATACCGAGATACGTTAAAAATTGTATAGAAACGCTCGGGTTGGCGGGGTATTCCGCTTACGCGGTGGGCGGAGCGGTGCGCGACAGTTTGCTCGGTCTTGAACCGTCCGACTGGGACGTTACGACGGGCGCGCCACCCGAAAAAATCCTTGAAATTTTTGCCGAGTATCGCACCATTCCGACGGGAATAAAGCACGGCACGGTTACGGTTATGTTCGAGGACGGCGGGAAGAGCTTTCCCGTTGAGATAACGACCTTCCGAATCGACGGCGAGTACAAGGATTCGCGTCACCCCGAAACCGTGTCGTTCGCGTCGATGCTTTCCGATGACCTTTCGCGTCGGGATTTCACCGTCAACGCGATGGCATACAATGAAAACGAGGGAATTGTTGACCTTTTCCGCGGTCGGGACGACCTTGAACGCGGAATTATTCGCACCGTCGGAGAGCCCACCGCGAGATTTGAGGAAGATGCGCTCAGGATTTTGCGCGCCTTCCGCTTCTGCGCCCAACTCGGTTTTGAATTTGACGAAAAAACGCTTAACGCCTGCGCGTCATGCGCTCCGTTACTCAAAAACATATCGCGGGAGCGCATCGGCGCGGAAATTAAGAAGCTTCTTGTAGGGAAGCGCGCGCGTTATTCGCTTGAAAAAATGATATCTCTCGGCGTTTGGAGCACGCTTTTTGACGTTTCTGCGCCCGACAGCGAAACCGTGAGCCGAATAGAGCTTATTCCCGGCGAGCGCTTTGAAGCGCGTCTTTCGGCACTTATATGCCACCTTTCGGACGCTGAAAAGGACGGATTTTTTAACTCTTTGCGCCTCTCAAATTCCGAAAAGAAGCTTATTCTGCGCCTTTGCAGGGTTCGCAATTTTACAGCGGAAAACAACGGCGAGGACGAGCTTGTCCTTGCTCGAAAATTTCTCCGTTTGTACGGTGATATTTGGAAAATCGCTCTTTGCGTGTTTGAATTTTGGCAAGGCGACTGCATCTCCGACGGATTTTCGTCCGCAGTGGCTCACGAGAGCGAAAAAGGGCGATGCCTTGCTGTGTCCGACCTCAAAATCAGGGGCGGGGACATTCTGCCGCTCTGCTCGGGCAATTACGCGCTCGTCGGCGCAACGCTTGAAAGACTGCTTTCCGAGGTAATCGTCCGCCCCGAGCTCAACGAGCGCGACGAACTTCTTTCTCGCGCGGAGAAAATAATCTCGGAAATTGCGAAAATTTGACGAATTAACTCTTTATTAAACCTTATTAACATTTTAATTATTTACAATTCATATTTTTTGTGATAAAATATCACTGTAAAGATGATAAAACGGAGGTGTCTATATGAAATATATGAAGAGAACGGTTGCGCTCTCACTTCTGATTATTTTTGTGCTCAGCGTGTTCACGGGCTGTTTTGATACAACCGTGCTTGCTCCCGTTGGGGAATGCACCGTAAATTTCAGCATTAACGGCGAAGTATACAGAATCGAGAACGTTGCGCTCGGTAGCTCCGTAGGTACGCCGACAGCGCCTGAGCGCGAGGGCTATATTTTCGCGGGTTGGTATCTTGACTCCGAATTTAAGCTGCCTTACGACTTCTCCGCTCCCGTGCTTTTGGGCTTTACTCTATACGGCAAATTCGTTCCCGACGCCGCAGAGGTTACGAGAATGATAAACGAGAGCATTATGAGCTCAATCGTTACCATAGATAATAAATGCTCGAACGTCATCGGAGGCTTTGTGGAAACCGAAAGCGCGACTTATCAGGGCTCTGGTGTGGTTATTGACATTTCCGGCGGATACTGCTACGTGCTGACGAACTGCCACGTCGTGCAGGCAAACGAGAGTTACAGCCGACAGAAGATAACGGTGGAGGACGCTTGGGGCAACTCATACGAGGCTACGCTCTATAAGCACCCTCAAAAAACCGAATCCGCGATAAGCGAAAAGTACGATTTGGCGCTCATTTGCTTCCCTTATACAACTAATAAGGGCTTGACCGAAATTACAATCGGCGCCGATGCGAAAATCGGCGAATACATCGTGTCCGTAGGCACTCCCGAGGGAATGAAAAACACCACCGTTTTCGGTCAGGTTTTGGATTATCACAATCTTTCCGAGGACGACGAGGATTTTAAGGAAATGAACTTTGACGTTCTGGTTCACGAGGGCGCGCTCGGTCACGGTTCGAGCGGAGGCGCAGTCATTAATATGAAGGGAGAGCTTGTCGGAATTAATTTTGCGGGCGTTGAGAACGATGTTTACGGATTTGCAATTCCGTCGTCGGTAGTTCATGAATTTCTGAACATTTACGTTTACAATTAAAAAGTTTAAGTGGAGAGGGAGGTGAGCGCTTGGATATCATCACGAGCACGGAATTTTTGAAGAAAATTAAAGACGATCCCACGGGAAACTATCTCTTTTACGGCGAAGAGGACTATCTCAAAACGCACGCACTGAACTCGCTTAAAGAGTCAATGGAGCTCGACGAGTCGCTTGAAATATTCAATTTCGTCAAGCTTGACGTGCTTGATTACACGCCCGATAAGCTCATTGACCTCTTTTCAATGCCGCCGATGATGGCGGAGCGAAAGCTCGTCGTACTCACGGGGCTCAATATTAAAAAAATGGCGGCTCCTAACGTCAACGAGCTGCCCGACCTCATTGACGCAATAGCACACCTTGAAGAATTTGATTATAATACTTTCGTTATGACAGTGCCCTCGGGAAATATCACCGAGGACACCGAGCGCCGCGGCGTGCGGACCATGACGGGCGCACTGAAAACGCTCTCCGAGTATCTTACTCCCGTCAAGTTCGAGTCGCCGACACCTCAAAAGCTCGCGTTTTGGGCGGCAAGGCATTTTGAGCATCACAAGGTCAATGCGTCGGGCGATGTCTGCACTTTTCTTGTGAATTATTGCTCAAAGGATATGTTCACGCTGGCGAACGAAATTGAAAAGCTCGCTCTCTACGCGCGCTCGCAGGGCAGAGAGCAGGTTTTGCGCGAGGATGTCGCGCTCGTTTGCACGGAGGAAATGGAGTACGGCGCGTTTGAATTTTCCAATGCAATTCTGGAGGGCAGGCGGAGCGACGCATTATCCATTCTTTCCGTGATGAAATTCAAGCAGATAGACCCCTTGATGATAATGGGCGAGCTTTCGGGCATCTGCTCGGATTTGCTCAAAATAAAGATTCTTTTGCTCGCAGGCAAAAATTCTTCGCAGATTGAGAGGGAAACGGGAATGAACTCCTACAAAGCGAAGCTGTATATCAACTCCGCGAGCCGAATGGAGCTTTCAAGGCTCAAAAAAATCGTCGCCATGGCGACGGACACGGACCTTGCGATGAAATTCCGCTTCGATTCGGGATATCTGAACCTCGAAAAACTGATTTGCTCGCTTTGAATAACAAGAAAGGTGCTGAAAACAGCACCTTTCTTGTTATATGAAATCAATAATTCGCCTTTCTGACCTCGAAATAGCTCTGGGGGTGATTGCAAACGGGGCAAACCTCGGGAGCTTTCGGACCTACTACAAGGTGTCCGCAGTTGCGGCACTCCCACATAACCTGCTCGCCCTTTTCAAATACAGTCTTCATCTCTATGTTATTGAGGAGTGCGAGGTATCTCTCCTCGTGAGCGCGCTCGATTTCTGCTACCATGCGGAATTTAGCCGCGATTTCGGTAAAGCCCTCTGCCTCTGCTTCCTCGGCAAAGGTCTTGTACATATCTGTCCACTCGTAATTTTCACCCGCAGCGGCACTCTTGAGGTTTGCCTCGGTGTTGCCGATGCCGTTTAAGAGCTTAAACCACATTTTTGCGTGTTCTTTTTCGTTGTCAGCGGTCTTCTGGAAAATTTCCGCGAGCTGTTCGTAGCCTTCTTTCTTCGCAACCGATGCAAAGTACGTGTACTTGTTTCTCGCTTCGCTCTCACCGGAGAACGCATTTCTCAAATTTTGTTCTGTTTTTGAACCTTTAAGTTCCATATTTTCCTCCATTCCGCCACGCGCGTGGCATAAAAATATTTTCGTACATATTATATATTAGCAAATCGAAAAAGTCAAGATGAAAGTTGAAAAAGTCAATTTATTTTCGCCGTATACGCGGAGTAAAATTCACCCGGGAGAGAAAAAAGAGGTGAAATACGCGTGCGTTCGGCGCACATAGCGTGGATTTATTCTGAATCACACCTCAAATAACAAAATCCGACGTTATTTATAACACAAATATTCCCAAACCGCTCCAAAAAGCCAAAAAGCCTTGAAATATCAAGGAAAAAGTCACATTTTTACACTTTATGGCGAAAACAAAGAATAATTTTCCTAAAAAAATACTTATCAAAATATTAATAGTGTTAATTTTCAGGTTTTGCCTCAAAAACCGCGAAAAAATCTCGGGTATACAATAATAATGTAGGAAACTTTTGAAAAACGGTTAAAAACATCGTTTTTGGGTGTTGGAAATATTCAAAAATTGTGAATACCGCTGTGAAAGGTGCACAAAACAAACCCTTAAAAATCGGCATTTTGGTGCTAATTTGCAAAATATAATCTAAAACTTAAAAAATCTTGAAATAAAATTATTGACAATCGCAAATCCGTATGCTATAATCAAATCGTACATAATTCCTGAAAGATTAACACCGTTAGTTGCCGTAAAAAACGGGTTAAGATGTTTGGATATATGATATCAAAATTTATATGGAGGAATAAAAGATGAAAAGAATTCTTTCTCTCGTGCTCGCAGTTGTAATGCTTGCTTCTCTCGCTACCATCCTTTCCGGTTGTGTAACTGAAGGCGAAAAAGTCGGCGTTGGCGAGTACACCTACAACACGTACGCTTCCGTGTTCCCCACAACATGGAACCCCCACACATATCAGACAGCTACTGACTCAACAATTCTTGATTACACAACAGTAGGCTTCTACACATTCGATTACAACGAAACTAAAGACGGTTTCGTAATCGTTCCCGATATGGCTACTGCTATGCCCGAAGACGTTACGGCTGACTACGTCGGCGAAGAATGGGGCATTGATGAAGAAGAAGATTCAAGAGCTTGGAAGATCACTCTTCGCAGAGACCTCAAATGGGAAGACGGCACACCCATCACAGCTCACGATTTCGTAACATCTGCACAGCTTCTTCTTAATCCCACTTCCAACAACTACCGTGCAGACCAGCTTTACAAGGGCGACCTTGAACTTGTTGGTGCTGAGGCCTACTTCTACGGCGGTAAGTCTTTGACGATGGCTGCTACTGATGTTTATACTGAATATTCCGAGAGCATCGACTCCGGTCTTATATTCAACATCGGTCCCAAGCATGAAGGTGCTGACGGCGTCAGCTACTTCAGAAACTGGTTTGAAACAGCTGTAGGCGCTCCTGCTAATTATTCTCTTGAGAAAACATTTGCTTTCTTTAAGAATAACTACCTCTATGATGCTGATGCATTCACACTTGAAGCAGTTCAGGCAATGGAAGGCAAGACACTTGCTGAAATCAAAGCTGATCCTGTTCTCAAAGCAGCTTGGGATGCACTTATCGGCTGGTGGCAGACAGACCCCAACGAAGAACTTCACTTCTTCCTTGGTAAGGGTACTTATCCCGAAACAGCATGGGAAACAGTAGGTATCAGAGCTCTCTCCGATACAGAACTCGTTCTTATTCTTGAATCTCCTCTCAGCGGATTCTACCTTCACTATAACCTTACAGGCTCTTGGCTCGTTAGAGAGGACCTTTACAAAGCTTGCGAGTCCACAACAGACGGCGTATACAACAACTCCTACGGTACGTCCAAGGAAACATACATGTCCTACGGTCCTTACAAGATTGAATCCTACCAGCAGGATAAGCAGTGGGTACTTGTAAAGAATGACCAGTGGTACGGTCACAAAGATCATCCCGAGCTTTACCAGACAACAAAGGTAGTTTGCGACTGGATTGAAAAGCCCGAAACAGCAATGCTTGCATTCCTTCAGGGTAAACTTGACTCCAAGGGACTTGACGCTAACCAGTCCGGTGATTACCTTGGTTCCGAGCACCTTTACCACTCCGAAGGTTCTTCTACATTCTTTATCGCTCTTAACCCCAACGAAACAGCTTTCGCTAAGTGGGAAGAATCTCATCCCGGTCAGGATAAGTCCATCCTTGCAGTAAAAGAATTCCGTATGGCTCTTTCCTTCGCGCTTGACCGTACAGCATTCCTTGCAGCTTGCGACCCCACGGGTTCCGTAGCATACTCCGTATTTAACAACCAGATTTGCTCCGACCCCGAGACAGGTACAATGTACCGTACAACAGAGCAGGCTAAGGATACACTCCTTAACTTCTGGGGCATTTCCCAGGACGATATCGGCGCAGGCAAGAAGTTCGCAACCAAGGACGAGGCTATTGCTTCCATCACAGGTTACAACCTTGCAGCAGCTAAAGAGCTCTTCGACCAGGCTTACGATTACGTAATCGCTGAGGGTCTTATGGAAGAAGGCGACAAGGTAGTTATCAACGTTGGTACACCCAACGCAACAAGTGCATTCTACACCAACGGCTATGAGTTCCTTAAGAACAACTACACCGAGGCAGTTAAGGGCACAAAGCTTGAAGGCAAGCTTGAATTCACAAACGACAATACACTTGGTAACGGTTTCGCAGACGCACTCAGAGGTAACTCTGTTGATATGCTCTTCGGAGTAGGTTGGAGCGGTTCCGCTCTTAATCCCTTCGGTCTTGTTGAAGCTTACACAACTTCTGACTACCAGTACGACCCCTCTTGGGATACATCCAGAGCAATGATCACAGTTGAAATCGACGGCGTATCTTACGTTGCTTCCGTTCTTGACTGGACAAATGCTATCAATGGTACAAAGATTGAGATCGCTGTTGCCGACGAAAACGGCTTGGCTACTGATGAAGTAAAGAACTATTCTTGCGGTCTTAACGATAACAGACCCGAGGAAAGACTTCATATCCTTGCAGCTCTTGAAAACGCAGTTCTTCAGACATACGATATGATTCCTCTTAACAACGATGCAGGCGTATCCCTTAAGGGTATGCAGATCAAGTACTACACAGAGGAAGAAGTTTACGGTCTTGGCCGTGGCGGCATCAAGTACATGACATACAACATGGACGACTACGAATGGGATCAGTTCGTTAAGTCCCAGGGTGGTACACTTAACTACAAATAATATTTAAGTAAAATCTTGCTTAAATAAAATCCCCCGAGGGCCTATGGCTCTCGGGGGAGATTATGCATTTAACGGGGTTTTACCGATTCGGCAATTTAACCCGCTCAAGCTCAAAAAATGATGATTTTATACCCCGAAATTGCATTTTAGTACAGTTTTTGCGTAAGAAAAAGCCGTACTAAAGTGCAATTTGCTTTTTTCGAGGAATGACATTTCGGTGTATTTTGTCGGAAAATTGGGACAAATTGCTTTTTTGGCGAATGGCGCCAAATAAATTTTTAATGAAATTCTGAAATTAGCAACCGCTGCGTGCGGTGTAAGGAGTCAATTATGTATATGTTCAAATACGTATTAAAAAGACTTGTACTGATGCTCTGTGTATTCCTTATCATTATCTCTGCTTGCTTTATTCTTATTAAGCTCTTGCCTAATACGATTCCGCAGGCACCTCCAGGATCTGACCTTGAGAGAATAATGATGGAACGCCGTGAGGCTCTGGGCTACGGCAAACCGATTATAGAGCAGCTTGGTATTTTCTTTGTAAGAACGCTCATAGGCGGAGACTGGGGCTTCAGCGAGATTATGTATCCTGCGCAGAACGTTTGGGATATATTCATTTCCAAGCTTCCCAACTCCATGACGGTCAATATTTATACGATGATAGTCGCGGTGCCGATAGGACTTATGCTCGGTATCTATGCGGCACTCAAAAAGAATAAGTGGCAGGACCATTTGATTTCTACGGGTACTATGGTGCTTATCTCCGTTCCCTCATATATTTACTGCTTCCTGCTTCAGTATTTCCTCTGCCACAAGCTCCTTGAGTGGACAGGCTGGTCCTTCCCGCTTCAGGTGCTTCCTCTTGAAACGAGCACGGGCTGGGATTACTTCGTTTCCCTTGTGCCCGCTATTTTGGCGCTTGGTCTGGGTACTATCGCAGGTCTCGCAAGATACACAAGAGCCGAGCTCTGTGAGGTACTTACTCAGGAATATATGCTTTTGGCACGTACCAAAGGTCTTACGCGCGGTCAGGCGACTGTCCGTCACGCGCTCAGAAACTCAATGGTTCCGATTTTCCCCATGATTTTGGGTGAATTTATCGGTATCATCGGCGGTTCTCTTATCGTTGAGCAGTTCTTCGGAATACCCGGAGTAGGTCCTCTCTACCTTAAGTCAATCACCTCTCTTGACTACAACTTCTATCTGCTTCTCAACTGCTTCTATACATTTATCGGACTTCTCTCCGGTATTGTGGTTGACCTCAGCTACGGATTTGTAGATCCTCGTATCAGAATGGGAGAAAGATAATGGAATACAACAACATACCTAAGGAAAAATTCCGTTTTGCCGATCCCAGCCGCAAAATGGCAGACAAAAAATTTGATACAAAGCCCATAAGCTACGCAAAGGACGTTTTTATTCGCTTCTGCAAGAATAAGAGCTCCGTTGTTGCGGCAATTATCATTGTTGTTCTCGTTCTCTTTGCGATAATCGTTCCTATCTTCTGTGAGACGAACTATTCGCGCGCGCTTACCGATAATACGTATCTTAAATACAAACAGCTTCTTCCCAAAAATCAGCTCTTTGCGGATTTGGGAGTAAACTTCTGGGACGGCGGTAAGAATGAGTCGATGAACCAGAATAAGTACAATAAGCTTATGGCTATTCAGACGGAAACGGGCGAAACCGTTATCACTGATGTTTTCAGAGACGCTTACGACGGCGGTATTCCCGGTTCTACCACTAAATACTACGACGTTAGAGTTGACTCCTATACATCTCTCGGTATGGACTACTTCGATCTTACGCTCGAACAGTTCCAAGCACTTCAGGAATGGCAAAATCAGACGGGAATACAGGTAATCTACCCCTATTCCGACAAGACGGTACTTTCCGCGAACGCGCAGAAATTCTTCACGGCTAACATTTGGTATAAGATAGACGACAGAGGAAATCCCGTAGTTGACCGTGACGGCAATTTCACGCCAATCTACGCTACGACGAGCTCTCCCTCTTTCTCGGGCCCTCTTTACACAAATCCCGAAACGTATTCCTACGATTCACAGAGAATTGAGGGCGACGACGGTTCTTATATCTACGCGATGGTATCCGAGAACAGCGGCAAGGTTTCCTATCGCGTGCGTGTAAATCTTTACACCTACTTCCAGTACCATTTCAAGGGCGACAAGCTCTATGAAAACGAGCCCGCATTCCTCTTCGGTACAACCGAAAAGGGTCAGGACATCTTCACACGTCTTGCAGCCGGCGCGCGTTTCTCACTCGTGCTTGCTATCTGTATCTCCGCAATTAACCTTTTCATCGGTGCTATCTACGGCGCTATCGAGGGCTTCTACGGCGGTATTGCCGACCTCGTAATGGAGAGAATTTCGGATGTACTTGCGGGCATGCCGTCAATGGTCGTTATGACTTTGTTCCAGTTGCATCTGGCATCCAAGGTCGGACCGGTCTGGTCGCTGGTATTCGCCTTTATTCTGACGGGTTGGATTGGTATGGCGTCGAGAACGCGTATGCAGTTCTACCGCTTCAAGAATCAGGAATACGTGCTCTCCGCGCGTACACTCGGTGCCTCCGATTCAAGACTTATGTTCAAACACATCTTCCCCAACGCTATGGGCACGCTTATCACGGGTAGCGTGCTTTCAATCCCCGGCGTTATCTTCTCCGAGTCCAGCTTGACGTACCTCGGTATCGTTAACCTTTCAAGCTCCACTCAGACGTCCGTAGGTACTTTGCTTGCAAACGGACAGGGAACTTATATTGATTTCCCGCACATTATTTTCTTCCCCGCATTGTTCATCGCATTGCTTGAGATTTCGTTCAACCTTTTCGGTAACGGTCTCCGCGACGCTTTCAACCCATCACTGAAGGGAATCGAGGATTGATATTATGGAAAAGAAATTAGAAGTAAAAAACTTAAAAATATCATTTAAGACTGCCAACGGTAAGGTTCAAGCTGTAAGAAACATCAATTTTGACCTCTATAAGGGCGAAACCCTTGCGATAGTGGGTGAATCGGGCTCGGGTAAGAGCGTAACTTCAAAGTCGATTTTGGGTATTCTTGCCGGAAACGCAATCATTGAGTCCGGCGAGATTATCTACGACGGACGCGACCTTCTTAAAATCCATGAGGACGAATTTTACCGCATCAGAGGCGATAAAATCGCGATGATTTTCCAGGACCCCATGTCCAGCCTTAACCCTATTATGAGAATAGGCAAACAGCTCACCGAGGCTATGATTCTCAAAGGCAAGGCTCGTCAGCGTGCAAGTAAGCTTGCTTTTAACAGCACTCTTGCCCTTCTCAAAGGAACACTCATCAAGGCTATCTCCGAGGGCGGATATACCGCATTGTCCGGTAACTATGTTGAAGCAATCACTCCTGCGGAGCTTGAAAAGATGTGCAAGGATTTCGACACGTTCGAGTTCAAGCACACAGAGCTCCAACAGGCTTATAACGCCGCTTATCAGTCGGCTGTCGAGGCACTTCCTTTGGTCGAGGACGCGCTTTTCCACATTGAAAAGAAGGCTTTCTCCGGCTCAATGTATGAGATTAAAGAGATTGTCCGTCTTATAAATAAGGTTTCTCACAAGTACGTTGTCAGCGACAAGAGCGACGATATCAAGCGTCTTGCAAAAGAGCTTCCCTCCGTTTACAGAGATGACGACAATGCCAAAGTGTCAGATAAAATCAAGTACGTAGCTAACCGTGTTGCAAGAGAGAAATCCGAAGACAAGGTTAAAACGTACGAAAATACAGCCGCAAAGCTGCGTGAAATCAAGGCAATCCTTGAAGAAGCGCTTGCAAAGGACGTTCCCGACTTCTTCAGAATGGGCTATTATCTCAAGTTTGCAAATCAGCCCCTTCCCGAGATGCCCGTAAAAGAGCTCAATGAGTACCTTCTTAAATACCTTGACGAGCACTTTATGGTCGATTTCCTTCACAATATTGAAGTGGCTCTCCGCTATTCCGCACTCGTTTACGACAAGGAAAAGAGAGAAGCGCTTGACGCCGCACGCGGTGCAATTCCCGGCTTTTCTGCCGAGGGTATGCTCGATAAAAAGGCTGCTTACGCCCTTGCAAAGAGCGTTATCAAGGAAGTTGAAGAGTCAATTGACCCCCTTGAAATCCGCAAGGACTCCGTTGCTTACACCTTCAAGACCAGCTTGCTCCACGCGATAGACAACTACTTTGAAGCTATCCCCAAGAACAAGGCTGCCCAGAGGGCTCACGACAAGCAGCAGGCTAAATACGACAAAATCGTTGCTAGCGGAAAGACTCCCGAGTGGAAGGTTATTCCCGCGGCTCTTATTGACCTCGATGACGCTAAGCGCGACATCGTAAGCGTAGTTGAGAGATTTATCAAGCACTACGAAAAACGCCTTGCAGATAGCGACAAACGCGACTTTGCAAAGGAAACCGTTGACCTTATCGACTTCTTCAAGCTCAATGCTTCCGAGTCCGTTTATAAGGTAACGAAGAGCATGGCTAAGCACAAGGCTATCAAGCTCATGGAAGAGGTTGGTATTTCCGAACCCGCCAAGAGATTCAGACAGTATCCCTTCGAGTTCTCGGGCGGTATGCGTCAGAGAATGGTTATTGCGGTTGCTCTTGCGGCTAACCCCGACATTCTTATCTGTGACGAGCCCACGACGGCTCTTGACGTTACGATTCAGGCTCAGATTCTTGAGCTTATCAACAAGATTAAAGAGGAGCGCCAGCTCTCCATTATCTTCATCACCCACGACCTCGGCGTCGTTGCCAACATGGCGGACAGAATTGCCGTTATGTACGCAGGTAAGATAGTTGAGTGCGGTACTGCCGAGGATATTTTCTACTCCCCTGCTCACCCCTACACCTGGGCTTTGCTTTCTTCAATGCCCGACCTTGATACGCAGGACCGTCTTGAAGCTATCCCCGGAACACCTCCGAATATGATTTATCCCCCCGTTGGCGACGCGTTTGCCGACAGAAACAAGTATGCACTTGATATAGACTTTGAGATGCAGCCCCCGATGTTCAAGATTTCCGATACACACGAGGCGGCAACGTGGTTGCTCCACGAAAACGCACCCAAGGTCGATATGCCCAAGACTGTTTCGGACAGAATTGAAAGAATGAAAAACAGAGGAGGAGCGAATTAATGGAAAACAACAACAATAAAGAAGTTTTGCTTAAAGTGGACCACCTCTGTCAGTATTTCGGCTTCAATAAGGCTGTTGACGACGTAAGCTTTGAGATTCACAAGGGCGAGGTTTTCGGTCTTGTAGGTGAGTCCGGTTGCGGTAAGACCACGACGGGACGCTCCATTATCCGCCTTTACGATATCACTTCCGGAAGTGTGTATTTCAAAGGACAGAGGGTTGCCGCAGGCACTATGTCCTACAAGAAGGCTATCAAGGAAGCCAAGGAGCAGATCAGGGCTCTCAAAGCAGAACGCAAATTTTCTGCCGAGTTAATAGAAGCCAAGGAACAGATTAAGGCTCTCAAAGCTGAACGCAAAACTGCTGACGAGTTAAGAAAAGCCGAAATTGATAAAGAAATTCTCGAAAAAACGAAATTTATCAATGCTCAAATGCAGGAAAACAAAACCGGTAACGAGTTAAGGAAAGCTGAAATTGATAAAGAAATTCTCGAAAAGACGGAATTTATTAATGCTCAGAAGCAGGAAATAAAGAGCGCAGTTTACGACCATAAGCATTGCGACAAGGACCTCATCACGAAAATTCAGATGATTTTCCAGGACCCCATCGCTTCTCTGGACCCCCGTATGACAGTCCGCGATATTATCGCAGAGGGACTTATCATCAACGGCGAAAAGGACAAAAAGGTTATTGACGAAAAGGTATTTAAGATGCTTGAACTCGTCGGACTCGTTAAGGAGCACGCTTCGCGTTATCCTCATGAGTTCTCCGGCGGTCAGAAGCAGAGAATCGGTGTTGCCCGCGCGGTAATTATGGAGCCCGAGATCATCATTGCCGACGAGCCGGTTTCCGCTCTCGACGTTTCCATTCAGGCGCAGGTTATCAACCTTCTTAACGACCTTCGCCGCGACCTCGGTCTTACCATTCTCTTTATCGCGCACGACCTTTCCGTCGTAAAATACTTCTCCGACAGAATCGGCGTTATGTATTACGGTAAGCTCGTTGAGCTCGCTGACGCAGATGAGCTCTTCTTAAATCCCCTTCACCCCTACACGAAGTCGTTGCTCTCCGCTATTCCTCTTCCCGACCCGGTTTATGAGAAGCAGAGAAAGAGAATCGTTTATAATCCCCTTGCGTCCCACGACTACACGCAGGAAGGACCTACACTCAAAGAGATTAAGCCCGGACATTTCGTATATTGCAACTCCGCAGAATTTGAACAGTATTCAAAGGAATTGAAATAAACGATGAACGAAGAAACCAAAATTCAAAACAGAAAAAGGCTTATAAGATATGCCGTAACGGCAGGTGCGGACCTGGTGTTGGCTCTCGTGCTCTCGTATGCAAGATATAAGAGCTTTGACGAGAGCATAAAAGGGACTCCCCTGTTCCAAGGACTCAGCGACGGATTTATCGTCGTCGGATTCTTCAATTTTGCCTTCGGTGTGCTTCTGTGGATTGCTTCCACGGGTACGCTGGATATAATCACCTATGCTATTAAAGCCGCGGTCTGGTTCATTATTCCTATCAAAAGGAGCACAGGACTCGGCGACTATTATGAGTATAAGGTCAAGCAGAAGGAAAAGAGAAAGGGCATTCCGTTTGAGACGATTTGGATAGGGCTTGCGTTTATCGCAATCTCCGCTCTGTTTGCATATTTGGCTTAACCGAAAATGTATTGAAGCACCCGCGAAGGCGGGTGCTTTTTGTGCGTTCATACCGCGCGAATGCGAGGCGGACCGTCGAGGAGGTCGCGCCCTACGGGTGTTTTGTTTGTGCTGCGCACAATCATAACGGGGCGTCGAGGACGTCGCCCCCTACGGGTGTTGTGTTTGCACCGTGCCCGTTCTGCGTTTTCGCCCGCTTTTGCGACGGCAGGAGCAAGTCCCCGCCCTACGGTTGAGGTGCGCTCACCGTTCGTGCAAGCGTCGAAAACGGGGCGTCGAGGACGTCGCCCCCTACGGTTGTTGCGCGTGCGCCGTGCCCGTTCTGTGTTTTCGCCCGCCTTTTGTGAAAAGCGGGCGCGGGCGGTGGGGCGCGTAGCCCCGCCTCGCTCTCCGCAGAGAGCGAAACTCTCGCTCGGCGTTTCTCTTTTGCCGAAGAATGTGCAAATCACCGTTTTTGCCCGCAAAACGCGGTTGCAAAACCGCGAGGTGAGTTGCTTTGAGATGGGCAAATTGTCTTTATTTATTAGCTTCATTGTGTGCCCATCGATGTGCCTATGGTATCAAAGAAAAAAGCGGCTAACGAGTTTCGGTATCTTCACGGCTATTGATATCAAACAAACCCACTCGCACCCATTTTGTTGTTTTGCCCTACGTTGATTTTTGATATAACCCGTAGGGGGCGACGTCCTCGACGCCCCGAAAAGCGTGGAGTTCTGACCGCACGAAAAAATTGCGTAGAAACATATCAAACGATTAAATGATTTTTACGGCAATTATATTGTTTGCGTTTCAAAACGGACCGTCGAGGACGCCGGTCCCTACGGCTGTTGTGTTTGCACCGCACCTATACGATTGTTTTCGCCCGCCTTTTGCGACGGCGGGAGCAAGCCCCCGCCCTACGGTTAAGGTGTGCGCACATCGCACAATCATAACGGGGCGTCGGGGACGTCGGTCCCTACGGTTGTTGTGCGTGAGCCTGCGCGAACGTAGGGCGGGGCGTCGAGGACGTCGCCCCCTACAAAGCAACATCCAACTTATGAGAATCAGTCTTTTGCTCACATTTGAGTTTATTGACACAATTTGTCGAGGTATTTCTATTGACAAAAGGGGATTTGTAGGGTATAATAAAAAGGATGAAAAGTCCGTAACAAACAACGTCTCTGAAAACGTACATATCGGTGTGGTCGTTATAGTCCGTGAGGTGTTTTCGCAAAAGAGCCGTTAACATTAAAAAACCGTGCTGTGCACGGTCTTTCTGCGTGCAAATTTTTAATATTTATGAAACTACATACTACATATTTTGAAAGGAAGTGGGAAGATTTAATGAAAACAAAACAGGAAAAAACCGCAAATACAAATGAAATTGCAACAGAAAAAGTGAAAGCACCCGTTCATCAGCGCAAAAAGAGCGCAAAGGGCGGAAACAAGAAGCAGGCGTCAAAAAAATACGTTCGCCAGACGCTTGCTAAGCTCAGTGAAGAGGCTCTTGAGAGCATTGAGCGCTCGTCATCGAAGTCAAAAAAAGATAAAAGCGAAGCGGTAACGCCCAATTTTATGAGTGATACGGCGGTAAGCGAGCTTGAAAACGGTAAGAAATCGGGCAAAAAGTCCGAGAGCAAGTCTGCGAAGGAGCCGAAGGCTGAGAAAAAAGCCAAAAACGGTAAAAAAGTCAACGATACGTCCGAGAAAAGCTCCGGGAAAAAATCCGATAAAAAAACCGACAAGAAATCCGCGGAAAAATCAAGTAAAAAGTCTAAAACTCCTCGCAAGAGCGAGATGCGCGGATACGTTCCGACGATTGAAAAGGACGTCAGCGCCAAGGTGCGCGTGATTTCCCTCGGCGGACTTAACGAGATAGGCAAAAACATCACCGTGCTTGAATGTGGCGAGGACATCATAATCATCGACTGCGGATTTGCATTCCCCGACGAGGATATGCTTGGCGTCGACTTGGTTTTGCCGGATTTTACGTATCTCAAAGAAAATTCCGAGCGAGTTCGCGCGCTCGTGGTAACGCACGGCCACGAGGACCACATCGGCGGAATTCCGTATCTTCTCCGCGAGCTTGAGTCGCCCATTCCGATTTACGGAACTCTCCTGACTCTCGGAATTATCAAAAACAAGCTCGCGGAGCACAAGCTCCCCACGGAAGCTACTCTCAAGGTTGTCAGCGCGGGCGACACTGTAAAAATCGGCTCGAATTTTGCACTTGAGTTTATCCACGTCAATCACTCGATAGCGGACGCGTGCGCGCTCTGTATCGACACGCCCGTGGGCAAGATATTCCATACGGGAGATTTTAAGCTTGACTTAACACCCATTGACGGCGAGCCCATGGATATCACGCGAATAGGCGAGCTCGGCAAAGAGGGGATTGAGCTCCTTCTCTGCGAGAGCACTAACGCGGAACGCCCCGGTTACACGCCCAGCGAGCGCAAGGTCGGCAAGTCGCTTGAATATATTTTCTCGACGAACGCCGATAAGAGAATAGTCATTGCGACGTTCTCCTCAAACGTGCACAGAGTTCAGCAGATAATCGATACGAGCGCCCGCCACGGCAGAAAGGTTGCCATTACGGGCAGAAGTATGCTCAATATCGTCGGCGCGGCGACGGAGCTCGGATACATGAGCTTTCCCGAGGGCGTGCTCATTGATATTGCGGACATAAGACGCTACAAGCCCGAGCAGATTACCATTATCACCACCGGCTCGCAGGGCGAGCCTATGAGCGCGCTTTACCGAATGGCGTTCTCCGACCACAGAGAGGTAACGCTCGGCAGAAACGACGTAGTAATTCTTTCGTCGAGCCCCATTCCCGGCAACGAAAAGCTCGTAGGAAGAATAATCAACGAGCTCTGCAAGAACGGAGTTACGGTGCTCCACGACGCGCTCGTCAACGTTCACGTTTCGGGACACGCCTGCCAAGAGGAGTTAAAGCTAATGCAGGCGCTCTTAAAGCCGAGATATTTTATGCCAATACACGGAGAGTACCGACACCTCGACGCAAACCGTCAATTGGCGCTTGAAATGGGTATGGCGGAGAGGGATATCTTCATATCAGATATCGGAAAGGTGCTCGAGCTCAGTGCGACGGGCGCAAAATTCGTCGGAACTGTTCCCTCGGGAAAATCCCTTGTTAACGGAAACAGCGTCGGAGAGGTTGGAAATATCGTTCTCCGCGACCGCCGCCATCTGTCGCAGGACGGACTTATCGTCGTAGTTGCGTCGGTTGATTGCACTATGAAATTGCTCGTCTCGGGTCCTGACGTCGTGTCGCGCGGATTCGTCTACGTCCGCGAGGCTGAAGAGCTTATGGACGACATTAAGGAGCTTGCCGCAAGCTCCATTGAGGACTACCTTGACCGCACGCGTACCGTTGACAGAGTAGCACTTAAAACCAAGCTCAAGGACGACATTTCAAAGTATCTCTATACGCGCACAAAGCGCCGTCCGATGGTGCTTCCCATCATTATGAACGTGTGATGAAAAATGTGTAAAAACTCTTAATAACGACAAAATTCATAATGTGTTCATAATTAGTTCAAAAAACAATAATAATATAATAGTATAATGACTTTATTAATGCCCATAAAGGAGAGATATATAAAATGGCACAGGTTAAACCTATTCAGAAAAAGAAAACGAGCGGACCGAGAATTGCCGCATTAATCGTTACAATTGCGATTTTGCTCGGACTTGTTGTGTCCCTCGTGGCATCAACGGGAATTTTCGTCCGTATGCAGGAAGGCGCATCAAGTGAGCACTACAAAGTAAACGGCTCCATGATGAGCTACTACACGAACTCCGTATATCAGAGCTGGTATCAGCAGTACTACTACTATATCTTGCTCGGTTACATCAAATTTGACCCATCCAAACCTCTTGACGAGCAGTACACAGACAGCTCCAAGAAGGAAACCTACTACGACTATTTTGTAAGCCAGGCTAAGACACAGGTAACGAAGCTTCTCAAATACTGTGAGGCTGCAAGAGTTGACGACGAGGTTAATTTCAGCGAGCTTGAATCAAAGGCCGAGGACTACGCTAAGGAGTCCATTAAGGCTCTTAAAGAAAGCGCAAAGAAGAACAATGTCGATTTCGTTACCTTCCTTCGCCAGAACTTCGGTCAGTACGTAAGTGAGAGCGACCTTCGCAACGCTCTCGTTATCGAGTATATCGCAAGCGATTACTCCAACACAATGTACAACAGAATCTACGACGGTATGACCGACGAGCGCAAGGAAGAGTACTTCAAGGACCATCTCAGCTCCTTCATCACAGCCGACTACCTCACATTCTCTCTTTCTCAGACGGTAGAGCCCGAGAAGGTTGACGAGAAGGCATTTGAGGGCGGAAAGGATTCTCAGGAATACAAGGACGCCGTAGCTGCTGCCAAGGCTGCTGCAAAGCTCCAGAACGAAATCAACAAGGAAAGAGACAGAGAGTTCATCGAAAAGCTCGCTAAGGCTGAAAGCGCTGACGAGTTCAAGCGTATGCTTATCGAGTACAAGTTCGACGAGAACTTTGAATCCGCTTACAAGGCCGCAGTTAAGAACCTCGCAACAGAGGACAAGCCCTCCGAGGAAGTGCTCAACGCATACAAGGAAAGCGTAAAACAGCAGATTATCGACGCTGTTATGGAAGGCAAGAGCGATATCGTTGAAGAAGATGAGAAAGAAGCAGAGGCAACTGCTGATGAATCTACGGAAACAAAGTGGGAAAAGGCTGCAAAAACCATTCCTTCTTCCGTTATCACAAAGCTCAACACAGTAATTAAGAATGCAACAAAGAGTGCCGCATACACGCTTGATACTGACCTTGGCAAGTTCCTCTTCGCAGGTGTAAAGGCTCAGTACGGCATCGAGTACGGTGAGGACGAAACGCAGGGTGAAAACGCTGACGTTAATGATTACTTCATCGACGAGAAGGAATTCTCCGAGTCCGAAAAGGAAGCCGCCGAAGCAGAGGGCAAGTACACACTTACCGTTTACTACGTAACAGAGAGCGCTCACAGAGATGAATCTATCGAGCGCGACGTAGCACACATTCTCTTCAAGGTTGATACAAAGCTTACGGAAAACACAGAGAACACCTTCAAGACAAGCGACGAGGCTAAGGCTGCCGCTGAGGCACTTCTCACCGAAATCAAGACAAAGTTCGAGGAAGTAAAGGCTAACCTCAAAGACGGTGAAGACCTCGAAGAAAAACTCAGAGAGGCATTCGTTGAGATCGGCGAAGAAAAGACTGCTGACAGCAACGTAGTATATGAAAGCGTTAACGAGTCCGACTCCTACGTTGAAGAATTCCTTGATTGGCTCTTTGCTGCAAAGACAGAGGGCGAGCTCGGTCTTATCGAAACAACGTACGGCTGGCACATTATGTACTACGGCGGCGAGGTTGACGAGGCTTGGAGAGTAAATGCTCATTCGGGTGCTGCAAGCGAGGACCTCACCGAATGGTACGAGGCTCTTGAATTTGAAGTTCACATCAACGACAGCATCTTCAAGACGATTTTTAACTGATTGAAATTATCAAAAAAACAGACCGCTGAGAAAGTCAGGGATATTTTTCGTTCTCATTCTCGTCGGCGTACAAGGGTACGCCGGAGTGTAAGAACGGAAAAAGCAAGTCGGCACGAGGGCTCTCGATGACGCCCTTGTGCCGTTCTTATCTTTATTATAAAGATAACGCCATACCAATTCTGTAAAAAATCACTTGCGGTAGCACGGCTTTATCGGCGGTCTGAACACGGGTTATGTCCGTGCTGTTTGAACTTGGGAGTATATTATGGTACTTGATAAAAAACAAACTACTTTCGCATACCGCTGTCCTTCATGCGGAGCGGGCGTTATTTCCGCAGTGGACGTTTTTGCGCTCTCCGCACCTATGATTAAGCTCAAATGCTCCTGCGGTGGAAGTGAAGCGCTTATCGAAAAGCAGTCCGACGGCAAAATAAGACTTACTGTGCCCTGCCTTATCTGTCCGAAACCGCATACATACCTATTAAGTCCCTCCGTGTTTTTCGGAAAGGACGAGTTTTTCCTCAACTGTATGTATTCGGATATGAATATCGGTTTCCTCGGAGAGATGGACTACGTCAAGGCAAATCTGGCGAAGAGTGAGCTTGAACTGCTCGACCTTATGGAAAAATGCGGAATGGACGATTTTTCCGCGATCAGAGAAGCCAACGAGGACGACTCTGACGAGGCACTTGACAGCGAGCTGACGCAGAGCGTGCTTTTCGTGCTCTCCGAACTTGAAGCAGAGGGCAAGATTTTTTGCAAGTGCAATCACGCTCATGCCGATGGGGACGAAATCGACTCCGAAAAGTACGGCTTTGAGATTAATTCCGACGGCGTCCGCGTCGTCTGCCGCGACTGCGGAGCGGAGCGCATTATCCCCACCGATAATTCTCTGAATACCCACGCTTTTCTCGACGCCGATGCGCTGTATCTTGAATAGTCAGCGCAAAAAAGCAGAATATTTTTTGAAAAGCTAACAAAAAGCACCCGTACGGGTGTTTTAGACTGCTGACAAAGTCAGCGAACCGAATCGGGATGCCGAAAAGGCATCCCGATTTTTTTATATCGGCGGAGTGCCCGCGAAAATGAAAAATTTTGTTCTCGGCGTTGCTTTTTGATGATATAATTCAAAGCAAAGCAATTTATAAATGTAAAAAGGAGGTTATTTTGTGAATATATACGGATATATTCGAGTCAGTACAAGAGAACAAAACGAGGACAGGCAGTTGATTGCTTTGCGAGAGGTTGGGATTGAGGACAATTTCATTTTTGTGGACAAGCAATCGGGCAAGGATTTCAACCGTCCGAAATACAAGCAACTGCTTCGCAAACTGAAAAAAGACGACCTGCTCTACATAAAGAGCATAGACCGTCTCGGGCGAAACTATGAGGAAATTCTGCAACAGTGGCGACTGCTTACAAAGGAGAAGGGCGTGGACATCGTGGTGCTGGATATGCCGCTCCTTGACACGCGGTGCGGAAAGGATTTGATGGGAACGTTCCTTTCTGACATCGTTTTGCAAGTGCTGTCTTTCGTTGCGGAGAACGAGCGTGTCAACATTCGCCAAAGGCAAGCCGAGGGCATTGCGGCGGCGAAAGCGCGGGGCGTAAAATTCGGAAGGCCGCCCAATTCGCTGCCCGGAAACTTCTGTGAGGTATACGGGCGTTGGAATTCCGGAGAGATTACGGGTACTGCCGCGGCAAAAATGTGCGGTATGCCGCTTGCGACTTTTCGCTATAAAGCGGACATTTACAAAAGCTCGAAAGCCTTGTAAACAGGCGTTTTTACAATAATGTGTACTTTGTTGTAAGGTACACTCACTCCATTTTCTTCGTGTATTATATCACCATTTTTGTAAAAAGTCAATAGTTTGAGGCAAATTTTTCATATAGCGGGATTTTTAGGCTCAAAAAAGGAACTTACAAAAAAGTACACAATTTCACATTTTTTGTGTATTGTCAAGGCTTATTTGGGAGGTTTCTTTGTGACTCTGGCAGAATATTTCCAAACTAATCCGGAACTTGAAAGAGAGTGGGACAGGGAGGCGAATGCTCAAATTTCTGTTGATACCGTTTCCTACGGCACTCACAAAAAAGCGTCGTGGCGATGCTCTCAAGGGCACAAATGGGAAGCAAATATCAACAGCCGTGTTTCCTCAAAACGCGGTTGCCCGTACTGCGCGGGCAAGGCGGTGCTTGCCGGATACAATGACCTGACGACTGTAAATAAGGAAGTCTTGAAATTCTGGGATTACGAGAAAAACACCGACATTTCTCCCACGGAGGTTGCCGAATTTTCAAAAAAATCAGTTTGGTGGAAGTGCGAGCTGGGGCACTCCTGGAAGCAAAGCATTCAAGTGATGACCTCATCTGCAACGAAGGGCTCGGGCTGTCCCGTCTGCGATAGCAAAGTGGTGCTTAAAGGCTTCAACGACCTTGCGTTTTTGCGTCCCGACGTGGCAAAAGAGTGGTGCTACGAGCTTAACCGGCTTAAACCCGACGAGGTTTCGGCAGGAAGCAAGTCAAAAGCTTGGTGGAAATGTGAGCTGGGGCATACTTGGGAGGCTTACATACATGCAAGAACGGGTGCAGGCGAGAGCAAATGCCCATACTGTGCAAAAAAAAGGGCGTGGGAAGGCTTTAACGACCTCAAAACCGTCAACCCGCACCTCGCATCGGAGTGGGACGACAAGCTCAACGGCGACCTGAAACCTACGCAGGTAACGAAAGGCGCGCATAAAAAAGTTTGGTGGAAATGCAGTGCGGGGCACGTTTGGCAAGCATACGTATATGCAAGATCCAAGGAAAACGGCACGGGCTGTCCCGTCTGCGCGGGCGTTACACGCAAGCCGAAAGATTTCTACCTTGACACGGACAACAGCGCCGTAAGGCGTTTATATAAATCAATCTAATATATCTCGAAAAAATTACGGAGGAAAATTAGTAATGAAAAACAACAAAAAGAGGGGCTTTACCCTCGTCGAATTGCTGGTTGTAATTGCGATTCTCGCAATTCTCGCAACAGTAAGCGTAGTTGGATATACCTCTTTCATTGAAAGGGCCGCAGTGTCTAACGACGAAAATGTAGCGACTCAGCTCAATCAGTTTTTGATAGCACTCAAAGCTGACTCAAACGGTGAGTTCTACGGACAGGAAATCGACGAGAATAATATTTGGCAGGTAACTCAGTATATTCTCGAAGAAGGCGGACTTGGTGAGCTTGAGCCTCAGTCAAAACAACACTTCTACTTTGACCTTGATACAGGCAAGTATGTTGTAATGACCGACAGTGCTGCCGGCGTTTCTCTTGCAAAGAAATTATTTAATTATTTTGCAAATGCCGCAGAACCCGAGTATAACGCAAGACCCGGTAACTGTTTTACAGAGAATAGACAGTATTTCTATGTAGACACAACCGGCTCTGATCTTGCTAATGTTATCAGACAGTTCTACACATTCGACAGAGAAAATCCCGATGATACATTTGATTATTCTGAATTCCAGACACTTTGCGCAGGAAATAAAATTCTCTCGGAACTTAAAACACTCGCTGCCCAGAGCGTATTGGTAACAAAGGACGGAATTTTCTATAATAGAAATTCAAGCATCCTTACAAATATGTTCTTCCACGATGACGAGGGACTTCAGTTGATGGAAACACCTGAAATTACTCTTACTGCTGTTGATGGCAAAGTGGATTCCATCATAGTACCCGAAAATGTTGAATTCTTCGGTATTGGTGCATTCAATGTTACAGTTGTAGGTGAAGCAACAAATGCACCCGTTATAATCAATAAAACTGCTGAAGAAATTCAAGATAATCTTTCAGAAGATTTTACAAATGTAAACTTCGTTCTTGCTGATGGTGAGGAGTGGAAAACTACAATTCCCGCAAGTGGTGCTAATGCAGGAACTCCTGTAATTACACCTGTTGAACCCTCTGAACAAGAGTATCCCATCGGTGGCGCAAATCCCATGGTAGAATTCGATATTGCCGTGCCGGATAATTTCAAATCCTATACTTCGGTAAAGGAAAATACAAACGGTGTAAACATACTTAATGTTCCTACAATCGTATGGCATACAGGTTCTGTTGATTTGGGACTCTATAAAAACGATATCGTTGCACAAAATACTACAAGACCTGTTTCATCTACGAGAGTAACATGGGCTTTGACGGATAGTGATGGAAATCCTGCAACTTATGAGGGTATTTCTCTTGACAACGGTGTTCTTACACTCTCCAGAGTTGGTGATATGTATCCCACAACATCTGTTATTTATGTAACTGCAACGGCTGTTCGTGGCGATGCGACAAAGACGTTTGCAATAAATCTTTCCCGCGGTAATAATGCCACAATAACAGTAGACGGCGCTACAGCTACATCGGAAGGTGATACTAATACTATTGACGTTCTTTGGGGCGAAGATTTGAATGAAACAGAAGGTTTCAAACGCTTATATACTGTTGGTGCAACTCTTACAGGATGGGATAATAAGGTAAGCACAAACTTTAAATATGATAGCGATATTAAGATTGTTGTTCCCGCCAGTGAAACGAAGTACAGCGCCGATGGAACAAAACTTGTAACACCTAATACACTTATGGGTGATGAAGATGCAAGTATGACATTTACATTTGAGATAATTATCGGCGGTTATTATAAAGAAAAGGTAACAATTACTTTGAATCACGGAGCACATTTCTTCACACAGGTAAGCTCCGGTCTTAAATACGTCGGAACTGAAGGCTCTACGATCAAATTCAGCGATTTGTTTAAGCAGGTCGATTCATCGGCTACATACGAAAATGTTAAACTTAACCTTTATATAGTTCCTCAGGCAGGTCAAGCCCAGACCATTCAGAATTTGGATAACAATTATAAATTGCCAACAAATTCTAATGATGCAAGCACTGACGGTGTATTCGCATCTGTTCAGAACATAGGAGCTGACGGCTCAATTGATTTTGACCTTATTAACCCTGCAATACCCGTGAAGATAATTGCCGTTGTAACAGTTGACGGTTTGCGTGCTTCCAAAAACTATGAACTTACAGTAGTAGGTGGCACAAATATCAGAGAGTATGAAGAAACCGGTGATACCGGCGACGCACTTGCTGATATGATTGAAAATGCATATCTTTCGGTTAACCCGGTTTTCCTTAATGATATTACAATGTCCGGCACTGTTAATAAATTTTGTGTCAGTGGTAAGACAATCTACGGAAATGGTTTTACTTTCAATGTTAAGAATGGTATAAGAACAGAAGAGGGTATTATTGATATTACGAATACAAGGATTCAGGATTTGAAACTTGTTGGTAGCGTATATTCTGAATTTGCCGGTTCAGTATCTTATGATTGCGGTTCATCTGTAATCATGGCAAGAGGTAATTCTTATATCTATAACTGTTATATTGCTAACACACGTTCTCCTTTGAGAACAAGTGGTAATACAATAATTGAAGATTGCACTCTCTTCGGCGGTAGATACTCCAATATTGACATAACCGGCGGTACGGTTACTATCAGAGGAACAGTTACAACCGTTCAGCAGAAGTACTCCAATGACGGTGCTACTAATGTTATCGGCGTTGGTGTTGCTACTTGGTTTAACGACAATTATAAGACAGTAAAGGTAGAAACGGGTGCAGAATTCAAGCAGTACAACTTTATGGATTCCACTGTATCAGAGTCTTTACCAGCACTTAAGATGGAAGCCACAGATAGCATATCATTAGAGCTTATTCAGTTGAAAGACCTCTTTAAGGATTTGTTTACTGATACTTATAAAGATTATCGCTTTACCCTTAATGGTACGGAGTATGTTAACTCAGGTATGATTTCTCTTGACAAGTATATGTTAAATTATAGCGTAACTATTGCAAAGTCGAATGATTATAAAGGTACTCTTGTCAAAAAATATAGATATAACTATACAATTAAACTCACTACAAATGTGTCTGATAGTGATACGTTTACAATCGTGTGCCCATCAGGTACGTATATATATAACAACAGTGTCGTTTCTTCCGTTGAAGTAACCGGAGCAGAGTTGAAAGCCGGAGTAGTATTTAAAACAAATGATTATAAGTTGAATTCTCCTGGTGATGCGACAAAATTTGATTTCCTGATAGAGAATGATAAGTATAAAACACTTGTTACAAGTGGACTTGCGTCGTATGATAACCTACTTTATAAGCATGACATGGGTGCGGCATTTGACCTAGCTATCACTGCTGGTGGACTCATAACTGATGTAGCTGGTCTCTTCCACAGTAAAGGTATCCACTACAATCAATTGCTTGTAGACGTGCATACTCCTACCGATGACAATCAGATTAATGGCGCAGAGTCCATATACTATCAATATTTAAGAGAATATCTTGCGGCTGTTGAACAGAATTTCTTTACACCTGAAAATTACGACTTCAATGAGCAGGGCAAATTACCTGTATTTGAATTAGCAGGGGAATAAAATGAAATTTCAAAGCATTCATAAAAGAAAAAAACTAATCGTACTGATTGTTGTTGGCGTTCTGTTTCTTGCTTGTATCATTGGCGTAATTATTTTCCAACTTGTCTCCGAGGAACGACAGAAACAAGAGGAGCTGGCGGTTACCTACGGCATAGCAATTGCCAATAAGCCCAATAAAATGGTTTATCTTGTTGGAGAGAGGTTTGAGCCCGAAGGCTTGACAGTTCAACTCATAACAAATAAAGCGGGAGCAGCGCAGTTTGTTGATTATACTAAACTGACATTTACAGGTTTTGATAGTTCAGTTCCCAATGATTCAGTAGCTGTTACTGTATCTTACGGCGAATTTGCTACTATACTTGTGGTGAAAGTTGAAGCCGACCCAACAGCCGATCCCGGTTCAGATTCAAATCCGGAGTCTCAGGAAAGTACCATTGAAATTCGAGATATGATATTAACATATACTATGAGTAGATGGAATTCTCGCGGTCCCAGCACTTACGGTGCGTACGCCCTGATTACCAAACCCGATGGTACGGAGTATGGAAGCCTTACGGAAACGGCATTATCAAACGATATGATTCGGAACTATGAAAAAGTTTCTGAACCGTGCGAATACGAATTGATTATTCTCTATATTGAAAAAGATGGAACAGAGCATCGCGCAACTGTTACCGTAACGATTACAGAATAATAAAACAAACAATTAAAGGAGAGCTTCGGCTCTCCTTTTCTTGGTGTTTTGAATATTATTTTTGTTTCTTCGTCTCAATAAGTTCAATTCTCTCGTGGAGCGGGGGATGATTATAGGTGAGTTTAACTACGGTGGGGTGGGGATTCATATCGGAGAGACTATCCTTGCAGAGCTTTTTGAGTGCGGAGATGAGTTCGTTGCCGTAGCCTTTTTCAAAGGCGAGGGCGTCGGCTCTGCGCTCCATGGCTCTTGACATATAGTTGAACGGAATTTGCATAAGGGAAGTAACAATTCCGAGCAGGCTTCCGAACGCTACGTAGTAGGCGAAAAGGATACTCGGCTCGGAGAAGCCGAAGCTTGCGGAAATCGAGGGGAAAATCATACAAATGCTCATCATCAGCATCATCGGCAGGAAGTTGAGAATGTTACAAAGAGTCAGGACTGTGGTGTCCTTATTCTTAAAATGAGCGAGCTCGTGGGCGAAAACCGCGGTTATTTCGCCGTCGGTATAATTATTTACGAGGTTATCGTAGAGCACTATCTGTTTGAGCTTGCCGATACCGCCGCAGTAGGCGTTTGCCTTTGTTGTACGGCGCGACGCGTCCATAACGTAGATATCTTTGAGCTTAAAGCCCGCTTCCTCGAACATTGAAGTGAGGTTATTGCGAAGCTCGCCCTCGGGCAGAGGTGTGAACTTATTGAAAATCTTTGAGAACACGGTTGAAAGAGCGCTGCACACTATCATAATTACGGCAATACCTATAAAGGCAATTATGCCGAAATACTCGCCGATAAGCGCATACGCGCCGTAAACGAGCATGAAGATGAGTACGGTAAACAGAGTATTAAGAACAAAATTCTTTATCTGGTCGAGCACGAAGGTTTTGGGTGTAATCTTATTAAATCCGAACTCCGCCTCAATTTTGAAGTTGAATATGTACTCAAACGGAAGTCCTACGACGATGTCAGCAAGGCTCATCAGCGCGAAGAAAAGAATTGATTTTACTATCTCGTTTCCGGGGAGAAGATAGTAAATGAAAGAAATGAAATTCGTGCAGTAGAGCACGATGCTTACGGCGAGAAAGACGATTCTGCTTATAAGGAAGAGTCTGTCCTTTTTATTGTTGTATCTTCTCCAGCGGTCATACTCCTCTTTGTTATAGATATCCGCAACGCTTGCGGGCAGGGGCTTGCCGACCTGTTTATTATCAAGTATCTGTAAAAAGAGTTTGAAAACAAAGTTAAGGGCGAGCAATACGAAAAATATAATTTTATACATTTAATTTACCTCCGTAAATAATTATTTTACACGTCCTCATCGGGAATGGGGGCGATTTTCGTCTTATAAATTTTAATGAAGAAGAACACGGAAAGCACGAGGCAAACGAACTCGGCGATGGGATAAGCCCACCAGACGTAGTTGATATTTCCCGTCAGTGAGAGCAGGTACGCGACGGGGAGAAGCGTAACGAGCTGACGGCCTATGGACACTATCATTGAGAAAACGCTGTAACCGAGTGCCTGGAACACCGCTCCGCAGATGATTGAAAATCCAGCGAAGATGAAGCTTATGGAGATGGTTCGCAGGGCGTTTACTCCGACGGTGCTTATAGCTTCCTCACTCATATTGAACATTGAGAGAAAGACCTCGGGGAAGATTTGGAACAGTGTGAATCCGAGGAGCATAAAGCTGACGGCGTATATAAGTCCGAGATAGGTCGTGCGGATTATTCTCTTCTTTTTGCGCGCGCCGTAGTTATAGGAAACTATTGAAATCATACCGTTATTGAAGCCGAAAACGGGCATAAACACGAAGCTCTGGAGCTTGAAGTAGATACCGAAAACATTGACTGCGTATTCACTGAGCGGCATAATGATTTTATTGAAGGTTGCCGTCATAAACGAGCCTATGGAGTTCATAAGAATTGAGGGAAGACCTATTTCAAATATCTCTTTGATGCACTTGAAGTCCGGTTTTATGAATTTTGCGTGGAGTCTTACCTCTTTGTTAAAGCGAAGGTGCAGAAGTGCGCCCGTAAGTCCCGACAGTATCTGACCGAGGACGGTGGCGATTGCCGCGCCTTTAATTCCGAGGGCGGGGAACCCGAGCCAACCGAAAATAAGAATGGGGTCGAAAATAATATTGAATATCGTGCCCACGAGCTGTGTCGTCATAGAAAGGGTGGTCTTGCCCGTTGACTGCATAAATTTTTCGTGGACTACCTGACAGAAAAGTCCGAAGGAGCAAAGAAAGCAGATTTGAAGATAGCTCGTGCCCATTTCCACGACCTCTGCGCGAGCGGACGCGTCGGCGATATCCGTCGTCATCATTTGGAGATAAGGGCGCGCGGCGAGCGTGCCGACGCTCGCAAACAAAATATAGCTGACTATGGCAAGAAAGAGCCCCTGACTCGCTATTTTGTCGGCTTTTTCACGGTTTCCGAGTCCGAGATTTCGGGAAATGAGCGCGTTTATGCCGACGCCCACGCCGACGGACACCGCTATCATAAGGTTTTGTGCGGGGAAGGATAGATTTACCGCGGTCAGCTCGTACTGGAGCTCGGGGTTTATCGCAGCGACGAAAAGTCCGTCGATTATATTGTACATCGCCTGAATCAGCATGGAGAGCATCATCGGGATTGACATTGACAAAAGCAATTTATTTTCGGGCATATAGCCCATTTTGTTCTGTTTTACTGTTGAACTCAATTTTATCCTCCGTTTTGTGATTTTTCTATTCATAATGAATCATTATATCACATTTTTTGGGGTTTTGCAACTACATATCGGGAAAAGATGTGTTTTTTTATGTAAATTTGATAAAAATGTTAACGGTTTCAAAACATTTGTTAACAATTATGTATTTAGAAAAATAATTCTTGACATAATATGCAAAAAATCGTATAATTAAGATTGAATAACTGTACATTGTTTGCATAAGGAGGAAGTATGAAAGAACTTTTCAAAAAAATTTTCAAAAAGATGCACGACGAGCTTTTTACCGTGCCCAATATGTTATCGATTTTCCGACTTTTGCTAATCCCCGTTATAGTATATACGTATATATTCGCGCACGAAAACATTCTGACGGTTGTACTTATAGCCATTTCGAGTATTTCCGATATGATTGACGGATATATCGCAAGAAAATTCAATATGATAACCGATTTCGGCAAATTCCTTGACCCGCTTGCCGACAAAGCCACGCAGATTACGGTCATCGCGTGTC
Organism: Eubacteriales bacterium; assembly: GCA_051867875.1. Lineage (GTDB taxonomy): Bacteria > Bacillota > Clostridia > Oscillospirales > CAG-272 > RGIG4608. The sequence continues at coordinate 45,886 of JBJDZG010000025.1, forward strand.
TTATTACGAAATTCAAGTTGATGATACTTCCGTGCGTCGTGCTTTTCGTAAAAGAGCTCAGCTCGCTTTTGCTCCGCCTTGAAGTGTTCAAAAAAACCGAAAAGGTGGAATGTGCCAAGTGGCACGGCAAGGCGTCAACGGTGCTTCTTGTGATTATGATGGCACTTCATATCGCTTTGCCTGACTTTATTGCGCCCGCGGCCATGAGCACGTTTTCCGCCGTTTCGATTATCTTCTGCACGCTCTTTATGCTGTTCTCGTTTACTCTTTACACTATTGACGCGCTAAAGCTTATTCATCAAAATGAAAATTAAAATTGATATCAAAAAAAGTATAATATACGCGATTCAGGGCGCTCTCGTGGGTGTCGGGGCTATACTTCCCGGCATCAGCGGCGGTGTGCTGTGCGTTGTTTTCGGAATTTATGAAACGCTGATGGCATTCTTTACGAATCCCGTCAAGGCTGTAAAAGAAAATTACAAAATGCTCATTCCGTTCGGAATCGGCGGAGTGCTCGGCTTCTTTTTACTCGCAAGGCTCGTGGAAATTTTCTTCGCGTTTGCTCCGGACGTGGCGATATTGCTTTTCTTCGGACTCGTCTGCGGAACTTTGCCCGAGCTCTTTAAGAGAAGCGAGGACGCCGACCCCGACAGAAAGGCGGGCTGGCTGCCCTTCGTCATTTCGGTTTCGGTTTCCTATCTTTTCTTCCATATACTTGACGGCGGAGAGGCTCTCGTCGTTCCCGCGAATTTTGTCAGCTTCCTTTTCTGCGGATTTATGTGGGGTATAAGCATTATCGTTCCCGGTTTAAGCTCTTCAAGTCTGCTCATTTATCTCGGACTTTATGAGCCATTGGCAGGCGGAATAGCGGATTTCAATCTCGGCGTGCTCATTCCTTTCGGAATAGGAATCGTAATTACGGTTTTGCTCTTGGCGAGAGTTGTGAATATGCTTTTCAAAAAGCAGTACGCTATCGTTTCACGAATTATTTTGGGATTTGTAATCTCATCGTCGCTGAAAACCATTCCGAGAAGCTTTGAGAGCGTTTGGACTATGGTAATTTCCCTCGTTTGCTTTGCTTTGGGATTTGCGGTCGCATTTATTATGGACCGTGCTGAAAATAAGCAAAATACCGAGGAAAAAGAATAACTTGGAGGTCTTATTTTGCATTTTATAGGATTTTTTGACTACACCGTAATATTAACTTATATAAGTTTTGCATCTTCCCTTGTCGGAATGGTGCTCGCTTACAGAGAAAATTTGCTCCTCGCCGTGCTGTGCCTTTTGTTTTCGGGCTTTTGCGACCTCTTTGACGGAATCGTGGCGAGAACAAAAAAGAACAGAACGCAGGACGAAAAGAATTTCGGAATCCAGCTTGACTCACTCTGCGACATTATTTGCTTCGGTGTTTTCCCTGCAATTCTCTTCTATCTTAGCGGAGTGGACAGCGCTCTCGGTGTTGTGATTTTGGTGCTTTATGTTCTCGCAGGACTTATAAGACTTGCCTTTTTCAATGTTCTTGAAATATCAAGACAGGCGAATGAGGACGGTTGCGTGAAGTATTTTCGCGGTATGCCCATTACGTGCTCCTCGATAATTACTCCGATTGTTTTTCTCGTAGGCGCGTTTTTGCCCGCACCCGCGGCGCACGTGCTCTATTACATAGCCCCCGCAGTTATGGGATTTTTATTCGTTCTCGATATAAAAGTTCCCAAGCCCGACGTCGGCGCTCTCCTTTTCGGCAAGAAGAAATAGAATTGAATACAGAAAAGCACCCCGAAGGGTGCTTTTTCGTTGTGTTCGCACTTGCCCAAGTGATTGTTTTGCCCCGCTTTTTCAAAAGCGGGCGCTCCGCGCGTAGCGGGAAAAACGGCGTTTCTCTTTTGCGAACTTTTCTCTTTGAGCCTTTTTTCTCAAAGAGAAAAGTGGATATTGGGGTTTCGGTATCTTTACGGTTACACGAACGCAATGCGGGGCGTCGGGGACGTCGCCCTCTACATTGATGCGCGGTCGCCGAGCGTTTCTCTGTTTTTCGCGGATTGTTTTATTTCCTGTCTTCCTCAATCATCAGCTTAATAGCTTCAACGCACACGCGTATTGCTTCCTCGGTATCGACGTTTTTGACGTCGTCGGAGTCGAGTCCTGCGTCGTATCTTTCCTGATTCCAAACGACGGAGAAGCAAGCGCCTGCGCGGACTTTAAGGAGAGCGGCGACGACGAAAAGGGTAGATGCTTCCATTTCGCTCGCCTTAACTCCGAGCTTTTTCCAAGCGTCCCACTGAGCGAGAAGCTGGGGTGCGGTGGGCATTTTTGCGGGTCTGTGCTGACCGTAAAAGCTGTCCTTGCTCTGAACTACGCCTACGTGATAGCTGCTCTTATTGGCTTTTGCCGCTTCGATGAGGGGAATGAGCACCTCGGTCGTTGCAACGGCGGGGAACATAAGGGGCGCGTACTCAACGCTCGTGCCGTCCTGACGGACTGCGCCGTTTGCTATAACGACGTCGCCCGCCTTAACGTCGAGGTCAATTCCGCCGCAAGTGCCTACGCGAATGAACGTATCAGCACCGCAAGCGGTGAGCTCTTCAACTGCTATTGCGGTGGAAGGACCGCCGATACCCGTTGAGCAAACGGTAACCTTCTCGCCGAGAAGAGTGCCGTTCCAGATGCAGTATTCGCGGTTTGTGTCAAGGTGTACGGGATTATCAAAAAACTGAGCTATTTTTTCGCATCTGCCGGGGTCGCCGGGGAGAATGCAGTATCTTCCTACCTCGCCGAATGATGCGGGTACGTGGTATTGTCTTCCTTCTGTCTGAAGCATAATATTACTTCCTTTCTATCCTTTTATTAGTAGATTTGTGTTTTTTCTTCTTTTTTACGGAGAAGCCGAAGCTTCCGATTTTCTTGCCGAGCTCGAAATATTCGCCGTGCGCGAACGCGGAGAGATTTGCGCGCTCCAAGCAGAGCTTGCCGTTTTCGTCAAGAAGGCTTTCGTCTACGTTTACGCAAAGAATGTCCGCGACAAACATATCGTGAGAGCCGAGCGGAACTACGTCCGTAACACGGCATTCGATATTGAGGGGGCTTTGCTCAATCATGGGGCAATCGACCTGCGTGCCCTTGATTTTGGTGAATTTGCACCTATCAAATTTATTGACCTTTTTGCCCGTATATATTCCGCAGAAGTCCGCCTCTTTGACGAGGCTTGCGGGAGTTAAGTTGATAATGAACTCGCCCTTTTCCTTGATTATTCCGTAGGAATGACGGCTCGGGCGCACCGAGATATAGGTTTTCGGCGGAATCGTATTGAGAATACCCGTCCAGGCAATCGTGATGATATTGGACTCTTCCATATCGCCGCAGCTTACCATAACGGGTGGAATGGGTGCTATTAATGCACCGCCTTTCCAGTTGACTTTTTTTGCAGCCATTATTCTTCGATGATTTCAATGGACGAAATTACTACGTCCTTGCGGGGGCAATCCTGATACATCCACATTTTCGTGGTGGTGGGGACATTTGCTATTTTATCGATTACGTCAAGTCCCTCAAAGACCTTGCCGAATCCTGCGTACTGACCGTCGAGATGAGGAGCGCGCGCGTGCATAATGAAAAACTGACTTGACGCGGAGTTGGGCGCGCTCGTTCTTGCCATCGAGAGAACGCCTCTCTCGTGTTTTAAGTCGTTCTTAAAGCCGTTGGCGGTGAACTCTCCCTTGATTGAATTTGCGTCCTTATGGTTGAAATCTGTGTCAAAGCCGCCACCTTGAATCATAAATCCCGGGATAACGCGGTGGAATATAAGACCGTCAAAGAAGTGATTTTTTACAAGACCGAGAAAATTTTCGACCGTTGCGGGTGCTATTTCCGGATATAGCTCCGCGCACATCGTGCCGAAGCCTTCAACGTTGATTTTGATTTTCGGATTGCTCATTTTAGTAATCTCCTTTAAGTGTTTTTGCTGTCAAGTGCGGCGATTTTGTCGGCGTAGGCGAGTGCGAAAAGCTCTGCAATCCTATCTCGCTCACCGCGAAGATGAAGATAGCCGAAAAGTGCTTCCATACCCGTTGCCATACGGTACTGACCTACCGTTGCGGACTTCGGCGTGTTGGTGTGTCCGATGTTTCTTCCGCGTTTGTAAAGCGCATTTTCCTCGTCCGTGAGTGCGGGAATAATATTTATCATCGCCTGTGCCTGCGCCTCGGCTTTAACGAAAGCAAGGGCCTCGGTATTCAGATTCTTTGCGCTTGAAATGCCGTGCCCGACAAGCAACTCGCGCACGCAGACTTCAAGGACGCTGTCCCCGAGATACGCAAGCGACGCCGTGCTTATCTCTCCTAACGCCTTTGACATTTTGCCACCTCGATTTTGTGAAATAGTTATTTATTATAATAATATCACACGCCGCGGAAAAAGTCAAGAGGTAAGAAAAAAGGAGCTTTCGCTCCTTTTTTCATATTATTCGGTATCCATAGAATCGAGCAGATTGCCGAGCTTATGCGGATAATCCGTCATAATGGCATCTGCGCCGTTCTCGATAAGCGTTACCATATCGTCAACTTCGTTTATCGTCCAATAGTGAGTTGCGATATTGTGCTTATGCGCGTTCTTTATGAGGCGCGGGGTGGAAAGATTAAATCCGTACTCGCTCATCGGAATCTGCAAAACGCTGATGTCGTCGCCAAAGAACATATCAAGACCGAACAGATAGAGTGCGTAATATTTTACGGCTGCGCCCATGGCGGGGGAGCACATAAACGTATCGGGAACTTCGCCCTCACGCTGAAGTCTTTGATATTCCTCGTAAATTTCATCGTGGAAGCTTGCGAAAATAATTCTGTCAAATGCGTCGTATTTTTCAACTATGCGAAGCGCCTCTTTAACTGCAAGAAGTCCCGTTTCGCCGCTCTGCTTAATTTCGATACTGATAATGTTGTTGGGGAAGGCGACGAGCAGCTCTTCGAGAGTCGTGGCGATGAAAATTTCCTTATCGCGTCCGGGGAGTCCTTCCGAATACTCACCGCCGAGCGTTGAGGGATAAACGACTTTTCCATATTCGTCCATATAGAGAGTTTTTTCGCCCTCGGCTTTGTTATAATAACCGAAATTGACCTTTTGCTCAATAAGATCTGCGTATGTCCAGTCGCGGACTTCGCCGTTTACGCTTGTCGTTCTGTCAAGAGTGGTGTCGTGGCAGAGAATAAGCACGCCGTCGGCGGTAAGATTGATATCCGTTTCCATTACGACGTTTTCGTCCACGCTGTATGCGTTGTAAAACGCCTCAAGCGTATTTCCGGGGAACTCGCCCGCTCCGCCTCTGTGGGCTACGAGAAGTGGTTTATTGCCGTCGCCTTTTAAGAGGGGGTTATCGCCCTTGTGATTTTGCGGACGGGGCCATACGGTCAGAACCGTAATTACAAGCGACAGGACGAGTAAAATTACGATAGCTACGTACGAAGCCGAGCCCTTCTTTCTTAAATTCAGCATAAAAAACCTCCTTATGAGTTTTATGTAAGCTCTTCGCTTTACCTGATTATACCACGGCTGTAACGAAAAGTAAAGCAAATTCACATTTTGTTTACAATTTGTGTTGACAATGCCGCCTTTTTTGGAGTATAATAAGCATGAAAAATATCCAAAAAGAAGGGCAGTATTAAAATGGACAAAATTCTTATAGCGTTACTCGTTGTCGTTGCCGTTATTGTTGGCGCGTTCGTGGGCTTGGATTTTGCCAACAAGGCAAATGAGGAAGATATGCTCGCGTACGTTGACGGTTTTTCCAAGGTGGAGATTGAAAATCAGCTCACCCCGTCCTACGACGAGTACGGAAATGCTTATTTTGAGACCGACGGTGATTTTAAGGTTATGCAGCTTACGGACATTCATCTGGTCGGCGGAGCTTTATTTGCAGAGAGCGACAAAAAGGCTCTGAACGCAGTAGCGGCTATGATTGAAGCTGAAAAACCCGACCTTGTGGTCGTTACGGGAGATATCTCGTATGCTATGATTTATTTTGGTATTGTAGATAATTCGTATGCACATTCGTATTTCATAAGACTTATGGAAAATCTCGGCGTTTATTACACCGTAACCTTCGGAAATCACGACGCGGAAAATTACAATTACAGAAGCAGAGCCTACGTTGCGGATATGTATGCCTCCGACGACTTGAAATACTCACTCTTTGCACATAGCCCCGAAGGAGTGAGCGGAGAGGGAAATCACGTCATAAACGTCAAAAATTCTGCGGGTGAAATCAGCAAGTCCCTGATTATGCTCGACTCACACGCCTATATGCCCTGGGATTTATTCGGACTTCTTTGGGATTACGAGGCGATAAATCAGAATCAGGTGGACTGGTACAGAGAGATTATCTAGCTTTATTCGCCCAAATCCAGTTTGCTTTTCTTCCACATTCCGATTAAGGAAGTTAAATATTCCTACGACGAGTTTATTGCAAATGAACGTAAGGACACCGAGGACGCAAAGTGGCTCGGCGGACACGACGGCGAAAAGGATGACGTTGTATACTGCCCCGACACCGACGAAAATCTTTTTGAAACGGTGCTCGAGCTCGGAAACACAAGGGCGATGTTCTTCGGCCACGACCATTTCAACAATTTCGTTATGAAATACAAGGGCGTTATTTTATCATACGGTTACAGCATTGACTATGTTGCATACGGCGACATCGGTGAAAAGGGATATCAGCGCGGTTGTACTATACTCACCCTCACTCCCGACGGTGAGTTCGACGAGAGCAATATAGTTCACAAGAATTATTATACCGAGAATTATCCTTCGGTTTATCCAAAGGAAGAAGTTGATATGTATCCTTATTTTGATAAGGAATAAAAGTAACAAAAAGACCAAGGCGGTTTGCCTTGGTCTTTTTGTTACTTATCTTCTTTCTTAAATTGCTTCTCGTAGATTAAAACCGCAATAACAAGCGCGGTTGTATAATAGAAGCCGGGGTAGATATTGAAAAGATGATTGTCGAGAATGCTTCCCGTGAGGAGCATCGAAGCGCTGACCATCAGCATAAAGCGGTCAAGCGTGGGCTTGCGGAAAATATATTTGAGCGTGCAAGCTCTGTAAAATCCGTAGCAGAGCGTGCCGACTGCGCCCATTCCCGCAAGGAGCTGGAAGAGCGTATTGTGAGCAAAATGAGGAATGATTGACGCCATGGGCGTTGCGATGAAGCCCATCTCCTCGCCGTAGAAGCCCACGCCGAAAATGGGATTTTCCTTGAATATTTCAAAGCAACGAAGCCAGATGTCTATTCTTCCCGCGCTCGAATTGTTGAGGTCGTTATGCGTGAAGTCATCGACCTTCGTTCTTTCAATATAGTGTTTAATAAGCGTGATAAATTCGTCCTTGAAGAAAAGCAGGATAACCGCTGCGACGGCAACTATTGAAACGGGTACGATAATGCGCGCTATCTTCTTTCTCTCGCCTGCAAACATCATGAAAACAAAGCAGAATGCAAAATAAATTCCGCCGATGAGCACTGCGTTTCTCGACGTGCTCGTGAGCGTTGCGCCGAAGAGGGCAAACGCGGTGAAGAGGTGGAGATACGGAGCGAATTTGCATTTATTCTTCATAAATCCGTAGAAATTCATCGGAATGAGGTTCGCAAGCACGAAGCCGACGGCGTTCTGTTTGCCGAATCCAAGGGTGAACGCACCTCTGTCGATTCCGCCGTCAACGAAGAGCTTACCCGACAGGTAAATTCCCGCGACCTGTATAAGGAGTATCCACGAAATAAGCAAGGTTATGTATGTGAAATAATCTGTAATCTCGTTTACGTCTTCCTCCATAAGCCCGAGGTAGAGCATTAAGAAGAGAATTACGTAAACTACGACCAGCGCAAGTCCCCAAAGGAGATTTCCGATAGTGTAATCGTCTGCAAAAAGTCCGTTACTTACAAGTCCGAAGGCGAGTGCGAGCATCGGAACGAAGAGCGGAATTTTGAAGAAATTTATCTTGGTAAAGAATTTATTTCTGAGCGCGTAAATGAATCCGCAAACTACGAATGCAACCGCTCCGCCTATTAAGAGGTAGGGGCGTATTCCCGTCGAGTAGTTATCGGAGCGTGTCGGGTCCATGGGCGAATTTGCTACCGTCATCTGATAGAAGAAGGTCAGCACGAAGAACATCATCGGTTTTACCGAGCGTGAGGTGAGAAATGCCACGCTGACGACGAGCATATTCAGCGCCGCGGTGTACGCCTCAATCTCAAAGAAATAACCGATAAGAATTAACGCGCTCATTACGAGCGGATAGATTTTGCCCGAGAAAAATTCGGAATTGATTTTGAGCTTTTGCATTTTTTAGCCTTTCTGATAAGGACGAGCCCTGTCGAAAAATGTTATTGTTCATACATTATACAACTTTAATTTGCGTTTGTCAAGGGGCGCTCGGGGTGCGAGCTGTTGAAAAATATTAAATCGGTAAAATTGCATTTATCTATTGACAAGGTGGGTAAAACATGGTACAATTTATTTACCTACTTAAACAGTAGGTAAATATGAATAAGCATTACGAAAAGCACGCGCAGGACGTAATTTTTTCAAAGCGCGGTTTTAGGACAGAGGATAAAAATATGATTTATGCAGATAACGCAGCTACTACGAAACTCAGTGACACGGCAATAGATGCAATGATTCCGTGCATGAGAGAAACATACGGCAATCCCTCGAGTTTATACGCTTTTGGGCAGAAAGCAAAGGAAATTCTCGAGGATTCAAGGAGCAGAGTCGCAAAGACTCTGGGGTGTGAGGCGCGCGAGATAATCTTCACCTCGGGCGGAAGCGAGTCGGACAATCAGGCAATTATTTCCGCCGCGAGGCTTGGCGAGAGGAAGAACAAAAAGCACATCGTTTCTACGGCATTTGAGCATCACGCCGTCTTGCACACACTTGAAAAGCTCAAATTACAGGGCTTTGAGATAACTCTGCTCGACGTTCACGAAAACGGCATCGTGACGCCCGATCAGGTGAGGGAGGCGATTCGTGAGGACACTTGTCTTGTCAGCGTCATGTACGCAAACAACGAAATCGGCACTGTTCAGCCCATTGAAGAGATTGGAAAGGTCTGTTGCGAGAGGGGAGTGCTCTTCCACACAGACGCCGTTCAGGCGGTTGGACATCTTCACATTGACGTCAGGGCGCAAAATATCGATATGCTTTCTCTTTCGGCGCATAAGTTCGGCGGTCCCAAGGGCGTCGGTGCCCTTTATTGCAGAAAGGGAATCCCCATTGAGCCGATTATAAACGGCGGCGCGCAGGAGAGGGGCAAGCGAGCGGGAACGGAAAATCTGCCCGCTATCGTGGGAATGGCGGCGGCGCTTGAAGAGTCGTGCTCAAAAATCGACGAGTCTTACGCAAAACTTTGCACACTTCGTGACAAATTGATTGACGGGCTTGATAAAATTCCATATTCAGAGCTTAACGGCGACAGAAATTCAAGGCTTCCCGGCAACGTAAGCTTCTGTTTTGAAGGAATTGAGGGCGAATCGCTGATACTTTTGCTTGACGACAGAGGAATTTGCGTTTCCTCGGGCTCTGCCTGCACGTCGGGCTCGCTTGATCCGAGCCACGTTCTGCTTGCTATCGGCAGACCTCACGAGGTCGCGCACGGCTCACTCCGTCTGTCGCTCGGCGACGATATCACCGAGACGGACGTCGATTATATCATCAGTTCCGTTACCGAGGTGGTGGGGTATCTCCGCAATATGTCACCCTTCTGGCGGGAGCTTGTAAACGGCAAGCGAAACCATATTTTCGCAGAATGAGAGGTAAAAAGAAAATGGCTTTATACAGTGAAAAAGTAATGGACCACTTCCGCAATCCGCGAAACGTGGGAGTAATTGAGGACGCGGACGGTGTCGGTGAGGTCGGCAATCCCGTCTGCGGGGATATTATGAAAATTTATCTTAAAATCGAGAACGATATTATTACCGACGTGAAATTTGAAACCTTCGGCTGCGGAAGCGCGATAGCGTCGAGCTCAATGGCGACGGAAATGATAAAGGGAAAGCCGATTTCAGAGGCGTTGGGGGTTACGAACAAGGCGGTCACGGAGGCTCTTGACGGGCTTCCCGCGCACAAGCTGCACTGCTCGGTGCTTGCGGAAGAGGCTATCAAAAAGGCGATTAAGGACTACTACGACAGAAACGGAATTGAGTACGACTGCTCGCTTTTCCCCGATTGCGACAGCTGCTCGCACTGCGGCTGAGTTTCAGTTGATTTAATTTGATTAACTGATTGATTTGGCGATTATTCCTCAGACGGGGCTTGATTATCCGTTTGCTTTGCGGTATAATAGGAATAGGAAACGAGGTGTGATGCGATGATGATATCAACGAGAGGAAGATATGCTCTGCGCGTGATTATTGATTTGGCAGAGAACAACGGCGAGGGCTACACGGCTATGAAAGAGGTCGCCGACAGGCAGGGTATTTCGCTCAAATATCTTGAAAGAATTCTGCCCTTGCTTGTAAAGGCGAATATGATAGAGGGAATTCACGGAAAAGGGGGCGGATACCGCCTTACGCACGCGCCCGAGGATTACAGAATAGGCGATATTATCCGTCTGACCGAGGGAAATATTATTTCCGTGTCGTGTCTTGACTGCAAGGGCGAGCCGTGCCGTCGCAGCGCCGAGTGCAGAACTCTGCCGATGTGGAAGGGGCTTGACTGTGTGGTGAACGGTTATCTTGACAGCATCACGGTAGCCGATTTGATGAAATGATAAAATCAGGACAGCGAAAGCGTCCTGATTTTTTTGAAAATTTCAGATATTTTTGCTCCGTGCAGGCACGTAAATTTTCGTTCATTTTTGAGAAAAACGCTACATTTAATTATATTCCGAGCATAAAATTCAAGTGTGGGGACTTAATTCTCAGATGTTCATTGTAAGAAGTTACAAAAAATATTAACAAAAATGGTAAAATTCTATTGACAACTTGTAAAAAGCGTGATATAATCTACTTAATCGATTAAGCAGATGCTTATCGAAATAAAGAAACGAGGTAAGAACTATGAAGAAAACGAGATTTTTCCGGATTTTTATTATTGCCGTACTCACGCTGTCCCTGCTTACGGGCTGTGTGGTAGACAAACCGCCGGTTGAGAAAAATTTCACCGTTACTTACTACGACGGTGAGACGGTTCTGAAAACGGAAACCGTCAAAGAAGGCGGAAAGGCGACCGAATGGACTCCCGAAAAGGAAGGCTACACCTTTATTGACTGGTTCGGCGAGCCCTCAATGACACATAAGTTTGATTTTAACAATGCAATCACCGCCGACACTGCGGTATTTGCCGGATTTTCCGCTGCGTCCGTAGCAGACGTGCGTGAATTTTTCGTAGTCGGAAGCGGAACGAGCCCATTACTCATTACGAGCAACTGGGGTAAGGTCATAACCGACGAGCACAAAATGGAAAAGGCTGACGGTAAGAACGAATACACCGTTACTCTTGACCTCAACGCAGGCGACCAGTTCCAGTTCGCCATCAACAGCGCGTGGGAAAATCAGAGAGGCTTCGGCTATCTCGACACGCTGACTCTTGAGGACGGCACGGTTGTTTTCAGCGGTGCGGGCACGATAGGTGAAAACTCCGCCAAGAGAAACAACATCAAGGTTGAACTTTCGGGCAACTACACGTTTACCCTTACAACTCACCCTGCGGACGACACTTACGAGTCCAACCACCCCAGCTACACTGAGGCGGGTAAGGAAAACTTCAATATCAACCCCTTCGACAAAATTACTTGGGTTCGCAACGGCGACGTTCAGTCCGAGGTTGAAGTTGTTACCGATTTCTATATCAAGGGCGCAGGCATCACGGGCTGGCAGGACGTTTACACTCCCGCAACCAAGATGACGAACGCCGACGGCGTTTACACTCTTACGATATATCTCAAAGAGGGCGAGGAATTTCTCTTTACCTCTATTAACACCGCAAACGGCGTAAGCTCGGTAGGTGCAGATTATCTCAGAGCTTCAAATCTTGACGAGGCAAGCAAGGCATTCCTTGACGCGAACGCTTCTTACAACATGGTAGCAAAGGCTTCGGGTACTTATACGTTCACGTATACTGCGGCCACAGAGGTCCTTTCCGTAACATTTGATGCGAGTGCCGGTTTACCTGACGCTGATTACTACATCGACGGAACATTTGCAGACGGTGTTGCAGACTGGAACGGTTACTGCTTCAACGAAGCGTTCAAGCTTACGGAAACGTCAGAGGGCATTTACGAGATTAAGAACGTAGCTCTCAAAAAGGATTCGCAGATTATAATTCAGATGTTTAAGGCAGGCTCAACCGAGCGCGGCGAGTGGGGCACACCCGGCTACAACGGTCTCGGAAGCTTCAACTATAACTATCTCGTCGGCGGCGGAGAAGCGTTCAGCGCAGTCGGCGGCGGAAACAACAATATCAAGGTGCTCGAAGCAGGCAATTACGACATTACCTTTAACGAATACACCAAGGTTATGACAATCAAAAAGGTTGAGTCCGTTACTTATGATATCTTTATCAAGGGCGGAATGAACGGTTGGGCTCACGATTTCAAGGACGAATATAAGCTCGAAATGGACGGAGATACTTATGAGATTACACTCACCTTCGAAAAGGATTGGGAATTCGGTCTTGTGGGCTATTTTTCCGACTCCTACGTCGGATACGGAGACTGGATAGGAAAGGACGTTCTCGGTACATCGGGCGACGCTAACGGAGTTTTCCTTCAGGAAGGCGCTTACAACCTCAAATGCGCCGAGGCGAGTACGTACAGAATAGTGTACAATAAAACCGCAAACACCATTGATATTTATAAAGCATAATATCACCGAATTATAAAAAGCTCGGGCAAAAATTTTGCCCGAGCTCAGCTTGCTGAATATTTCAGCAAGCTGAGGTGCCGCTGAGAAAGGCAGGGATATTTTTCGTTCTCATTCTCGTCGCCGTACGAGAGTACGGCAGAGTTTGAGAACGGAAAAAGCAAGTCGGCACAAGGATATCCCAATGATATCCTTGCGCCGGTTCTAAAACATATTATTTTCGTTTTCGGTATTCAGATATTCGCTTTTTATACTTGCGGTAGCACGGCTTTGTCAGCGGTGTAAGCTCGGGCAAAGTTTTTGCCCGAGCTGTTGTGGATATTTACGGTATTGTTATATAATGAGGTGGTCAAACCTCATACGCGTGAACGTCGAACTGCTCGTGCGAGAGCGCTTGTTTTATGCAGGTAGATACCTGTGAAAATTTCCTCCTTGAAACCTGTTCGGGCATATAGACGTTCACGCCCCTCATAGCGAGATAGGAGCGCACGACTCCGTCGAGCGTCAGGACGCTCTCGGCTTTTACCGTGTCAAGCCCGCTAAAACTGTTTACGAACTGTACGAGAGGGAAAAGCGATTGAATTTTCTCTTTGAGCGCGTCGTCGCAGGGCGTTATGGACACGAAGGTGTATCCGCCACCGAGGTGTCTGTCGGCGTTCTCTTTTAAGAGAGAGAGGTCGGTGTTCACCTGGAAGAAGAGCTTATCGTCGATAAAGGAATCGACGGCGATAAGGGGAATATAGTTTGCTTTTCCTATTTTGTAAAAGTCCTCTTTTGAAAATCCGACGGCGACGATGCAGTCGGCGTTCGTGAATCTCTTAAAGGGCTCAGCTGAAAAAACCAGGCTGTAATTCGTTTCAACTGCGCCCTCAAGCTCGCTCATAATGCTGAAAAATTCGGCGCGGGAGAGCTCGTTTGAGTGGTCGGAGCACACGGCGACGAGCTTGCTTTCGGGTGCGGAGCGAAGGCTCTTTGCGTAGATGCTCGGCTTATAATTGAGCATATTTATCACGTGCCAAACCTTTTGCTTTGTTTCGTCGCTTATTGTCTGGTCGGCTCTGTTATTTATAACGTAAGACACCGTTGCGGCGGAAACCCCCGCTTCTCTTGCAACGTCGTGTATAGTAACTTTTTTCATATTTATACTTCCGTTTTCCTAATAAACGGCTTTCCGTTTTCAAAAAAGCCGTATTCTACACTGAATTATACCTTTTTTTGGACAAAAAGTCAAGATATAGACACACAAAGGATAAAAATTATGACTGAAAATGCAATTTTTCACGAGCCCGAGTCAAAATATTGCTTTGCCACGGGCAAAAATACGGTAAAGGTGCGACTTCGTATTTCAAGAGAGGACCGTCCTGCGAGGATTGAGGTCATCTACGGCGGAAAATACGATTTTGCGCTTGCACAGTTTTCAAAAGAGATGAATATTATAGCCAAAGACAGGCTTTACACATATTACGGCGCGGAGCTGACGCTCTCGGATTTGCGCCTTACCTACGTTTTCAAAATTTACGAGGGTGGGAAGGTTATGTACTACTCCGAGGACGGTCTGACGGATAATTACGATTTTGAATTTAACTATTACAACTGTTTTCAGTATTCGTACCTCAACGCAAGCGACATACACAGTACGGTGCGAGGTGCTGAAAATGCGGTGTTTTACCAGATATTCGTTGACCGCTTCCGCAGAGGAAACACGGCGAAGGACACGTCTTACATCAATATGGACTGGGGCGATATTCCAACGCCCAAGAGCTTTGCGGGCGGCGACCTTGACGGAATTTGCGAAAAGCTCGGTTACATAAGCTCGCTCGGCGCGAATTGCATCTATCTTACGCCCGTGTTTGAGTCGGTTTCAAATCACAAATACGACACAAAGGACTACTATACCGTTGACGAAATGTTCGGCGGCAGGGCTGCACTCGAAAGACTTGTCAAGTCCGCGCACGAAATGGGAATGAAGGTCGTGCTTGACGCGGTTTTCAATCATTGCAGCGAACTTAACGCACTTTTTGCAGACGTTAAAGCAAACGGCGAAAAGTCAAAATACCGCGACCGGTTTATTATCGACAGCTTTTCGCCGCTTTCCTACGAATGCTTTTCGTCCTGCGAGTATATGCCCAAATTCAACACCTCAAATCCCGATACGTGCAGGTATCTTATCGATATCGCAAAATATTGGACGCGCGAGCTCGGCATTGACGGCTGGCGTCTTGACGTGTCCGACGAGGTTTCACACACATTCTGGCGCGAGTTCAGAAAGGAAATCAAGGCGCTCGACGGGGATTGCATTTTGATTGGCGAGAACTGGCACAACGCTAATGTGTATTTGCGCGGCGACCAGTTTGACGGAATTATGAATTACGCGCTGACAAAGGCGTGCCTTGACTTTTTTGCCTTCGGTACGCTTGACGCAGAGGGCTTTGCCGACAAGCTCGGCGAACTTTTGATGAGAAACAGCGACACCGTAAATTCCATGATGCTCAATCTGCTTGACAGCCATGACACGCACAGATTTTTAACCCGCGTGGACGGCGATGCGGAAAAGCTTATGAGCGCGCTTGCCGTTATCTTCTTCTATCCCGGTATGCCGTGCATTTATTACGGTACGGAAAACGAGATGCTCGGCGGGTACGACCCCGACTCGCGCCGCACGTTTGATTGGAGTCTTGAAAACGCGGAGAACGCCACGAAAAACCTTATAAAAACGCTCTGTGCAATAAAGCAGGACGGGGATTTCAAGTACGGAGAATTCCGCGTTTTATGCGAAAACGGGCTCGTTATTCTCGAGAGGGTAGGGGAGTCCAAGACGTATCGCCTGAGCATAAACGGAAATCCGCACGAGATTTTGTATGAAACAGATAATGCCGCGGTTTCTTTCTGCGGCAAAAACGTGATAAAGCCCTACGGCTTTGTCATTGAAACAGTAACAAACGCTCAAAAATAACGCTCACAAGGGGGAACAGTTATGAAGAAAAAAGCCATAGCCGCCGTAGCTTGTCATCTGGCACTGATAATCACGCTCATTTCCGTCGTTGGATATTTCGGTATTCTCAGCCGAAACGGAGAAACGGAAAGTGCCGACAAATTCACGGGCGAGCTTGAAAGAAATGTAACTATCCGCGTCCTTGAAAACGACACGGCGAAGGAGCTCGGCTACCTTGACGCACTCCTTTCGGCGTTTAACGAAAAGTACAAGGAGTACGGCATCGTCGCGGTGGACGCCAATATGGACCAGTATACCGACCTTGAAACGGGCGGTCCTTACGGCTACGGCCCCGACGTGCTCTATCAGGCCAACGATGCGGTGATGAAATACGTGGACGGCAAGCATATTATGCCCCTGCCGATTGAGGAATTTGACTGCTACGGCACGGTCTGCGACAATGCGTGGCGCGCGTACGAGGCAAGCGTATCGGGTCAGACCTTTACGTTTGGCGTTCCCGTAAACGTTCAGCAGCCGCTCCTGTATTACAGAAAGGACCTTCTTCCGCAGGACTGGGAGAGCGAGTGGGACGACGACAAAAACGGTATTCCCGATATGGTTGAAACCTGGTCGGATATGTACAAATATTCGCAGCAGGTGGTATCGCAGAACAACGGCAAATACGGATATATGAAATCTCTCAACGACGGTTATTTTGCCTCCGGTTATTTTCTCTCCTACGGTGCGTACGTTTTTGGCGGCGAGGATAGAAAGGACACGAAGGACGTCGGATTTTCCAAGGGCGAGGGCTACAAGGGAGCGAAAATCATTCGCACGCTTGCGTCGGTTATGAATATGGAGTGCACCGAGGACACTATCACGAAAAACTCTTATTCGCGTTTGGCTCAGGGCACGTATTTTGCTACGATGACCACGCCCGACGTTTATTCGCTCTTCTATAAGGAGCTTGTAAATCAGTATATCTCGCAGGGACTTTCAAGGAGCGATGCCGAGCTTAAAGCAAAAGAAAATCTCGTCGTTACTAACGTCCCGAAGCTCCCCGTCAGCGGCGACCTTAACGACACCGACGGCGAGATGATGGACATGACCGTTATGGGCGGTGTAAACGGCTACGCGATAAGCTCTTACACGAAAGCGCCGAACGCGGCGCTCGAATTTGTGAAGTTTGCCACGTCCTACGAGATGATTTCACTCCGCTGTGAAATGCTCGGCATATCCCCCGCGAGAAGGGATATCGCAGAGAAGCTCGGCGGTCTTTCAAAAATGGTATTCGACAATCTTGAAAACGGCAGTATCTACGTAATGCCCAGCGTAAGGGCGCTCGGTCAGGTCTGGACTCCTTTGCAGACCTATTGCGCGCTTATTGCCGACGATATTCTGACGGGCAAGAACGTTTACAATACGGACGAGAAAATCAAGGCTCGTCTTGAAGAAGTAGACAAACAAATCTACGACGCCATTAACACGCTGAATTGAAGGGGTGAAAGACGGTGAATAAAGTTTTATGCGGAATAAAAACGTGGTTTATCTCCGTAAAGGAGAGCGTTGCCAAAGCCTTGAACTCGGCAAAAGCACTCTTTTCCGATGCGAACTGTAAAGTTACGGCATCAATGCTCCTACCGGGGCTCGGACAGTTGCTTTATAAGAGATTTTCGAGAGGTATTCTGTATCTTCTGGCATCGGCATTGCTTATTGCATACTTTATAGTCCGCGGTGCTGCCGACATTTTCGGATTTTTCACTCTCGGAGATATCGAGGGCAACGCATGGTTCGGCATTGAGGGCGACAATTCCGTCGTTATGCTGATAATGGGTATTCTTGCGATTCTGGCGCTCGTCCTGTATATTGCGATATACGTCGCCAATATCAAAGATGCATACTCGCTACAAAAAACAGAGGAAGCGGGAAAAGCGCTCCCGACTCTTAAAGACGACATCGGCGATTTGTTTGACAAATCATTTTATAAGGTCGCGCTCGCCCTTCCCGTGCTCGGGGTTTGCATATTCAGCATACTGCCCATAGTGTTTATGATACTGATAGCGTTCACAAACTACGGCGGAGATATCATTCCTCCGAAGCTCGTGGACTGGGTGGGATTTGAAAATTTCGGCAAAATACTGACGCTCGGTCAGTTTGCGCCTACGTTCTTCAAAATATTCGGTTGGAACATGGTATGGGCACTTTTATCCACGGGCATTAACTATTTTGCGGGGCTCGGGCTTGCGCTCCTTCTCAACAAAAAATGTGTAAAGGCAAAGGCAATCTGGCGCGCTTTTCCCGTGCTTGCATACGCCATTCCCGGATTTATCACGCTTCTCGGATTTAAGTTTATGTTCTCCTACGGCGGGCCGATAAATTATTACATACAGCAGATGGGCGGTGAAGCGATAGGCTTCCTCGGCATTGACTCCACCTATATAGCGCGCATCATCGGCTTGCTCGTCAACGCGTGGATAAGCGTGCCGTCGATTATGCTCATGGCGACGGGTATTCTTTCAAATATCAATACCGACCTTTACGAGGCGGCGGAAATTGACGGAGCGAATGCGTGGCACATTTTCGTAAAGATTACTCTGCCTTACGTGGTCTTTGCGACGACTCCCGTGCTCATTTCCCAATTTATCGGAAATTTCAACAATTTCGGTATATTCTATTTTTTGCGTGGCGGCTTGTATTCGGAGGGATATTTCCTTGCGAGCGACACGGATTTGCTTATCAACTGGCTCTACAATATGTCAATAGACAACAACTACTACTCCATCGGCGCGGCGATAAGCCTGATTATTTTCATAATTACGTCGGTAATTTCGCTGGCGGTATACGTTATGTCGCCGTCGTATAAGCAGGAGGAAACGTACAGATGAAAGATAAAAAATATAAAAAGAACAGAAAAGCCAACGCGGGAAAAATCCTCAACGTAGTTATTACGTACTGTATTCTGATTATAGTCGCTTTTATATTTTTCTTTCCGTGCCTTTGGCTGATACTTGCGTCCTTTTCAAAATCGGGCTCGATTTACTCGTTTGACGGATTCTTTCCCTCGGAGTATGGCTTTGAATCCTTCAAAACGCTCTTTACGGACACCGTGATGTATAACTATAAACAGTGGTTTTTGAACACGCTTTTTATTGCATCGGCGAGCTGTATTCTCGGCACGCTTCTGACTATTCTGACGGCGTACTGTATGTCGCGGTTCAGATTCAAGAGCCGTAAGGCGATGATGAAAACGACACTCGTGCTCGGAATGTTCCCGTCGTTTATGGGAACGATAGCGGTCTATCTGCTTATGACGCAGTTTAATTTGATTAATCAGCACTGGGGACTGATACTTATCTACTCGGCGCAGGCGCCCATGGGATATATGGTGCAAAAGGGCTTTTTCGATACGATACCGTACTCGATAGACGAGGCGGCGAGAATTGACGGAGCGACAAACTTCTCCGTTTTTGTGAAAATCATTTTGCCGCTCTCGAAACCGATGCTCGTATATACCGCACTTACGGCGTTCACATGGCCCTGGTCGGACTACATTCTGCCCAAAATGCTCCTGCAAAATAAGGACCTCTACACCGTTGCGGTAGGGCTTATGTCACTTGGAGAAACCGAATTTTCGCGCTTCGCCGCGGGCTCGATATTTATTGCGATACCCATTATAATTCTGTACTTCTGTTTAGTCAAGTATATGATAAACGGCATGGCGGCAGGCGCTGTTAAGGAATAAAATAAAAAGAGTGCCGCGAAACGGCACTCTTTTTTGCCAAGCGAGCTTGCTCTTGAAGACATCACGATACGGTGAGCAGAAAACAAGGCTCACCGTACGGGAATCGAGACGTCGTTTTTTGCTGCGCAAAAAGCCGACACCGAGATTTGCCGGCGCAAACTCGCCCATAATCGCGCTTCGCGCGAATGGGTTCTCTGCCGAGACGGTGAGCAGAAAGCAAGACTCACCGTACGGGAATCGAGACGTCGTTTTTTGCTGCGCAAAAAGCCGACACCGAGATTTGCTGGCGCAAACTCGCCCATAATCGCGCTTCGCGCGAATGGGTTCTCTGCCGAAACGGTGAGCAATAAAAAAGCAGGATACCTTATGGTATCCTGCTTTTTTATTGGTGACCCGTACGGGAATCGAACCCATGTTACAGCCGTGAAAGGGCCGTGTCTTAACCGCTTGACCAACGGGCCGAATGGTAGCGGGAATTGGACTTGAACCCATGACCTATCGGGTATGAACCGATTGCTCTAGCCAACTGAGCTATCCCGCCATTTGTCGCTATATCGGCGACTCGTATATTTTATCATAAAGGCTCGGTCTTGTCAATACCTTTTTTCTAAAAAAATGTGTTTTTTTTCATTATTTTTTATTTGTCTGTGAAAAAATCCTATTAAAAAACATCGCCCCAAGGGTTAAAAACCCTCGGGGCGAATTTTCGCTTTGAGCTTATCTTCCGCAGCAGCAGGTGATAAGAAGAAGTGCGATGAGAATGAACCAGATAGTATCGTTCTCAAAAAGGTTGCAAAGACAGTTATTCATAAATTCTCCGTTTCCGCCGCCCGAGCCGTTCTCAAAATCGGTTTGCCCGACGCGGCTAAATCATAAAACTTAAGCCAGCGCAATCGCTTGCTTTATTATTATCTTATGACGGGCGGGGAAAAGTGTTCTATATTTTTTATCTGCCTTTATTTTGCCGATTGAAACTTTTGCGGGCAAGTTTTGATTGACAAACGCTATAAAATGGTATATAATAATATAATAAATGTAACAAATAAATTATGCTTATGGAGAAGAAAATGAAAAAATTTGACGTAGCAATAATAGGTGCGGGAGTAGTCGGCGGACTCATCGCGCGCGAGCTTTCGCGGTACAGGTTAGGCGTTTGCATTCTGGAAAAGGAATACGACGTTGCGATGGGTGCGACGAAGGCAAATTCGGGCATTGTGCACGCGGGCTTTGACGCAGAGGAGGGCACACTCAAAGCGCGTCTTAACGTTGAAGGCTCAAAGATGATGAAGCAAGTTACCGACGAGCTCGGTGTAAAGTACAAAAACAACGGTTCTCTCGTCGTGGGCTTTGACGAG
The DNA here is from genome assembly GCA_051867875.1 of Eubacteriales bacterium. Classification (GTDB taxonomy): domain Bacteria; phylum Bacillota; class Clostridia; order Oscillospirales; family CAG-272; genus RGIG4608. The sequence goes on from JBJDZG010000025.1 coordinate 66,759, forward strand.
TCCGACAGAGAGCATCTCTGCCGTCTTATCGCGCGCGGTATTGCCAACGGAGTTGAGGGTGTGAGAATGGTTGAGCGCGAGGAGCTATGCGAGCTTGAACCGAACATTTCACGCGACGCGCTCTGTGCGCTCTATGCGCCCACGGGCGGTATCGTCTGCCCTTACGAGCTTTGCATTTCCGCTATCGGAAACGCCATGGACAACGGCGCGGAGCTTTTCTGCAATTTTGAAGTTGAGAAAATAGAGCAGAGCGAGGGCGGATTTATTATTTCGTCAAACAATGACGATATTTATGCAGATTACGTTGTCAACGCGGGCGGAGTTTTCGCCGACGAGATAGCGAAAATGATTGGGGACGGAAGCTTTTCGGTACGCGCTCGAAAAGGCGACTACATTTTGCTTGACAGAGAGTGCGGCAACCTTGCGCGCCACACGATTTTCCGCACGCCGAATGAGATGGGCAAGGGAATTTTAGTCAGTCCCACGGTTGACGGAAACCTGCTTCTCGGTCCTACTTCCGTCAACATTGACGACAAGACGGACAAAAAGACGGACGCGGGCGACCTCTCTAAAATTATGGCTCGTGCGAGCGAAAACCTATGTGTTGCCGTGCCTTTCGGCAAGTCGATAACTTCTTTTTGCGGACTGCGAGCGGTGGGTTCAACGGGTGATTTTATCATCGGTGCGTCAAGTGTAAATCCGCATTTTATAAATGTTGCGGGTATTGAATCCCCCGGACTTTCCGCGTCCCCTGCGATTGCGCGGTACGTCGTTGACATTCTCGGCGGTGCGGGGCTTAAACTTGAAAAAAATGATAATTTCAATCCGATAAGAGTGCCGAAGCACGCTTTCCGCGAGGGCACGATTGCACAGAAAAATGAATTTATTAAGCGCGACAGCTCCTACGGAAAAATTATCTGCCGCTGCGAAGGTATCAGCGAGGGCGAAATTCTCGACGCCATTCGCTCAAATCCGCGCGCTACGGACGTTGACGGCGTAAAACGCCGCACCCGTGCGGGAATGGGACGCTGTCAGGGCGGATTTTGCGCGCCATACGTTATGGAGCTTATTGCGCGCGAGAGGGGCGTTGACTTTGAGTCCGTAACAAAGTGCGGCGGAGACTCCGCGATAGTATACGGAAAGACGAAAGGGGAGAAGGTATGAGAAAAATTGACCTCGTTATAGTCGGCGGCGGACCTGCGGGTATGAGCGCGGCTATCTCCGCATACGAAAACGGAATACGCGATATGCTTATTATCGAGAGGGATTCGTCCCTCGGCGGTATTCTTCAACAGTGCATTCACAACGGCTTTGGGCTTCATACCTTCGGCGAGGAGCTCACGGGCCCCGAGTACGCTTGGAGATATGAAGAGAAGGTTCGGGAGCTCGGCATTCCCGTAATGCTTGACACTATGGTGCTGAGTATTGATGAAAACAGAAAAATCGTTGCCACTAATGAGCGCGACGGCATTTTTGAGATTGAAGCAAAGGCGATAATTCTCGCTATGGGCTGCCGTGAGCGTCCGCGAGGCGCTCTCAATATTGCGGGCACACGCCCCTCGGGCATTTATTCGGCGGGCATGGCGCAGAAGCTCGTCAATATCAAGGGCTATATGCCCGGTAAGAACGTCGTTATTCTCGGTTCGGGCGATATCGGGCTTATTATGGCGCGAAGAATGACCTTTGAGGGTGCAAAGGTGCACGCGGTCTGCGAGCTTATGCCGTATTCGGGCGGACTTGCGAGAAACATTGAGCAATGTCTTAACGATTTCGGTATTCCGCTCCGTCTCAGCCACACGGTGGTTGAGATACACGGCAAGGAGCGTCTTGAAGGCGTTACGATAGCCAAGGTGGACGAGCGCCGCAGACCGATTGAGAGTACCCGCGAGTACATTCCGTGCGACACGCTCCTGCTCTCCGTCGGACTTATTCCCGAAAACGAGCTGACCGTCGGCGCGGGCATTGAGATGAGCAGAATTACAAACGGAGCTGTCGTTGACCAGAACCGCAGAACGAGTGCCGAGGGCATTTTCGCATGCGGAAACGTGCTCCACGTTCACGACCTTGTCGATTTCGTTTCGTCCGAGGCGGAAATCGCGGGCAGGGGTGCTGCGGATTACATTCTCGGCAAGAGCGAGCGCGACACGAAAAATATTGAAATTTCCACCGACGGCAAGGTGCGCTACACCGTTCCGCAGAGGATAACGAACGACGGCGACGTTGACGTTTACTTCCGCGTTTCCGACGTTTACAGGAATGCAATCCTAAAAGTCTGCGACGGCGAGCGCGTGATATTGCAGAAGAAAAAGCCGAAATTCGCGCCCGGTGAGATGGAGAGCGTAAAGCTCTCCGCGGATATGCTCCGAGGCGTGGAAAAGCTCACGCTTTCGCTTGAAATTTGATTGGGGGTGCGAAAAATGGATAAAAGAGAACTTACGTGCATAATTTGCCCCCGCGGCTGTCAACTGTCGGCAGAGGCGAGCGGTGAGGAGATAACCGTTTCGGGCAATCTTTGCCCGCGCGGTAAAACTTACGCGATAAACGAGTGCACAAACCCCGTCCGCACGGTTACGACGACTGCGCGCACGAGCGACGGCGGTGTGGTTGCGGTCAAGACCGCTTCGCCCATTCCGAAAGACAAAATGGCGGAGTGTATGGCGATCATAAATTCTTGCGTTGTTAAACTCCCCGTACGCGTCGGCGACGTCATTCTCCGCGACGTTTTCGGCGCAGAGATAGTTGCGACGCAGAATAAAGGCTGATTTTACAGAAGCAGGAACGAATAAATAATGAAAATAAGAGAGTCTTTTTTTGAAATTTCGGACGGGGTGAAAATTCCCGCCATCGGCTTTGGCACGTGGCAGGCGGCGGACGGCGAGGAAGCGTATTCCTCGTGCCTTTCGGCTCTGCGTGCGGGCTATCGCCATATTGACACGGCGTTTGCTTACGGTAACGAGCAGAGCGTTGCGCGTGCGGTGCGCGACAGCGGGCTTTCCCGCTCCGAGATATTTCTTACCACGAAATTGCCTGCGGATATTAAGACCTACGAGGGGGCTATGGAGTATTTCAACACTTCGCTCGGCAACCTCGGGACGGATTATCTTGACCTATATCTCATTCACGCGCCGTGGCCTTGGAGTGATGTCGGAAAAGACTGCACGGACGGAAATATTGAGGCTTGGCGTGCGATGATTGACCTTAAAGAGCAGGGAAAGGTGCGCGCGATTGGCGTGTCGAACTTTGGCGTGCGCGATATTGAGGCGTTGGTCAAGGCGACAGGCATTGTGCCTGCGGTAAATCAAATCAGATTTTTCGTCGGCAATACGCAGAATGAGATTTACGACTATTGCCGAGAGAGGGGTATTCTGGTTGAGGCATATTCGCCCATCGCCACGGGTGCGCTCGTCGGTAACGAGGTGCTCTGCGAGATGGCGGAGAGGTACGGTGTATCCGTTGCGCGTCTGTGCATAAGATACTGTGTGCAGAAGGGTACTTTGCCGCTTCCGAAGTCTGTAAACGAGGCGAGAATTGCCGAAAATATCGACGTGGATTTTGAAATAAGCGAGCGCGATATGGCGTATCTCGATTCGCTCTATCACATAGGTCCGACAAGACCGTTTAGAAGTTGAAATTGAAATTCGGCGGTTATTTTGAGGCAAATAAATCCCTCGCGGGATTTGAAAATGCGCCTTGGCGCGTGAATTTAATCAAAAATAAAGAGCGAACAACGGATTTTTCTCCGCTTGTTCGCTCTTTTTGTTGCGCGCACGGATATGTGCGAACGCCTCACGCACCTCACCCGTAGGGGGCGACGTCCTCGACGCCCCGCCTCGCATTCGCACGGGTGCACGCGCAACAAATGTAGGGACCGGCGTCCCCGACGGTCCGTTTTGAAACGCAAACAACATAATTGCCGTAAAAATCATTTAATTGTTTGATATGTTTCTAGGCAATTTTCTCGTGCGGTCAGAACTCCACGCTTTTCGGGGCGTCGAAGACGTCGCCCCCTACGGATTATATAACAAAATCGGCGCGGAGCAAAACGACCGAATAGGTGCGGTGCTGACTCGTTTGCCATCAACAGGCGTAGCAGAAACGGTTTGTCTGTGCTCTCGGTAGCAAACGGGTTTTTCTTCTCGCTCGCAGAAAGAGAAGAAAAACGAATGGGGGTTGTAACGCCAAAGCATTACAACCCCCATTCAATTTGAGGCAACGCTCAAATTCCGTTTGCACGGATTTAGTCTGCGAAGCTCGGCAAAGAAGTTTTTTGGTTCTTTTTTTCAAAAAAGAACAATCCCAAGCTACTAACTAAATTATTTTCTCTCAAGTCCGTGGACGAATCCGTTGACGTCGGCGGAGCAGACGTCGCCCGCGATGACGTTATTGCGATAGACGAGAATATTTATATACACCTCACCGTCGTATCCCGGATAATTCGTGACGGCGTAGGTGTAGCGTTTGACGCATTTTTTCTTGAATGCGGTAAGGTCGAGTCCTTGCGCGCGCTGAATTTCGTTATACTGCGAGAAAATCTTATCAAAATCCTTGGGGATTACTACCTCTTCTTCACGCAAGGGCTGCGGATTGACCTCCCAGCCGAACTGCTTGAAAAAGTTGATTCTGTCCTCGTTTGTTTTGATTTTTTCATAATTATATGAAGCGTCAGCGCCGACCTGTGCCGAGTCCTCGCTCTGCATATACGTCGGTACGAAAGCAATCAGCGCGATTAGTGCGGCGAGGGAAAGGCAGATAACTGCGAAAAATTTTATTGTATTTGCGTGCATTGAATAAATGAACATATTTTACCTCCGAGGAAATCACTTGTTTACTTGATTATATGCCCGTTTTTTCTCTTTAATGCCCGCAGGAGCAAAACAATTTTCAAGATATATTTTGAGCGCGATGACAAGCGTCCCCAGCGAGAGTGCAAATTTCCGCGCCCGCTCGGGCTCGCAAGCTATTCTCCATAACCATTCGAGCCCGTATTTTCTGAATATTTCGGGTGCGCGCTCTATGTCGCCAGCCCAGACGTCGAGCGAGCCGCCAAGGCACGCGAAAATCTTGACGGTGGGCAGAGCGCTCCGCGAGAGCACGACGAATTTTTCCTGCCTCGGAAATCCTCTGCAAACGAGCAGGACATCGGGGGTGCAGGCGTTAATTTGCGTGCATATTCGGTGAATCTCCGAGTCGTCGAAAAAACCGTTATGAGTGCCGCAAATTTTGAGATTTTTATGTTTTCGGAGCAAATTATTCGCTGCTTTTTCGGCAACGCCGTCCCTGCCGCCGAGAAGATAGACGGACTTGCCCTCTTTTTCGCAGAGTGCGAGCAGTCTCTCGCCGAAATCTATGCCCGCGACTCTGTTTTCTATCCTTTGTCCCAAGAGAGAGGCGACTATGCTTATTCCGACTCCGTCGGGGAGTGAGAGGTCGGCGGAGTTTAAGACGGCACGTGCGCCCGCGCTCATTCTTGCTCCGTGCAATATTTCAAGATTAGGCGTTACGACGGAAATCGCACTCGCCCCGCGAAGCACGCTTTGGGCTCGCTTTTCTGCTTGTCCAAGTGAGATGTCGTCCACCCAAAGTCCGAATAAATTTACTCTTTTTTGCAACATAAAATTCCTTCCCCCGTTGACAAAGTGCGGAAAATGTGATATCATACTTTATTATGATAGGTAAGTGTGCTCCGTATTCAACGGCTCACGCAATTTATATGAATTTTCAGGGGAAATGGCTCTGCCTTCGGCAAATTCAAGGCTCTTTCTCCCGACTGCATAGCGGTTATGCGGTCAAAGGCTGATAAAATGGCAAAAGACAAAAAACTTGTTGAGCAGATTACATCAATGGATACCGACTTTGCTCAGTGGTACACCGACATTTGCAAAAAAGCGGAGCTTATGGACTACTCCAGCGTTAAGGGCTGTATGATTTTCCGTCCTTACGGCTACGCAATCTGGGAAAATATACAGAAAGACCTTGACGCTCGCTTCAAGGCTCTCGGACACGAGAACGTTTATATGCCAATGTTCATTCCCGAGTCGCTTTTACAGAGAGAGAAGGACCACGTTGAAGGCTTTGCGCCCGAGTGCGCTTGGGTTACGGTGGGCGGAGAGAACAAATTGGCTGAACGCCTTTGTGTCCGTCCCACTTCGGAAACTCTTTTCTGCGAGCATTTCAAGAACGTAATTCACTCCTACCGCGACCTGCCCAAGCTCTACAACCAGTGGTGCTCCGTAGTTCGTTGGGAAAAAACGACTCGCCCCTTCCTTCGCACGAGCGAGTTCCTCTGGCAAGAGGGACATACCATGCACGAAACAGCAGAGGAAGCGCGCAACGAAACCCTTACGATGCTCAAGGTTTACGAGGATTTTTACCGCGATTCGCTTGCAATTCCCGCTATCACGGGACGCAAGACCGACAAGGAAAAGTTTGCAGGAGCTGAGGAAACTTACACGATTGAGCCCATGATGCACAACGGCGTTGCGCTCCAAGGCGGTACTACGCACTATTTCGGCGACGGCTTTGCACGCGCGTTTGACATTACCTTTGCAGGCAGAGATAATACGGTTAAGTATCCTCATCAGACCTCTTGGGGTGTTTCCACGCGTATGATAGGCGCTATCATTATGACGCACGGCGACGACAACGGTCTTATCCTTCCACCTGCGATTGCGCCTATTCAGGTCATCATCGTGCCCGTTGCACAGCACAAAGAGGGCGTTCTCGAAAAGGCGGACGAAATCAGGAGAAAGCTTGCCGCTTCCTTCCGCGTAAAGCTTGACGACAGCGACCAGTCTACCGGTTGGAAGTTCAGTCAGTACGAGATGAAGGGCGTTCCCGTTCGTCTTGAAATCGGTCCTAAGGACATTGAAAACAATTCCTGCGTGCTCGTCAGCCGTGTTACGAGAGAAAAGAAGTTCGTTTCTCTTGACAACGTTGAAGAGGAAGTGCGCGCTATGCTCGCTCAGGTTCACGCAGAGCTTACGGAGAGAGTCAAGAAAAATCTTGAGGAAAAGACCTACGTTGCAACGAATTTTGAGGAGTTTCTCGATATCGCAGAAAACAAGCCCGGCTACATTAAAGCTATGTGGTGCGGCGGAGTTGAGTGCGAGGACAAGATTAAGGACGTAACGGGCGGTGTCAAATCCCGTTGCATTCCCTTCAATGAAGAAAAGCTCAGCGACGTCTGCGTTTGCTGCGGAAAGCCCGCACGTCACATGGTCGTCTGGGGCAGACAGTATTGATTAAATTATAAAAAAGCACTTATATCCGTATATGTAAGTGCTTTTTTTTGAAAAACCGAGAGAGGAGGAGAGATATGTTCAGAACGTTCGGAAAATTGATAAAGAACTCGTTTTACAAGCTTGACAAGCCCATACTAATAAGCTCGCTGATAATCACGCTTATGAGCCTTGTTACTATCTACGGCGCGCGTGAGAATTTCGGCATGAGCAAGCTCGTGATGCAGATCGCGATGACTGCCGTGGGACTGTGCGCGGTTATGGTAATTGTACACATCGATTACAGGCTGTTCGTCGATAAATATTGGATATTGCTCTTCATCGGTTCGAGTTTCCTTCTGGCTCTTACGCTCATTTTGGGCGATACGGGTGCTAACGGCACGGAGAGTGCCAACAAAAGCTGGCTTACGATTATCAAAATCGGCTCGCGCTCCTTCCAGATTCAGCCCTCGGAGTTTGTTAAAATTGCCTTCATCATCAGCTTTTCAAAGCATCTTTCAATGGTCAAGGACAGCATAAACAAAATTAAAACGCTCATTCCGCTTGCCATTCACGCAGGCGTGATAGTGGGATTAATTCTCCTTTCGGGCGACCTCGGCGTTGCACTCGTCTACGTCGGAATTATCGCTATAATGCTCGCGTTTGCGGGGCTTAGTCCGTGGTATTTCGCGGGCGCGATGGGTGCGGTTGTGATTGCTTTTCCTTTCCTTTGGGAATTTATGAGCGAGTACCAGCGCAACAGAATCATTTACGGCTTTCAGCCCGAGCTTGACCCGGAGCATTACGGCTTTCAGCCGCTTCTGTCGCTCGACGCGATTAGTGCGGGCGGATTTTTCGGCAGAGGAATTAACGGCGGCGGATTTTACGAGGTGCTTCCCGCGTCGCACACGGACTTTATTTTTGCGACCTATTGCGAAATGTTCGGATTTGTCGGCGCGCTCGCATTTCTCGCTTCCCTCACCGTTCTTATTTTCCGAATGATAAGGCTCGCAAAGACCTGTAAAACCGAGTTCGGCGGACTTATCTGCATAGGAATTGCGGGAATGTTCATCGTGCAGTCGGTTATGAATATCGGAATGTGCCTTGCGATGCTACCCGTTATCGGAATTACGCTTCCGTTTATGAGCGCGGGCGGCTCGTCAATGCTTGCACTTTATCTGGCGATGGGAATGCTCCATGCAATCAGTGCTTACGAAACCAAATCGTCGCGCGCCTTACGCAAATCGGTTAGGATAAAATAAAAACTGAAAAGCCGTTCGTTTGAACGGCTTTTCAGTTTATTAATAAAAAGGACATTTGAAAAAACGAATAAATTACTGTTGGTGGAGGTTCACATGCCCGAAAGAATTGAAAGGGCAGAGGTTGCACCGAAAAGATTTAGGAGAGAAAGGAAAAAGTTAATTAAATCAGCTCGGGTGTAATATTCGTTTTTTCAAATGTTTGGAAATAATTCAAATTTATGGGGATTTTTAATCCTATTTTATTATAGTATAAATTTCGACAAAAATCAAGTGTGTTTTTGAATAAAATGTTTTGAAATTGTAAACTTTATATCAACAATGGGGCAAAATGAGCAAAATTTCTTTGAGAGCGCGGCTGCAAGCGACCTTTCGGATATATTCGCGGTCGCGTCGGCTCGGAATGTGGAGTTCAACCGCGAAATTTTTATGTGCGGTGGACACTCCGACAAAGACGGTGCCGACGGCTTGCTTTGTTGCGGGGTCGGGATTTGGTCCTGCCTCACCCGTGACGGACACGGCTATATCCGTATGAAGGCGCGCGCGTGCGCCCTCTGCCATCTCTATGGCGGTCTCGGTGGACACGGCGCTGAATTTTTCAAGCGTTTTTTCGCTGACACCGAGCAGATTTATTTTCGCTTCGTTTGAGTAGGTGATAAATCCACCCGCGAAAACCTTTGACGCGCCCGCGATATCGGTTATTCTCTTTGAGAGATAACCGCCCGTGCAGGATTCGGCTGTGGCGAGCGTCAGTTGCTTTTGAGCGAGTCCTTCGACTACCGCTTTTTCAATTATTTCGGCGTCAAGAGCGTAAATGAACTCGCCGACGGGGCTTGCTTTGACCTTTTCTATCATCTCAGAGCAGAGTCTTTCTCCCTCCTCCTCACTCGCAGAGAGGGAAGCGACGCGCAGGCGCACCTCGCCCTCTTTTGCGTAGGGTGCGAGCGTGGGATTTGTGCTATCCCTCATGAGCGTACGCAGGTGCATTTCCACTTCACTCTCGCTCATTCCCATTATGTGAATGTTTCTCGATACGAGTATTTTATCGCTGAGCTTTTTGAGCCTCGGCATAACGGACTCCTCGAACATAGGGCATAGCTCAAAGGGCGGTCCGGGCAGTAAAATGACGGTTTTGCCGTCTTTTTGAATGTAAATTCCGGGTGCTGTGCCCGTTCTGTTCGGAAGTGCTTCTGCACCCTCGGGAATGTCCGCCTGCTTTGCGTTATTGGGTGACATTTTTCGTCCCGAGGACGCGAAATGCTCCTCAATTTCGCGCAAAATCCGCCCGTCGCGGTGCATTTTCAGTCCCAAGGCTTCTGCTACCGTTTCCTTCGTAAGGTCGTCGTAGGTGGGACCGAGTCCGCCGCTGAGAATGAGTATATCAGAGCGCGAGAGTGCCTCGACGACGGCGTTCTTCAAGCGTTTGGAATTATCGCCTACGACCTCGGTGTGATAGACGGAAATGCCGAGAGAAGCGAGCTTCTTTCCTATATACGACGCGTTTGTGTTAACGACCTCGCCGAGCAAAAGCTCCGTGCCGACACACAGTATTTCGGCGGTTTTGTTTTTCATATTACCCTCCTGCACGTTTTTCAGATGCGGTTCGGTTTTATCGCGCCGCATTTCAGTTACTATAATTATTATACTACAAAGGCGGGATAAAATCAATTAGGACTTGAAAAGTTTTGTGCGATGATGTATAATTTATTAAAACGGGAGAGGAGGAGAGAAGAATGGCAAAATGCTTTTCGTGCCCGAGGGGGTGCGCGGTTGACAGGGAAGCGGGCGAGCGCGGATTTTGCGGCGTCGGCTCGGAATACGTTATCGGCTCGGCAGACCTTCATTTTTGGGAAGAACCGTGCATAAGCGGTGCGCGCGGTTCGGGAGCCGTTTTCTTTTCGGGCTGCAATTTGCGCTGTATTTTCTGCCAAAACAGAGATATCAGCCGTTCGCTTTGCGGTGAGGTTTACAGCGAGGAGCGTCTGATAGACAAGATGCTTGAACTACAAGAGCGCGGCGCGCACAATATTAATCTCGTAACGGGAACGCCGTATTCGCTCTTCCTTGCGAAAACTCTTGAGAGGGCGAAGCCGAGGCTTTCCATACCGATTGTCTACAACTGCGGCGGCTACGAGTCGCAGGAGTCGCTTTCGGCTCTTGACGGGCTGATTGACGTATATTTGCCCGATTTTAAGTATTTTTCACCTGAAATTTCGGAAAAATATTCTGCGGCGCGCGATTATTTTGAGGTCGCTTCACGCGCGGTGGCCGAAATGCACCGACAGGTCGGCGAACTTACGCTTGACGAAGACGGGATTGCCGTGCGCGGGCTTATCGTGCGCCATCTGGTGCTCCCCTCGCATAGAGAGGACAGCCGTGCCGTGCTCTCGGCACTCTCGGAGCTTCTGCCCGCGGGTGAGGTAACTTTGAGCCTTATGCGTCAGTACACGCCCGATTTTGCGGAGGCGGACGCGCCGAAAAATTTGCACCGCCGTGTTACGAGCTTTGAGTACGACGACGTGCTCGCCTTTGCCGAAAGCCTCGGATTTTCGGGCTATTCGCAGGCAAAGGAGTCGGCTAAAAAGGATTTTACACCTAAATTTATGAGTTAGTCGGTTGTGTTGACGTGTTCGCACCGCACCCGTTCTGCGTTTTCGCCCGCCTTTTGTAAAAGGCGGCGCGGTCAAGGGCGCGTAGCCCTTGTCGCCGTCGTAACGACGAAATTTTCTCTCGGCGTCTCTTTTTGTTAGCTTTTTCTCTGCGCCTATTTGGTCAGAGAAAAAGCGGGCAACGAGTTTTGGTGTCCTCGCGGCTACACGCTTTTGAAAATACGATACGGGGCGTCGGGGACGTCGCCCCCTACGGGGTAGGTGCGGGCACCGAGCGCTTTTCTGTGTTCGCACCGCACCCGTTCTGCGTTTTCGCCCGCCTTTTGTAAAAGGCGGCGCGGTCAAGGGCGCGTAGCCCTTGTCGCCGTCGTAACGACGAAATTTTCTCTCGGCGTCTCTTTTTGTTAGCTTTTTCTCTGCGCCTATTTGGTCAGAGAAAAAGCGGGCAACGAGTTTTGGTGTCCTCGCGGCTACACGCGTATGAAACGCGATGCGGGGCGTCAGGGACGTCGCCCCCTACGGGGTAGGTGTGGGCACCGTGCCCAAACCGAAATATATTGATTTGGAGAGAAAATTTAATATAATTGCCGTATATGCTGTCGTGTATATTATCGAATCATCTTTCAGCAAACGTATATTCGGAGCAGTTGTCGAGGGTGTCGAAGTAGTAGCCCTCGCTTTGAAGATAGGTCATAAGGTAGCGGAGATTATCACGGCACTTACCGAAGTCGTGCATAAGCACTATAAGCGGCTCGGAATTTTCCTTGGCGGACTCAAGGCTCGCTTCAAGGGAGCGCATATAATAATCTCTATCGCTCTCGCCCTCGTGGCGATAACTGTTATCTCTGTCATTGGTGAGAGCCGTCCAGTCGTAGACAGAGTAGCCCATATTGCGAAGCTCGTTTATGTACTCCTTAGCCTCGCCCTTGGTAAGTCTGCCGTTTGAGGAGCTGCCGCCGGGGAAGCGTATTAGCTTTGGCATTTTATCAAATTCGTCGCCGAAAATGTACCTCATCCCGTCCTCGTAGCGTTCAACCTCTGCTTTGAATTTGCCAAATGAAGAATATATATCGTCATATTCGTGTGTAAACGAATGACAGCCGATAAGATGACCGCGCTCCGCGGTTTCTCTCATTTTGTCGGGGTAAGTCTGCGCGTTCTTTCCCTGCACGAAGAACGTCGCTTTGGCGTCAAATTCGTCGAGGATATCGAGAATTTCGATAGTATTATCCCTTGTCGGTCCGTCGTCGAAGGTGAGGTAGATGACCTTATCGGGAGCAACCTCATTCGCGTGCAATTTAACGCTCGTGCCGAGCTCGACGAGAATTTTTCCGTCTTCAACTTTACCTGAATACTCAAAGCTCAACACGCGGTTGGGAATTTTCGAGCCGGCGGGAACTATTTCGTAAGTTATCTCAGCGCCTTCAAGCGTTGCCTTGGCTTCGCCGAGGTTCATTCCGTCAAGGTTTGGAATGGAGATATACTGAATTTCGGGGTCTGTCTGCACGACGGGCTCGGAGAGCAGCTTTTGCATAAGCGTTGCACATAGAATTACGAGAATTACAAGGCAAACGGCAAGTGTGCCGAGCAGTATATACGTACTTTTTTTATCTTTAATCATTTTTATTTCCTTTTCGCAAAAGTTTATATGTGGTACTTATATAATTCTATCATCATTTCACTTTGTTTTCAAGAGATTTTTTGCGCTTTTCGTTAATATTTTTCTCTATCTATTGCAAGCGCGCGAAAAAAGTGATAAAATAGATATAATTTAGTATATAAAGGAGGTTTTTATATATGCAATTTTCAGAATTTTTGAATTCAAGACGCGCCTCGGCGCGCGCGCTCGTTGCAGAGCTCGGCACGCATTTTGAGTACGTCGGCATTCTCGGCACGGACGTAAAATCAAGCTCGGTCCGCGTTAACAGAAGCGTTTCCGATATCGGCGAAGGCGGCGGGGCTGAGTGCGGTTTCGTCGTTAAGATGCACAACGGACGCTCTTTCTTTGAATACTCCGTTGACGATATTTCGGGCGACGCTCACGCGCTTGCAGAGAAGATTATTTCTTCTGTCAAACTCGAAGAAGGTCTTACCGATGCCCAGATAAGCGTTCCCGCTCCGAAAGATGAGCCGATGGTGAGGTCATTTGCGCGCGAGTGCGATTTTGACAGCTTTTCCGACGAGGAGCTCCTCGCAAGATGCACGGAGATAAGAGATGACATACTTTCAAGAAGCGACAAGCTGCTCAACGTTATCGTCGCGGTGATGCCCTTTACCGTTTCAAAGCTCTTTGTGTCAAAGAACCGCGAGCTTGACCAATTCTATTCTTGGGTAAACGTTATGGCTATGGCTGTTTACCGCGAGGGTGAAAAGATGGTTATGGCAAGAGAGGGAACGTACTCAAATCTTCTTTCCGAGGCTCTCGGAGAGATTTCAGAGCATATTCCCGCGCTCATTCACAAATGTGAAAAGCTCGCAACTGCAAAACCCATCGTTCCCGGTGTTTACGACGTAATCACGGACCCCTCAATCACTGGACTTATCGCTCACGAGGCGTTTGGCCACGGCGTTGAGATGGACCAATTCGTAAAAGACCGTGCGCTTGCAAAGCACTACGTCGGCGAATATGTGGCAAGCCCTATTTGCAATATGCACGACGGCGCGTGCGCGACGTTCTCGACGGCTTCGTATTTCTTTGACGACGACGGCGTGCTTGCTCACGATACGCAGATTATCAAGGACGGAATCCTCGTTGCAGGTATCAGCGACCTCGTTTCCGCAACCGAGCTCGGCACAGAGCCTACGGGCAACGGCAGACGTCAATCCTACAAGAGAAAGGCTTATTCGCGTATGACGAACACGTTTTTCTCGCCCGGCAAGGATAAACTTGAGGACATGATAGCGTCCGTAAAGCACGGATATATGCTTTTTGAAACTAACAACGGTATGGAAGACCCGAAGAACTGGCAGATTCAGTGCACTGCGGAGTACGGAATAGAGATAGTTGACGGCAAGCTCACCGACAACTATGTTTCTCCCGTCGTTATGAGCGGTTCGGTTCCCGAGCTTCTCAAATCAATTTCCATGGTTTCCGATGATTTTAAGATTATCGGCGCGGGCTCCTGCGGTAAGGGCTACAAGGAATGGGTAAGAGTATCCGACGGCGGACCTGCCCTGAAAGTGAGGGTGAAATTAGCATGACGGAAAGAGTTATTAACATACTTAAAAATACCGACGGTATCAGCGACTGGCGCGTAATTACCAAAAATACGGAATCGACGGAGCTCTTTTTCGTTCACCGCTCGCTTGAAACGGTCAGAAGCACGGACACGACGGATATTAAGGTTACTGTCTACGTCGCGCACGACGGCAAGCTCGGCGAGGCTACATTCTCCGTCTACGCCTCTTACGGCGACGAAAAGATTGCAGAGGAGATAGAAAAGGCTAAGAAGAAGGCAAATCTTATTTCCAATCAGTATTACGAGCTCCCCGCAAATGAGGTAGGCGAGTACATCTCAAAGTCCAATTTTGCGGACTACGAGCCAGCAAAGCTCGCTTCTCTTATTGCTCACGACTGCTTTGAGGCGGACAATGTTGAGGGCGGTTCGATAAATGCGCTTGAAATCTTTATCTACAAGGACAGAATTACAGTAAAGAACAGCCGCGGAATTGACAAGAGCGATATTTCTTACAGCGCGATGGTTGAGGCTATCCCGACCTTTAACGGCGAGGAGTCCGTTGAGCTCTACGAGCAGTACAATTTTACGGAATACGACCACGCTCTCGTTCTTGGGGAAATTTCCGCGAAGATGAGAGAGGTGCGCGACAGATACGAGGCGAAGGTGCCGAGCGAAAAGCTCTCCTGCCCCGTCGTGCTCGGCGCACCCGAGCTTGAGTCGCTCTTCGCAAGCCTTATAAGCAACCTTAATTTTGCTTCCGTTTATCAGCACGCAAACGCATTTAACGTCGGCGACGACATTCAAAAAGGAGCTCTCGGCGACCGCTTGACGCTTACTATGTGCGGTGAGGTTAAGGGAAGCGTTCGTTCCGCGTCCTTTGACGGCGACGGTGTTACACTTGTTGACACGAAGATAATCGAGGACGGCAAGGCGCACGTTCTCTTCGGCGGTACGCGCTACGCGCAGTATCTCGGCAAGCAGGCTACGGGCAATCTCGGCTGCATAAGCGTTGAGTGCGGTACGCTTACAGAGAGCGAAAAGAGAAGCGCTCCTTATTTCAGATGTGCTTCAATGTCGGGACTTCAAGTCGATATTTACAACGACTACATCGGCGGAGAGGTTCGTCTTGCTTACTACTTTGACGGCGAGCGCGAGATACCCGTAACGGGCATTTCCATCAGCGGAAAGCTCAGTACGGCTCTTGCAAATATGCGTCTTTCCGACGAGGTAACGACTTACGAGAGCTACCACGGACCGAAATGCGCTCTTTTCGGCGGTATTGAGATAGTTTAATTTGCACTTAATGTGTAAATAAAGGTGTGTTTTTTGCACTTTTTACTCTTTTTTAAGCGGCGGTTATATGATATAATTAAATCACCGAAAAACAAAGAAAGAAGGTTTATTTTATGGTAATTTTTTTCGCAGGTGTTGTGATTGCTCTGCTTGCAGTTGGCTTTGCGGCAATCAGCTTTAACAGAAAGAACAAGACGGGCAAGCATTCCGTTCCCGCTCTTGCGCTTAGCCTCGTTTTCGCAGTTATTTTCTGCATTGTACCTTTCAGTATTCACATCGTTGAAACGGGTGAGATAGCCGTCGTCAAGTTTATGGGCGAGGCGAAAGAGGTCAAAACGGCAGGTATGCACTTCGACTTATGGCTGACAAATCAGTACGATATCTACGACGCAAAGGTTCAGAATGTGGAAATTACAACTTCCGCATATTCGTCTGACGCGCAGACCATGGATATTTCGATGACTCTCCAATATCAGATTGCTATCGAAAAGGGCGTTGACATAGCGAAGCAGTACGGCTCGCTCGATGCACTTCAGAGCAGGATTCAGGCGATAGCCATTGAAAAGACGAAATCCGTTCTTTCCTCTTACAAGGCTATGGACATTATCGCGCAGCGCTCGTCGATGTCGCCCATGGTTGAGGAGTCTATCAAGGAAGCCATTTCCGAGGAGTATTTCGTAACGGTTTCGACTGTTGTTCTCACTAACATTGATTTCTCCGACGCCTTTGAAAAGGCAGTTGAGGACAAGATGATAGCCGAGCAGAATCAGCTCAAGGCTGAATATCAGAACAAGGAAACAATCGCAAAGGCAGAGGCGGAAGCCAAGGCTGCTATCGCAAAAGCCGAGGCGGAGGCACGGGCGAAGGTCATCGCCGCGGAGGCTGAACGCGATGCTCAGGTTGAGCTTTCACGTGCGGAGGCTATTTCCATTCAACTCAAATCGGTTGAGATAGCACGTACACTCGGCTTTGCCGTCAACGAGCGTGAAACCGTTGACGAGGACGGCAATCCCACCGTTGAATATCAGATTGATTTCACGGGAAAGAGCCCCGAGGAGATAGCTCTGATTACCGACTATCTCAAATATATGGAATACCTTGCTAAATGGGACGGCAAGCTCCCCACGGTTATTACACAGGACGGTGCTAACGTGGTTATTCCGATGGAGCCGTCAGTATAATAGTACATATTTAAGTGAAAATCCCGACACCGCTTTTATGGCGGTGTCGGGATTTTATTTTTGCTTTTATTTCGTACCGAAAAGCACGATTTTAAGGATATCGGACGTTTTACTATATCCGAATTGCTCTTTGAAAACGTCGGTGGCGGGACCGCCGTAATTAAGCAGACCGTCAACGTAGACATCGGTGCGTTTGATTTTTTCATTTTTCTCGCACGGCTTGCCGTCGAGCTTCAAGAAGGTTTCTGCGTAATCGAGCGTCAGCTTATCAAACTCGGCAGAGTCTTTTTTCTTGCCCTTTTTGGCGAGCGTTTCGGGGAGCCTTATGCTGTCGTACCAATGCGCTTCGTTTGCTTTGGCATCATCTCTGTCGGGAAGGCTTGCATAGCGTGCCTTTACCTCGGCAAGAGGCGAGCAGTCGGTTTTTTCCTCGCCCATGGTGTCGTAAAGCTCTAAAATCAGCGTATCGTTGCCCATGGCGTATATTCTGTCGTATGAGAGCAGAGGAAGGTCTTTATCCGTGGGTGATATTACGAGCGTGTCCATTTGCATAAGTCCGAAGAAGCCCTTTGCGCGCATTATGCTGACGTGTCCGAGTCCCTCTGCGTTATAAGCGGAGCAGGTGAATTTCATTCCCTTTGCCTTGAAGGTCTTAAATTCACCGACGCTCTTTTCATTCAGCTTATGATGCTTTTTTACAAGCTCCAGGATGCTGTCCGTCATATCATTCTTTCTCCAATGAGAGCTTGTCGAGTCCTGCTTTATGGAGCAGATACGTGCCGAGAAGGAACGTTCCCTGTCCTACGACGTTAACTCCCTCTGCTATCCAGTTCATAGATGCTTCGGCGAAGTCCTTTGAGGAGAGATATCCCATTCCGAGAGAGCAAATGAAGGAAAGAGCGAACAGAGCGATAAGTGCGGGTTTGCCGAGCTTCTTTGCGAGAATACAAAGCACTACGTCAAGGCAGGCAAGACCTGCAACCATAAGTCCGACGAAGATGAAGGTCCCCTTATATTCGGGGGGAAGAGCTGCCGCGCCGGAGAGGAGAACTACGGGGAGAGCGAAAGAATTGAGACTCTTTTCGGTCTGGCGGTGGCAGAGCATAGCCACGGCACCGACGCCCGCAAGCATAAAGCCTATTGACTGAACGGGGAAGAACATGGCGTTAAGGGGTGAGAAATCGCAAACGTTCGATGCGACGAGCAATTTCCACGTTGCTTTGAGCGCACCCGCTACGACTACGTCAATAACGCCCGTGCAGAAGAGCGCGTACGCTCCCTTGCTCATTTTATTGTAGAGGTCTCTCATCAAAATTACGGCGCCCATTGCAAAGCAAATTACGGGTATGTAGTCAACGAGAGCCATTGAAACTGTATATTCCATAAGTCAACTTCCTTTTTATCTTATTTTTTCTTATTGAGATGATAAAGGGGAATAAGGGGGAGAATGATGGGGGTCTTATTTGCGTAATCGTTGTATGCCTTATCGTCGCCGTAGCGAGCCATCTGGCGCTTTTCAAGTCTTTGCGCGCCGTTGAACATAATGAACACGATAGCGACGTATGCGAAAATTGCCATTATCCACTGACCTGCACCCGTGTAAGCAGTAACACCGCTTACGAAAACGCCCGTCCAGAAAGTAATTTCGCCGAGGTAGTTGGGGCAACGTACGATTCTGTAAAGTCCCTTTGTCGCAACGGAGTTTGGATTTTCCTTCTTCTGTGCGGATTTCTGCATATCTGCAACTGATTCGAGAACGAGTCCGAGAATGGAGATAGCAAAGCCGATTACGGGAACGAGCACGTCGGCGCTTCCGTTAGCGTAACGGAAAAGCATGGGGCTTACCTGAGCGGTATAGAGAATGGAAACGAACACCCAGATAAATGCCAATACGAACACGGGCATTTTCTTTTCGTTGTTTTTTGCAAGCGTGTCCTTTGCTACGTCCGTCTTTTTGAAGGACGCGTTCTTGAATTCGCGGACAAGGAGAAATCCCGAAAGGCGCGCGCCGTAAACTGCGAAGAGGAGAGCCTGAACTACCGCTATCCAAAGGGGAGCGCCCGAGGGATTTGCAAGTGCCATGATGAGAACCGTAACGCCGCCTGCGGCTACCGCAAAGCCGTAGCCGATTGAAAGGAAATATACGAATTTATAAAATCCGACACAGCAGGCAACTGCACACACTGCGAGGATTATGCCGAGAAGATTCCAATACATATTTTTGCCTCCTTATTTGCCGAAATAGCTCTTGATGTACTCGGCAAAGCTTGCGTCGCCCGTCTCGGTGTCGCCTACGAGGTCGTGGCTGAGAGTCCATTTCGAGAAGAGAATAATGTCGTGCTTACCTGCTTTTTTAATCTTGGGAAGATTTGCGAGTATTCCGAAGAGCCAGATGGGAGCCCATTTAATCTTCAAGGGCTTATTTGCCGCTTCGAAGCACATAGCCGCCATTTCCTCGTAGGTATAAGTTTCCTTGCCGCCCACGTTATATACGGCGTTCGTGTCGTTCATGTGCTCGGCGATGAATGCCGCAAAGTCGGGGCAGTCAACTACGTTTGCCTTAACGTGTCCGTAGCCCTTGAGAAGCTGCATCTCGCCCTTATCCACGTAGGGCTTGAACACCTTTGCAATATCGTAGAAATAACCTGTGGGACGGTAGATAACGTATTCCATATCGCCCTTTTTAATCTCTTCTTCAAGAAGATATTTAGCGTGGAGCATGGGCACTTTTTCAGCGCCCGGCTCATCGCAGGAAATTACGGAAATGTAGTTGAATTTCTTTACTCCTGCTCTCTTTGCCTCGTTGTAGAGGTTGAGATTGCCCCGGTAGTCGATATCGTAAGCCGTGAAGCGAGTGGATGCGCCCGTAAGTCCCATTGTAGTGATTACTACCTCTGCACCGTCGCAGAGACCGCGGAGTGTTTCGGGGTTAGTTGCGTCGATTTTTACAAATGAATATTTGCCCTCTGTGCCTGCTACGTTGCCCTCTTTGAGGTCGGCGGCAACGACTTCGTGTCCGTCAGCACAGACTTTTTTGAGTATTTCGGCGCCGAGATTACCGAAAGCGCCTGCAATTACAACCTTCATTGATTTTCTCCTTTATTTTTTGAAATTATTTCTTATTCTTTTCTTTGGAACGCTTATCGTTGATGATAGCCATTTCCTTTGCGGTGATGAGAGTACAGTTGTTTTCTCTTGCCCACTCTACGCAACCTTTGAGAACGACGGGAAGGAATATGCGGGGAACGCCGAGAATGGTTTCAAGTGCGTCGTCGGTAAATTTAACCTTATCGTCTGCGCGGTCGGCGGCATAGCGTACGGATTCAAGAGAAGCCTTTCTTACCTGAAGAAGCTCGGCTCTCATGCGTGTCTTTCTGTGGAACCAGAAGTTTTTACTGTCTCTGTAACCGTAGTCAACGGGAAGAGGGGGGAAGTCCTTGGATTTTACGCCGCGGATTATCGCGTCGCTGTACTTCTTCTTCATGAGGATTCGGTCAATCTTGAGAATGAAGTGAGCGCCGAACTTACTCGTGATACCGTTGAAATCGTGGTACGGTCCTTCGTAGCCGTTGAGCTCGCCGGGCATATCCTTATCCGCGCCGTCAAGCTCGCGCACCCACGTGCATTCGATTGCCTGGATCGCGTCGGTGAGCACCATGGGACGGACGTCGGAGGGGTCGAGCTCTTGCGTAAGTCCCATTTCAAGTCTGAAATTGCACTTGGGCATCTTATCGGAGGGCTTGTCGCCGGGCCAGGAGAGCTTTACTGCTTCCTTAAAGGACGAGGGCTTGTCGTCGATGAAATTGAGCGTACATTTGCCGTTTCTGAGAATGTTCTGTGCTGTGTTTGACGAGTTGCGGCAGGAAAGGAGCATTGCGTAATAGTCCTTGCCCGCTACGTAATAGGGCTGAACGAGTGAGTAAGGACCGAGGTTTGTCGTGCCGTCCTCACAAAGTGTGGAAATGATGACTGTGGGCATAGGGAAAAACAGGGAAGTCTGATAGAAGTTATCCACTATGCGAAGATTTTCAAAACTGCTCATAATTTTTTCTCCTTTTGATTTTTATGATAAATTTATTTTGAAAACAATTTATTGATTATAGGCTCTATATCGCTGTAATCCTTTTTTGCGACCGTCCAGGTGAGCACTGCTTCCGAAACGAACTCGGAAAGAAATTCCGCGTTCTCGTAGCCCTCTGCTGCGCAAACTTTACATAGCGGTTCGGAAATCTGCGAGCGCAGGAGCTTATGCTTATGTCCGACGGAGCCGTAAAAGGCTTTTATTGCGCCGTTTGACGAGAAAAGGGAAGTATTATTCTCGATAAATTCCGTCAGCTCTGCGTACATTAAGCGTACCAGCTCTGCGGGTGCTTTCCCACTCTCGCTTGCGCCTTTTATTCTCTCAACCCGCTCCTGCCAATCTTCAAGCAGGAAGGTTGCGATGAGCATATCCTTGGATTTGAAATAGTTGTAGAACGTTCCGAGTCCGAGACCGCAACCCTTTGCGATGCTTCGTATCGTAACTGAGTCGTAGCCGTTATCTGCAATCTGTTTTTTCGTTTCGTTTATCAGAAGCTCACGGACGTTTTCTATGATTTTAGGAATAAAAATCCCCCCTTTTGTATTTAATGAACTTGTTCATAAAACAATTATACACGTTTGTTAAAAAGTAGTCAATATTTTTCACAAAAAATTCAACATTTTTTGTGAAAATATGAAAAAGATATTTGTACAAAATAGCCAACACAAAAAGGCTCATTTTTTTTGATTTTTTAAGAAAATCAGGTCAAAAAAGTGTAAAATTGCCAAAAAAATAACGATTTTTCACATTTTTCTTTGTTTGGAACATAATTTTTATAAAAAATCTTTGTTTATTATTGACAAAGCTACATATATATATTATAATGAGTGCGACGATTTTATGTGAAGAACAATAAATTTGAATTTTCGGAGGTAAATATGGAATTCAAACAATGGGAAGGTTTCGCAGGCGAAACCTGGAAGAACGAAATTAACGTTCGCAACTTTATTAAAAACAACTACACTCCTTTCCTTGACGAGCCTACGTTTCTTTGCGGTCCCACCGAGAGAACGAATGCTTCCATGGAAAAGCTTAACGCGCTCCTTAAAGAGGAGATGGCAAAGGGCGGAGTTCTTGACGTGGATACAACTAAAACGACGACACTCACCTCCCACGCTCCCGGTTATCTTGACAAGGATACGGACATCATCGTGGGACTTCAGACAGACGCGCCTCTTCGCCGTGCGGTTAACCCCTTCGGCGGAATGAGAATGGTTAAGGCTTCTCTTAAAGCTTACGGCTACGAGCTCTCGCCCGAGGTTGAAAACGAATTTAAGTTCACAAAGACACACAATGACGGCGTTTTCAGCATTTACACCGACGAGATTAAGGCGCTCCGCCACTGTGCGCTTCTCACGGGACTTCCCGACGCTTACGGCAGAGGAAGAATCATCGGCGACTACCGCAGAATTGCTCTTTACGGAGTTGATGCACTTATCGAGCAGAAGAAGGCGGACAAGAAGGCTTACGGCAAAAAGGGAATGACCGTTGACAATATGAGAACTCTTGAGGAGCTTGCGGACCAGATTAAAGCTCTTGAGGACCTTAAAAAGATGGCGGCGGCTTACGGCTTTGACATTTCACAGCCTGCGTCCAACGCGAGAGAGGCTATTCAGTGGACGTATTTCGGCTACCTTGGCGCAAACAAGGAGCAGAACGGCGCGGCGATGAGCTTCGGACGCAACTGCACGTTCTTTGACATTTATATTGAAAAGGATATCGCAAACGGCACTCTTACCGAGGAAGAAGCTCAGGAGCTTATAGACGATCTCGTAATCAAGCTCCGTATGGCACGCCACCTCAGAACTCCCGAGTACAACGAGCTCTTCGGCGGCGACCCCATGTGGATTACCGAGAGTATCGGCGGTATGGGTGAGAGCCATAAGACTCTCGTTACAAAGACGTCTTACAGAATACTCAACACGCTTTACAACCTCGGACCTGCACCGGAGCCCAACCTTACGATTTTGTGGAGCGATGCACTTCCCACTCCCTTTAAGAAATTCTGCGCTAAGGTTTCTATTGACACCGACTCCATTCAGTACGAGAACGACGACCTTATGCGCCCCATCTTCGGCGACGACTATGCTATTGCCTGCTGTGTTTCTGCTATGAAGGTTGGCAGACAGATGCAGTTCTTCGGTGCGAGAACAAACCTTGCAAAGCTCCTGCTTTTAGCTATCAACGGCGGTGTTGACAACGTTTTCGGCACGAGAGTAGGTCCTCAGATGCCCGTTATGGACGACGAGTACCTCGATTACGACAAGGTTATGGACCGTTTCAAGGTTTATCTCTCCTGGCTCTGCGAGGCTTACGTCAACACTATGAACTGTATCCATTACAGCCACGACCGTTACTCTTATGAAAAGCTCCAGATGGCGCTTCACGATACGGAAGTTGACCGTCTTATGGCGTTCGGTATCGCGGGCTTTTCCGTTATCGTTGACTCGCTTTCCGCAATCAGATACGCAAGGGTTAAGCCCATAAAGAACGAAGAGGGAATCATCGTTGACTTTGAAACCGAAGGCGAATTTCCCACTTACGGAAACGACGACGACAGAGCGGACGACATCGGTCAGAAGATAATTCACAGAATGATGAAAGAGCTTCGCAAGACTCCCACTTACAGAAATGCAAGACACACTCTTTCCATTCTTACGATTACTTCCAACGTCGTTTACGGTAAAAAGACAGGCGCAACTCCCGACGGAAGAAAGGCGGGCGAGCCCTTCGCTCCCGGTGCCAACCCCATGCACAACAGAGAGCGCAACGGCGCACTTTCCTCTCTCAACTCCGTTTCCAAGATGCCCTACGTTGACGCTATGGACGGTATTTCCAATACCTTCTCAATCGTTCCCGACGCGCTTGGAAAGGACAAGAAATCGAGAGTTAAGAACCTTGTCAATATCATCGACGGATATTTCGGAAACAACGCTCACCACCTCAACGTCAACGTTCTGAACAGAGATACTCTTCTCAAAGCTTACGAAAATCCGGAGCTTTATCCCAACCTCACTATCCGTGTTTCGGGTTATGCCGTTAACTTCTGCCGTCTGAGCAGGGAGCAGCAGAGAGAGGTTATCTCCCGTACCTTCCACGACGCGGTATAAGGTATGTTATAAATGACAGGAAGAGTTCATTC
The DNA here is from genome assembly GCA_051867875.1 of Eubacteriales bacterium. Lineage (GTDB taxonomy): Bacteria > Bacillota > Clostridia > Oscillospirales > CAG-272 > RGIG4608. The sequence continues at coordinate 90,720 of JBJDZG010000025.1, forward strand.
TTTTCAAAGCCTCGGCACGGTTGACGGTCCGTCGCTTCGCTCGGTGGTCTTTATGCAGGGCTGTCCTCTGCGTTGCGTTTGCTGCCACAACCCCGACACTTGGGATTTTAAGGGCGGTACGGAATACACTCCCGAACAGCTTGCCGAGAAGGTTTTGAAATATAAAAGATATTACGGCAAAGAGGGCGGAATTACCGTTTCCGGCGGTGAGCCCTTGATGCAAGCCGAATTTGTTTATGAGCTTTTTAAGATTTTGCACGGGCACGGAATATCGACCTGCCTTGACACGAGCGGTTACGTTTTTAATGATACCGTAAAACGGCTGCTTGACGAAACGGATATCGTGCTTCTTGATTTTAAGTATACAAATGAGGAAGATTATTTTAAGTACACGAGGTGCGATATGACGCGCGTTTCGAGATTTCTGGACTATCTTGAAGAAAAAAATATCCGCACGTGGCTTCGCTACGTGGTAATACCCGGTCTTAACGATTCCGAGGAGTCCGTCGCCAAGGTTTTTGAACTCAAAAATCGATATGCCTGCGTCGAAAAAGTGGAGCTTTTGCCTTTTCGTAAGCTCTGCCTTGAAAAGTATGACACGATGGGAATTGAGTTTCCCTTGAAGGACACGCCCGAGGCAAAACAGGAGTTTATCGAACAGCTTTACGAAAAATTTGACAAATGAGATAAAAAGAAAAGCGCCCGCGCAAGCGGGTGCTTTTTGAGTCTGTTGTTTACCATACGCAATTTTTTCGTGCGGTCAAAACCCCGCTCTTTTCGGGGCGTCGAGGACGTCGCCCCCTACGGAATATAATCAAAAATCAACGCGTGGCAAAAAATCATAATGGGTGCGGGCGGGTTTGTTTGCTATCAACAGCCGTGAAGATACCGAAACTCGTCAGCCACTTTTTCTCTGTTGAAAAAGGCACATTGATGGGCACACAATACATCTAATAAATAAAGACAATTTGCCCATCTCAAAGCAATTCACCTCGCGGTTTTATAACCGCGTTTTGCGAGCAAAAACGGTGATTTGCACATTCTTCGGCAAAAGAGAAACGCCGAAAGAGAAATTTCGCCGTTGCGACGGCGACAAGGGCTGCGCGCCCCACCGCCCGCGCCCGCTTTTGAAAAAGCGGGGGAAAACAACATAATGAGTGCAGTGCGAACACCTTAACCGTAGGGCGGGGGCTTGCTCCCGCCGTTACAAAATGGGGCAAAACACCCGCTTGGGTGAGGTGCAAACACAACAACCGTAGAGGGCGACGTCCTCGACGGTCCGTTTTGAAATACAACCAACATAATAAAACAAAAGAATAGGTGCGGTGCGGACTCGTTTGCTATCAACAGCCATGTGGGTGGCTATTCAACTAATTTTCAAGCTCTTTTATACTGACCTTTCCGATAAAGAGGTCAGTATACTGCACGGTATAGGCTTTTTTCATGCCGTCCTCGACTGTTTCAATGCGAAAGAGGTTTTTATACACGCCCGTGATGGTAGCGGGTGCGCCCGTTACGTGAATTTTCGGCTTTGTGCTGTGGACGTTTATGTGAATCTCTTTTTGTTTATCGTAAAGCTCTTTTATTTCGTTTTTTATCAAATCAATGTCCGTCATTCCTGCCCCCGTAGAATAAAAAATATTTCCTCAAACGTATTCTACCATAAAATCAAAATTATTTCAAAGGCGATTTTGAACAAAAACAGAGCAATATATTTTGTGCATATTTCATGACTTTTGCACAAAGAATTTTGTATATAAAAAATCAAAATTTTAATTGATTTTTTCTTTGCGATATGCTACAATGTGTTGTCGAGAAAATTGTAGCCAGGAAGGAGAGCTGAAATGATACTTGCAATAGACATCGGAAACACGAACATAACAATAGGCGGATTTGAGGGGAACGAGCTCTGCTTTGTTGCGCGAATATCAACAGATGCGTCAAACACTTCGGACGAATATGCGGGCAAAATAATGCACACTCTTTCGCTCTACAATATCAACAAGGACGACGTTAAGGGGGCAATAATATCCTCGGTAGTTCCACCGCTTAATTCGGTGCTCAGAAATGCGGTGAAATTTGTTTACGGCGTTGATGCGCTTTTCGTCGGTCCGGGAATTAAGACGGGAATAAGCATAAACTGCGACAATCCCGCCTCGGTCGGTGCGGATATAATCTGCGCCTGTGTTGCCGCGCAGAACATATACTCCTGTCCTGCTTTGATAGTTGATATGGGAACGGCGACGAAAATGTCCGTTCTTGACAGCCGAGGAGCTTTTATCGGCGTTTCCATAATGCCGGGAGTTGTTATGGGGCTGAAGGCGCTCTCCTCGGGCACGGCACAGCTTCCGCAGATAAGTCTTGAAGCGCCCGGCAAGGTCATCGGAAAGAACACGGTTGAATGTATGAAATCGGGGGTTATCTACGGTCATGCGGCTATGATAGATGCGATGATAGACCTCATTTTTGAGGAGTACGGCGGACAAATGCCCGTATATGCGACGGGCGGTCTTTCAAGTGTAATTATCGGGCACTGTAAGCACAAAATTACGACTGATGCGGATATGGTTTTGAAAGGACTTAACATAATTTATCACAAAAACGCATAGACCGTACTATTCAACACAGGTTATTTCCCCTCGGGGTTATAATAAATACATACATAAGCGTTGCACCTCTTGCGAGGGCGACAGCAAAGGAGAAACAATGAAAATCAATTCCAAAACCAGAGGAATGTCAACCGAAAAGCTCGTGCTCGTAGCAATTTTCACGGCTTTGGTGGCAATTCTGTCCTACCTTGGCGGATTCATCAAAATCGGTGGATTTGCCTCAATCTCACTGACACTGATTCCCGTAGTTCTCGGCGCTGCGATGTGCGGTCCTTGGGCGGGCGCGTGGCTCGGCGGTGTATCGGGAGCGGTATTCTTTATGACGCCGGACGCGGCGTTCTGGCTCTCTTTGAGCGTTCACGGCACTATCATCACGGTATTGCTCAAAGGCATTTTGGCAGGTCTTTGTGCGGGGCTTATTTATAAGCTTCTTGAACGCTTCAACAGATACGTTGCGGTTATGGCGAGTGCAGTGGCGTGCCCCGTTGTCAACACGGGAATATTTATTCTCGGCTGTTTCGTTTTCTTTATGGACACAGTAAACGGCGGTGCTGCGGCAGAGGGAATTTCCGTTGCAGCGTACATTATTATCTTTTTCGTGGGACTCAATTTCGTGTTTGAGCTTCTCTCAAACCTTATTTTCAGCCCCGTAATTGTAAGAATCCTCGACATTGCAAATTCGGCAAGGAAAAATCGAAATCAATAACAAAAAAGAGCAGACGTTGTCTGCTCTTTTTTTGTTAAACCAACTTGATATTAAACTCTTTTTTGAGTGTATCGGACAGCTTTTTGACGGGGAGTCCGACGACGTTGAAGTAATCGCCCTCGATTCCGTTTATCCAAAGGGAAGCGAAGCCCTGAATGGCGTAAGCGCCCGCCTTATCATACGCTTCGTCGGTGTCGAGGTAGTTCTCGAGGTCATTTTCGTCAACGGTATCGAAATAAACGGTGGTGCGCTCACTCGTTGTTACGGTTTTACTGCTCGAAATGAGCGAAATTCCGCTTATAACGAAATGCTCTCTGCCCGAGAAGGCACAAATCATTCGCTTTGCGTCCTCTCGGTCCCGAGGTTTTCCCATTATCTCGCCGTCGCATGAGAGGACGACGGTATCGCTTGAAAGAATTATCGTTTCACCGTCGAATTTACCCTCGTCAAGAAGCAAATTTTTAACTGCCTCGCCCTTGCGGCAGGCTATTTCTTCGACGTACCTTTTCGCGTCCGTTTCACTTGTGCTCTCGTCGGTTTCGCAGGTGACTATATCGAATTTAACACCGAGGTTTTCAAGAATTTCTTTTCTTCTCGGGGATTTTGATGCTAAAATTAACTTCATATTACGTTATACAGTCCTTTCGGTGAAAGCCGAATGCGATTGTGCTTATTTAGAGCCGTCGTTCTTTTCTTCTGACTCAACCGATTCCTCGTTTGCGTCGGAAATGGGAGAGTCATCGTAAGCCGTGCCTGCGGGGGCGTTCATCATACGCTCTCTCTCCTCTTTTTCGCGGCGGAGCTCTTCCTCAACGGCTTTCTGCTCCTCCTCCTCGGCTCTCTTTTTAGCCTCGTTTTCCTCTCGGCTCTTTCTCTCCTTCTCGCGGAGAATTTCGTCTATCTCGTCGAACGTGAGGTCATTTTCCATAGCTGCCTTGAACTGGTCGCCGTCCATAAACTCGGTTTTAAGCAGGTACCCTGCTACGAGGTGGAGCTTGTCGATATGCTCTGTGAGTATCCTTTTGCACTCTGCGTAAGCGTTTTCGATTATTGAGCGAATTTCGTCATCTATTTCTGCGGCAATCTTTTCGGAGTAGTTCTTGGTCGAGTTGAAATCTCTGCCGAGGAACACCTCCGTGTCGGAATGCTCGGAGCCGTAAAGCACCGTGCCGAGCTTTTCGCTCATACCGTATCTCATTACCATATCGCGGGCAATCTTGGTAGCGTGCTGAATGTCGCTTGATGCACCCGTTGAAATGTCGTCGAGAACTATCTCCTCGGCAACTCTGCCGCCAAGAGAGAGAATTATCCTGTCGAGCATCTGCTTTTTGGTCATAGTGAAGGAGTCTTCTTCGGGGATGTTTACCGTAACGCCGCCTGCGTTGCCTGCGGGAACGGTGGAGATGAATTTAACGGGGTCGGTATGCTTGCAGTAGTAAGAAGCGACTGCGTGCCCCGCCTCGTGGTATGCCGTCAGCTTATTGTCAGCCTCGGTTCTTACTCTGGTCTTTTTCTGAGGACCGAGAAGAATCTTCATATAGGATTTCTCAATATCCTCCATACCGATAAGAGATTTATTGTTCTTTGCCGCGTGGAGTGCCGCTTCATTGAGAAGATTTGCAAGGTCTGCGCCCGTAAAGCCTATCGTGCTTTGAGCGACCTTATGAAAATCTACGGTGCTCTCCATTGGTTTATTTCTTGCGTGAACCTTGAGAATGGCCTCGCGTCCCTTGATATCGGGATAGCCCACCGTTACCTGACGGTCAAAGCGTCCCGGACGGAGAAGTGCGGGGTCAAGGATATCGGCGCGGTTGGTTGCGGCGATGATGATTATACCCTCGTGCGTTCCAAAGCCGTCCATTTCAACGAGAAGCTGGTTGAGAGTCTGCTCTCTTTCGTCGTGTCCGCCGCCGAGACCTGCGCCTCTGTGCCGTCCCACAGCGTCAATCTCGTCTATGAAAATAATTGCCGCAGGTGCTTTTCTCGCCGTTTCAAAGAGGTCTCTTACACGCGAAGCGCCGACGCCGACGTACATTTCAACGAAGTCGGAGCCCGACATTGAGAAGAAGGGTACGCCCGCCTCTCCCGCAACTGCCTTTGCAAGAAGGGTTTTACCCGTTCCTGGGGGGCCTACGAGAAGAACGCCGTGAGGAATTTTAGCACCGAGACGTGAGAATTTTTGAGGGTCTTTGAGGTATTCGACTATCTCAACGAGCTCTTCCTTTTCTTCTTCCGCGCCTGCGACGTCGGCAAAGGTTACTCTCTTTTTATCGTCGGGAAGATGAGCCTTAGCTTTACCGAAGGACATAGGTCCGCCCGTCGACCTGTTCATCTGCTTGGTCATATATATTCCGAGGAATACCATTGCAACGATGAGAAGCAGGTTGGGAAGGAGCGCTACCCACCAAGGATATTCCGCTAAGGGCTGATAATCGTATTTTTCAAGGTTTTTATTGCCCTGATATTTTACAAATTCGTCCTTAAAAAGGTCTATATCGCGGAGCTTATATTCAATTTTCTTGGTTTTGAGTCCTGCTACGTCATCGGGAGTGAGAACGCCCTCTTTATCGCTCTCGTAAATTATAAGTTGGAGCTTATTGGAGTTTGTTACGACAAATTCCTTTACTCTGTCCTCTTCAAAATATTCCATTATATCGCTGAAAATGAGGCTGTCGTCACTCTTATTTCCTCCGAGCATTATGCCGACTGCCAGGAAGATGAGCATTATCAGTGCGAAATAGAAAAGTATTACTTTTGCGTTATTCTTCATTAAGACCTCCGTGTATGATTTATCTTATAATGTAATGTTATTATCGAAATTTACAGTTCAACCGTTATTCTGTACGTTTCCGTATCACTTTTTAGTGTGTCCCTGTTTAGCGCGTCGCAAACAGAGAGAGTAGGTATCCACAAAATTTCATTATTTTCCGCAAGCATCGGTAAAATCTCACGCAGGCGTGCGGGGATTTTTGTGTCGCATAGCAGTTTTTTTACTTTTTTATGGACGTTATTTATCATTATGCAGTCGCCCGCTTTTCGCGTGCGAATGACTGTGTTTTCATTTATATATTTTGCATTGACGGTAATCGAGAGGGGAGTGTCGGGCACTTCTTTTGTGCATTTTTCGATTATTACGGTGATATCTCTTCCTGTTTTATACACGCCGGGTGCAAATGGGATTGAAAATTCCGTCGGCTCGGAAGCAGGGCCCGTGTCCGCTGTCCGCTCAAAAGTGAGTCTGCCGCCGCTGAGCTTTGCCCGCATTTTTTCGGGCAGGGAAAGAGAGGCATTCTCCGATTGTTGCTTTTCGCAAAGCTCGGCTATTGCCTTTATGTGAGTGCGCTCAAGTCGCACGCCCGTGCTTTTCTTGCAAAATTCCGTCAAAATCTTTGTCTGCACCGCAGGGTGGCGCTTGATTAGCTTTTCCGTCGGGATAAATCCGTCCGTACACTCGGCGAGGATAAATTTATTTGCCTCGGCGGTGATAAATTCGTCGGCTTCTTTTGCGTTTTCGGCAAGTCTTGCGAACGCCTCGCTGAGATTTGGATTCATCTCGCGGAGTTTGGGAGTAATTTCCGCTCTTATTGCGTTCCGCATATAATTTGTGTCGGCGTTCGTACTGTCCTCGACGTAAGAAATGCCGTTTTCCTTACAGTAGAGCAAAATTTGCTCTCTTTCGGTATGCAGAAGCGGACGCACAAGGAAAATGCCGTTTTCATTCATCACCCGACATTCGCTCATACCGCAAAGCCCCGAAATTCCGCTTCCGCGGAGAATATGAATAAGCACGGTTTCAATCTGGTCGAGTGCGTGGTGCGCAGTTGCAAGAATTTTTATATTGTTTTCGAGCATCACCCGCTCAAAAAATGCGTACCTCTGCTCTCTTGCTTCCATTTCGATACTGTTTCCGCTCGCCTTGGCAAGTGCGGGAACGTCGGCAGAGCCGAGATGAAAGGGAAGATTATATTTTTTCGCTTGCTCTTTGCAAAAGAGGGCGTCGCGCTCCGATTCTTCACCGCGAATACGGTGGTTGAAGTGTGCGAGGTGGAGCGTATAGCCGTTTTTTTCTGCGTCCTTTGCAAGCAAATCAAGCAGTGCGGACGAGTCCGCTCCGCCCGAGTACGCAAGGAGCACGCTCTCGTGCCCGTCAAGTTCTGCAAGCTTCTGCGGGGAGCTATATGAAATTGTCAAAACGGAAGTGCTCATATTCTCCCCCTATGCGGTTAATTTTTATTCCTGTAAGTTTTCCGCTATGCTGCGGAACTTGGTGTACTGACCTATCCAGCCCATTTTGACCGTGCCCGTAGAGCCGTGTCTGTTCTTTGCGATGATGACCTCGGCGATGTTTCCCGTGTTATTTTCGCTCGGAGTTGCGTCGGTTTTATAATATTCGTTACGGTAGAGGAACATTACTACGTCGGCGTCCTGCTCGATGGCACCCGAGTCGCGGAGGTCGGCAAGCATGGGCTTTTTATCCGTTCTCGATTCGGGACCTCGGGAGAGCTGTGCACAGCAGATAATCGGCACGGAAAGCTCTTTTGCCATGATTTTCAGCGAGCGAGAAATCTCCGCTACCTCCTGAACTCTGTTATCAATTCTTCTGTCGGACTGCATAAGCTGAAGGTAGTCAACTATTACGAGTCCCAAACCGTCAACTCTGCGTAGCTTTGCTTTCATCTCGGTTACGGAAAGTCCCGAGGTATCGTCGATGAGAATGTCGCAACAAGCAAGGCGCGAGCTTGCCTCCGCAATCTTTTCCCAGCTGTCGTGGGAGAGCTTGCCCGAGCGGAGCTCGTGGCTGTCAACGAGTGCTTCGCTGGAGAGTATTCTCGTAACGAGCTGTTCCGCGCTCATTTCAAGTGAGAACACGCAGACCTTTTTCTTCGTGCTCTGCGCGACGTTGGTTGCGATATTGAGTGCGAACGACGTTTTACCCATACCCGGACGTGCGCCGACAAGAATCAGGTCGGAATTGCCCATTCCGACGAGCACTCTGTCAAGCCCCGAAAATCCCGTGGGAGTTCCGTGTACTGCGTCGGGGTCCTGCGAGAGCTCGTGCAGATTATTGTAAACCGAGCCGAGTACTTCGCTGATATGTCTGAAATTTTTTGTGTCGCGTCCCTGCGCTATCGCGTATATCTTGCTTTCGGCAAGCTCGATGATGCCCGAAGCGCTCTCCTGCTCTGAAAAGGCTGTGTCGTTTATCTCGGCGCACACCTCTATTAGCTGGCGCAAGGAGCTTTTTTCTTTTACTATTTTTGCGTAGTCTTTTATATTGAGAGCTGTCGGAACGACCTCGGAGAGCGTTCTGATATAATCCTCGCCTCCGCTCTTATCGTACACACCTCTATGTACGAGCGTATCTATGAGAGTTACTATATCAATTTCTCTGTTCGTCATAAACATTTCGGTGGCGGCAAGGTAGAGCTGTTTGTGCTCTGTGATATAGAAATCGTCTGCCTTTATAAGATCCGCTATTTCGTTAATGGAAGCGGGGTCTATGAGAATAGAGCCGAGAAGGGACTGCTCCGCAATGAGCGAGAAGGGCAGTTTTTTGTTAAGTTCTTCGTTCATACAAAACTCCTGTTACTGTTTAGGCGAAACCTGAACGGTAAGCGTTCCGACTATTTCCGCGCCGTAGAGCTTAACCTCTACCTTATAAGTTCCAAAGGTCTTTATGGGCTCTGCCATTACTATCTTCTTTTTATCGACGGTGATGCCGTGCTCACGCGCGAGCCTTTCCGCGATATCCTTGCTCGTTACCGCACCGTAGAGGCGGTTATCGTTGCCCGCGCTCTCCGTGATTTTTACCGTGGTTTTTGAGAGCTTATCGGCGATTGCCTTTGCCTCGGCTTTTTCCGTTTCGATTTTATGGAGCTTTGAAGCTTCCTTATTTTTTGCCTCGTTAACCGCCTTTGCGTCGGCGATTACGGCGAGCTTTTTGGGAAGGAGAAAGTTCCTTGCGTAACCGTCGGAAACTTCGATTATCTGGTCCTTTTTGCCCTGTCCCTTTACGTCCTGTGTAAGCATTACTTTCATAGCGTACTCCTGTATATTACCTTGTTATTCTTAAAAAATCTTGAAAATTATTCGTTCTCTTTGAAATATTCGTCTATTGCGGCTTTGAGCTCGTACAGCGTTGAACGCATATCCGCGCCCGTCATTACTGCCGCCGCGGCATCGAAATGACCGCCTCCGCCCATTTTTTCGAGAATGAGCTGAACATTTACCGCTCCGTTTGAACGCGCGGAAATGTGAATCTTATCGTTTATCTTAACGAGTGCAAAGGAGGCGTCAACGCCCCTTATCATCAGTAGCTTATCCGCGGTCTTTGCGGCGGCGATTCTGTCAAATTCGGGGTCGCTTCCGTCGCTCTCGGTGATTGCGATTCTGCCGAGGTACATCGTGATATTCGAGCTGAATTTTGCCTCGCTCATAAAATTGTCAAATTCTTCGCGGAAGAACGAACCCGCGACCTCGGAGTTTGCACCCACGCCGCGCAGATACATAGCGGCGGAGAAGGTTTTAGTACCCGTAGTACGGGTAAAGTTTTTCGTATCGACCATAATTCCCGCAAGGAGAACATTAGCCTCTTCCTTGTGCATTGAATCTGCGCCGAGGCACTGTTCGAGAAGCTCCGTTATCATCTCGGAAGCGCTGGAAGCGGACGGGTCGATAAGGGTGAGCAGTGGCTCGTTTTCAAATTGAGCGACTTTTCTGTGGTGGTCGATTATGACTATATTTGCGACGTTGCGCGCGATATCGGGGGATTCGAGAATATTAAAATTATTCGCGTCAACGATAATAAGAAGCGTATCTGAGCGAATGAGGTCGAGTCCCGCCTCTGCGGAGATGAACACGTTTTTATAGTCATCGAGCAAGAGGAGCTTTTCCGTACAAGCCTTAAACGTATCGTTTTTGGTATTCATAATAATTTTGGGAGTGAGTCCGCAGTGCATACAAAGTCTTGCAACGCCGACGCACGCGCCGATGGCGTCAAAGTCGGGTGCGGTATGTCCCATAATAAGCACGTTGCCCGCCTTGGCGATATGCGAGGTGAGCTGGGTTGCGAAAACGCGCGCAAAGGAACTCGATTTCTTCTGCACGCCCTTGGTACGTCCGCCGAAGAAGATGATATCCTCGTCTGTCTTTACGGCAACCTGGTCGCCGCCGCGTTGCAGTGCAAATTCAAGTGCACTGAAAGCGTTCTTTTCTCTCTCCTCAAAATTGTCGCCGACAAGGGAGATGCCCATTGAAATGGTTACGGGCACGGAGCTGTCGCCGAGTCTTACGTTTCTAACGGTTTCGAGAATGTCAAACTTATTCCTTTCACACTCATCGTACTTTTCTCTTGAAAATACGATTATGTATTTATCTCTGTCGTACTCCCTGATAAAACCGTTCATATCGTTTGCAAATTTCTTTAAGATTTCCTCAATTTCATTTGCGGCGGAGCGGTAGTTTACTCTTACGTACTCCGCTATCTCCGTGAGGTTATCGAGCACGATATGCGCGACGACGGGAGCTTCGGCGTGAGTCTTTTTCATAAGCGTTTCGTAGTCGGTATAGTCGGTAAACGTCGTGAGGTAGTAAGAATTTTTGCCGAGCGTCTGGCGGTAAATTCTCGCCATATAGTTTCTTCCTCCTATCACTACGGGAAGTGAGCCCTGCTCGTTTTCGTTCTCGTATTCGTCGGCGGGAAGAGTTGCGATGAGGTCCTCAATCTTTGCCTCGGAGAGGTCGTTGAAATTCTTTTGAAGCAAGCTTCCTTCAGCACCGAACATTTTATTTGCACCTACGGAGTACCACGCGATAAGTCCGTTTCGCAGTGTGAGCACGCAGGGTATTTCGACGTTTTTCATCATGCCCGTCATGGCTTTTTCCATAAGCAGAGTTTTTTCCTTGAAATTCGCTTCAAGCATACTCTTTCTCTTATAGACGATATAAACGATAAGCACGAAGATTGCTTCAACCGCGAAAATTACGAGTCCGAGCCAGCGCGGATAGCTCTCTACGAAAATATCTATTGCGACGAAAAGTCCTATGAATACCACGCTGCTCAGCAGGCATATCCACAGAAGCATATTTGCACCGTTGAAAACAAGAGATTTGTTTTTTCTACTCATTGGATTGTTTCTCCTTTGATTTGATTTTATAGATAGGTGTAATTCCTAAAATTCATATTTTTGGGTTTGGGCATTTTACGCCATTTTGATTATCATTTAATCATTATAGCACGAAAGTGGAATTTTGTAAACACAAATTTGCTACATTTATAATAAAAACATAATAAAAATGATAAAAATCCGATAAAAAATGTTCAAAAATCGAAAAAAAGTTAAAAAAACTATTGCAAAGCGGAAAAAGGTGTGTTATAATAAGGCATACTAAGCTGAGAGTGGGTTCCAAACAAACCCACTCTTAATTCTTGAAAAGGCAGATTTAATTTAATATGATTAAGAAAAACATTGCCGCCACCGTTACGGAAATCGTAACGCCCGTAGCAGATGAGCTCGGCATCATAATTTGGGACGTTGAATTCGTAAAAGAGGGTTCAAAGAAAATCCTTCGCATTACCATTGATTCGGAAGAGGGCATTGACATCAATCTTTGTGAGAAATTCCACAGAGCGATAGACCCGCTTCTTGACGAGGCTGACCCCATTGAGGAGTCCTATTATCTCGAATGCACCTCCCCGGGAATCGAGAGGGAGATAAAGACCGACGCGCACATTGAAATGTGCCGCGGTGAAAACGTTGAAATTAAGCTCTACGCCCCCAAAAACGGCTCGAAGGTATTTACGGGCGTGCTCGAAGGATTAAATGCCGACGGCTCAAAGGTCGTTATCGGGCAGAATGGCGAAAAAATTGAATTAAGCAAGAACGAAATCGCAAAAATACACACTGTGTTTGACTTTAACTAAGGAGAAAAAGAGAAATGAACAAGGAATTATTCGCAGCTCTTGATATGCTTGAAAAAGAAAAGGGAATCCCCAAGGCATATATGTATGAGAAGATTGAGGCGGCTCTCGTTTCCGCTTTCAAGAGAGAGTACGGCAACAACACAAACGTGCGTATCGTAATCGATGAGCGCAAGGAAGATATCAAGGTCTATCAGCAGAAAGAGGTTGTAGAGGTGGTTGAAAACCCCGAAACGCAGATTTCCCTTGAAGAAGCTAAGTCCATCGCAAAGAAATACACTCTCGGCTCCTTCGTTGAGCGCGAGGTTAAGCCCAAGAACTTCCGCCGTCTTTCCGCGGGCGCGGCTAAATCCGTTATCATTCAGGGTATCCGCGAGGGTGAGCGCAAGGTCATTCAGGAGGCCTATGAAAATCATAAGGACGAGATTATCACGGGCACTGTAAGCAAGATTAATCCCGAAACGGGTGCGGTTCTTCTTGAAACGACAAACGGATTTGCACATCTTATCAGAAGCGAGCAGATTCCCGGTGAGGTTATCACAGTCGGCGACAGAATAAAAGTTTACGTTCTCCACGTAAACAAAGAGGGCAAGGGACCCATCGTTACTCTTTCCCGTACGCACGCAGGTCTTGTAAGACGTCTTTTCGAGCTTGAAATTCCCGAGATTGCAGACGGTATCGTTATGATTAAGGGCATTTGCCGTGAGGCAGGTTCAAGAACGAAGATTTCCGTTTATTCAAGAGATCCCGAGGTTGACCCCGTGGGTGCCTGTATCGGTAATCACGGAATGAGAATCGGTGCAATTCTTGACGAGCTCGGCGGGGAGAAGATTGATATCGTGCGTTACAGCGAGGACCCCGTTGAATACGTTTCCGAGGCGCTTTCCCCCGCTCCCGTAAGAAGCGTTGAGATGACGGGTGAGCGTTCCTGCAAGGTTGTAGTTGACGCCGACCAGCTCTCTTTGGCTATCGGACGCGAGGGACAGAACGTCCGTCTTGCGGCTCGTCTTACGGGTATCAAGATTGACATCAAGGCTGAATAATATATATTGAATTAACTTATACTTATGGAACAGAAAAAGAAAATACCGCTTCGCCAGTGCGTCGGCTGTTCTGAGAGATTCCCCAAGTCCGAGCTTCTTCGCGTCGTAAGAACTCCAGAGGGCGAGGTCGTGCTCGACTTCACTGGCAGAAAGAACGGCAGGGGAGTTTACATCTGCAAAAATGAAAAGTGCTTAAATAAGGCTCGCAAGTCGGGCAAACTCGGCACGCATCTTGAATGTGCGATATCGGACGAGGTCTATAAGGCACTTGAAACGGAGCTCATAAAGAATGGATAACAGAATCCGAGGCTCGCTCGGTTTGTGTGCAAAGGCGGGGAAGCTCGTCTTTGGCGTACCGATGACAGTCGAGGCGATGCAAAAAGGAAAAAAGATATATCTTGTGCTTGAAGCGTCGGACACGAGTGCAAACACACACAAGAAAATCACCGATAAATGTAATTTTTACGGTGTTAAGAAAATACAGCTCGACATAGACGGGGGCTCACTTGCTACCTTTGTCGGAAAGAGCTCAACGCTTGCCGCGGTGGCTATCGCAGACGAGGGATTTTACACTATGATAAGCAAGTATCTGAGTAGTAGCAATTAAGTTGAACGGTTTTTACAAAATGGAGGTATTATGGCATCAAATCCACAATTTAAGGTAAATCAATTAGCAAAGGATTTGGGAATCAAGAGCAAGGATATCGTCGATATCTGTGCGGAGAAGGGAATTGCCGTCAAGACGGTAGGCTCTCTTGAGGGCAGAGATTTCGATATTCTTTTCGAGACTCTCACAAAGCAAAATCAAATAAAGGATATTGATTCCTATATTTTTGGGGACACCTATATTCCCTCAAAGCTCGCGGCGGCAAAGGAAGCCGAAGAAAAGGCTAAGGCAGAGGCAGAGGCCCGTGCACAGGCAGAGGCCGAAGCAAAAGCGGCTGTCGAAGCAAAAGCGAAAGCTGAGGCAGAAGCACGCGCAAAGGCAGAGGAAGAAGCGCGCGCTAAAAAGTCCGAGGTAGTTAAGGAGAAGCTTACTCATCCTGCGACTGCGCCCAGAGCTCAGGCAAAGCCCGAAAACAGAGGAGTTCAGAATCAAAACCAGAACCAAGTAAAAACCGAAAACCGTTCACAGAACAATTACGCAAGACCTGATGCAAAAAGCTCTCAGGGCAACGCAAGACCTCAGGGCGACCGCCAGAACAATCAGGTCGACCGCTTCGGACGTCAGGACCGTCAGGACAGACCTGCACAGAAGCCCTTTGACAGAAACGCTCAAAACGGCAACAATAAGCGCCCCGCGCAGAGCAATAATATGGGCGGCGGCTTCGGCAGAGATAAGGACGAGGGCAATCAGAACGCTCCCAAGGAGCATTTCAAGCCCACCGCCATCGTAAGAGAGCAGACCGCCAAGGGCGAGGTCGGCAAGAGAAGCAACGCGACTCGCGTCGTTGACATGAGAGGTACGAGCTACGACGCTTCCAAGTATGATGACAAGCTTGACAATTACGTTCCCGACAGCGTAAAGGACATTCGCGGCGGAAACCAGAAGTTCAACAAAAAAGGCACTCAGAACAACAAATTTGATAAAAACGCTCAAAAGAAACAGCAGCAGGTTGTCAAGAAACAGCCCATAAGCATCACAATTCCCGACGAGATTTCCGTCGGTGAGCTTGCTTCCCGTCTTAAAGTTACTGCGGGCGAGGTAGTAAAGCGTCTTATGCTCCAGGGCATTATGGCTACTGTCAACCAGCTTATTGACTTTGATACAGCTTACTTTATTGCCGACGAGCTCGGCGCTGTCGCTACTAAGGAAGTAGTCGTTACCATCGAAGAAAAGCTCTTCGACGACACCCCCGACACAGAGGAAACTCTCAAAGAGAGAGCCCCCGTTATCTGCGTTATGGGACACGTTGACCACGGTAAGACATCTCTTCTTGACGCGATAAGAAATACGAGCGTTACTGCCGGCGAGGCGGGCGGTATCACTCAGCACATAGGCGCTTACAGAGTAAGAATTAACGGCAAGGATATGACTTTCCTTGACACACCCGGACACGAGGCGTTTACCGCTATGCGTGCGCGCGGTGCTCAGGCTACGGATATTGCAATTCTCGTAGTTGCGGCGGACGACGGAATTATGCCCCAGACAATTGAGGCTATAAACCACGCAAAGGCTGCGGGTATTGACATCGTAGTTGCCATAAATAAGATGGATAAGCCCAGTGCAGACCCCGATACGGTTAAGCAGGAGCTTACAAGATACGACCTTGTTCCCGAGGAATGGGGCGGCGACGTTATCTGCGTTCCCGTTTCTGCTAAAACTCATCAGGGTATTGAGGACCTTCTCGAATCCGTGCTCCTCGTTGCAGAGGTTAAGGAGCTCAAAGCAAATCCCAACCGTCACGCAAAGGGTATCGTTATCGAAGCCAAGCTTGACAAGGGCAGAGGCCCCGTTGCGACGATTCTCGTCCAGAACGGTACTCTTCATAACGGTGATATCGTTATTGCAGGAACAGCCGTCGGACGTGTCCGCGCTATGACCGACCATAACCGCAGGCCCCTTAAAGAAGCAGGACCTTCCGTTCCCGTTGAGATTATCGGTCTTTCCGACGTTCCCGTTGCGGGCGACGAGTTCAATGCGGTTGAGGACGAAAAGATGGCCCGTGAGCTTGCCGAGCAGAGAAAGGCGAAGGCTAAGGAAGAAATTTTCAAAGCCAACTCCCGCGCAAATCTTAACGACCTCTTCAATCAGATTTCCGAGGGTATCAAGGACCTCAATATCATCGTCAAGGCTGACGTTGACGGCTCTGCCGAGGCGGTTCGCGCGTCCTTGCAGAAGCTTTCAAATGAGGAAGTCAAGGTTCGCGTTATTCACTCCGCAGTCGGCGGTATCACCGAGGGCGACGTTATGCTCGCGGCGGCTTCAAACGCAATTATCGTCGGATTCAACGTCCGTCCCGACAAGGGCGCTATGGACTCTGCCGACAGACAGAATGTTGAAATCAGAACCTACCGCGTAATCTACGAGTGCATTGAAGAAATTGAGGCTGCTATGAAGGGTATGCTTGCTCCCAAATATAAGGAAGCTATACTCGGTCATGCCGAGGTCCGTCAGACCATTCGCGTTCCCAGCGTCGGAACTATCGCAGGTTCTTATATTACCGACGGTAAGGTTACGAGAGCTTCGCAGATTCGCGTTGTCCGCGACGGCATAGTTATTTTCGAGGACAAAATCAGCTCACTCAAACGCTTTAAGGACGACGCTAAGGAGGTTGCGTCCGGCTACGAGTGCGGTATCGGTCTTGAAAAGTTCAACGATATCAAGCTCGGCGACGTTCTTGAAGCCTTCGTAATGGAAGAAATAAAGCAGTAAAATAAAAAAAACAGCGTCGAAAGACGCTGTTTTTTTAGTTAGTTTATAAAGACGCTGCTTTTTTTGAAAAAAGTGGCACAAAAAACCTTTATAGCTCTGTCGCAACCGGACTTCGCGCAAATTGCTTTGAAAATCGGGGATTTTCAAAGCGGGGCGTCGGGGACGTCGCCCTCTACGGATTTGTGCGTGTCCGCACAGCACCCAAGCGGGCGTTTTGCTCCATTTTGTAACGGCGGGAGCAAGCCCCCGCCCTACGGTTAAGGTGTGCGCACCGAACCCAAGCGGGTGTTTTACCCCGCTTTTTCAAAAGCGGGCGCGGGCGGTGGGGCGCGCAGCCCCGCCTCGCTCTCCGCAGAGAGCGAAACTATCACTCGGCGTTTCTCTTTTGCGAACTTTTCTCTTTGAGCCTTTTCCCTCAAAGAGAAAAGTGGATATCGGGTTTTGGTGTCCTCACGGCTACCTGTTGTCTGACGAGTCCTTACCGCACCCAATCGGTTGTTTTGCCCCGCGCCGATTTGCGATATAATCCGTAGGGGGCGACGTCCTCGACGCCCCGTTTTCAAAACAAACAACATAATTGCCGTAAAAATCATTTAATTGTTTGATATATTTCCTCGCAATGTTTCCGAATGGTCAAAAACTCTGAGATTTTCGGGGCGTCGGGGACGCCGGTCCCTACGGTTGTTGCGTGCGCGCCGTACCCGTTCTGCGTTTTCGCCCGCCTTTTGCGACGGCGGGAGCAAGCCCCCGCCCTACGGTTAAGGTGTGCGCACATCGCACAATCATAACGGGGCGTCGGGGACGTCGCCCCCTACGGGTTTGTGCGTGCGCCGTGCGCGCAGTGGCGCAGCGTGCATAGCACGATCCGCGCGCAGCGGGAAATCGGCATTCTTTTTTAACTATCTTCTTTTTTCGCTCTTTTTAGGGGCGTTGGGGCGGGAAGCATTTGAATTTTTAATATTATTTTTGCCGTTTTTGACGTTTTTGGCGTCTTTGGAGCTTTTAGCACCCTTGGCGTTTCCGGCATTTTTATTATTTCTGCCGTCTTTTGCGTTTTTATCCGATTTTTTTGAACCCGCATTTCTGTTGAAATTCGTATTTTGTTTCGGTTTTACGAGGCAGTCGGGTCCGAAGCCTATGAGGTCCTCGCGTCCTGCACGTACGAGGGCTGAACGCACCTTATCGGCGTTGTCGGGCTTATTGAATTGAAGGAGTGCACGCTGTTCGCTCTTTTCCTCATGGGTGGTGGGAACGTACACCTTTTTACCGCTGAGTGGGTCAATTCCCGTATAGTACATTACCGTAGACGCGGTGCCGGGCGTGGGATAGTAGTCCTGAACCTGCTCGGGTGCGTAGTGCTCGGCTTTTAGGTAGCAGGAAAGCTCTATCGCCTCGTCTATGGTAGAGCCCGGGTGGCTTGACATGAGGTAGGGTACGAGGTACTGCTCTTTGCCGACCTCACGGCAGAGGTCGAAATACTTATTTTTGAACGCGTTATAGACGTCTATATGGGGCTTGCCCATAGCGTCAAGCACCTTATTTGAGACGTGCTCGGGGGCTACTTTAAGCTGTCCGCTGACGTGGTCCTTTACGAGCTTTCTGAAAAAGGAGTCGTCCTTATCATACATAAGATAGTCAAATCTTATACCTGAGCGAATGAATACCTTTTTGACCTTGGGGAGTGCTTCGATTTTGGCGAGTATATTCATATATTCGCTATGGTCAACTTTAAGATTTTTACAGGGAGTGGGCGCGAGGCACTTGCGGTTTGAGCAAACGCCGTGCGTGAGCTGTTTATCGCAGGCGGGGTAGCGGAAGTTTGCCGTCGGACCGCCGACGTCGTGGATATATCCCTTAAACCCGTCGAGCTCCGTGATTATTTTCGCCTCACGAAGAACGCTTTCCTCGCTTCGCGAGCGCACCGTTCTGCCCTGATGGAAGGCGAGCGCGCAGAAATTGCACGCGCCGAAGCAACCTCTGTTATGAGTTATCGAGAAGCGGACTTCCTCAATGGCGGGAACGCCGCCGTCCTTGATATACGAGGGGTGGAACGTTCTCATATAGGGCAGTGCGTAGACCTTGTCAAGCTCGTCCCGCTCGAGCGGAGGCATGGGCGGGTTCTGAACGAGCACCTTATTATCGTAGTGCTCGATTATCGCCTTTCCGTTAATGCTGTCCTGATTTTTATACTGAATGCCGAACGCTTCGGCGTATTTTCTCTTATCGGTTTTGAGTTCGTCATAGTCAAATTCCGCTGCGACGGGGAAGTGGACGGGATCCTCGGGTGAAGCGAGGTAGCAGGTTCCGCGCACGTCGCGGATTTTTTTGACGGGCACGCCGCGGTCGAGCAGAAACGCAATTCTGCGGAGAATATTTTCGCCCATTCCGTATGTAAGAATGTCCGCACGCGAATCCACGAGTATAGAACGGCGCACTTTATTATCCCAATAGTCGTAGTGAGCAAAACGGCGCAAGGACGCTTCAAGTCCTCCGATTATTATCGGCACGTCGCCGTAAGCTTCTCTTATTCTGTTGCAGTAAACTATCGTTGCGCGGTCGGGACGCTTGCCCATAACACCGCCGGGCGAATAGTAGTCGCTGTTTCTTCTTCTCTTTGCCACGGTGTAATGAGCCACCATGGAGTCGATATTTCCTGCGGTTACGAGAAATCCGAGACGCGGTTTTCCAAACTCGCGGAACGCCTCACAGCTTTTGTAGTCGGGCTGGGAGAGGATAGCGACGTTAAAGCCCGCGTCCTCAAGCACTCGTGAGATAATTGACACGCCGAAGGAGGGGTGGTCAACGTACGCGTCGCCCGTTACGTATACAAAATCAGGTCTTTCCCAACCTCGCGCGAGCATTTCCTCGCGTGTCAATGGGAGAAATCCGTTGGTTTCGTTAGTTACATTATTTTTCATATATTACTGTTTTTATCTTTCCTGAACTCTATTTAATAATCCTCGGGGGCGAGCCCCCAAGGATTGATTAAACCTTCTGTTTTTTAATTCCGAGTATTTTTCTTAATAAAAGTGCGAGAAATGGGGGAGTTTTGTAAAGTACGATTTTCATAAAATTGCACCTCGAAGAAAAAGATACTATGTAGATAGCTCAATTTCATTATATGCGGTGCGCCTTATTTTGCCAAAGCGTCCTTACATTCGAGCACGAAAAGCCCGCCCCTGACGCACGATACCATAGCGACGTTTCCGACTACCTCGTTTGAAATTGCAAGCGAGGGGCTCTTGGCGTACAGCTTCGCTTTTTTTAGGGAGTATTTTGCCCCGTCGATGCTGACACCCGTTACCTTTTCGCTTGACGGGAGAAGTGAGAAATATTTATATTCGCTCTTAGGGATAAGCACGGACGAGCGCTCGATATATCTCACTCTGTTGTCGCCGTCGCAGATGCTTGCACGCACTCCGCTTTCGTACAGAGCCTTTATGAGATAAACGTTTGCGAGCGTGTGGTCGAGTCTGCCCGAAAGTCCGCCGAGAATTGATATTTCGTCAGCGCCGCGCTCTATTGCGATATCAAGCGCGAGCTGAGTGTCGCTGTCGTCCTTTTCGGCGGGCACGCGCACGATTTGAGCGCGCGAGGGGAACGCCCTCTCGGACGTGGAATCGAAGTCTCCGACTACGAAATCCGCTCTTTCGGCAAGTCCGAACTTTTTGGCGTTATCGTAGCCCGAGTCGGCGCATATCACGAGTGCGTCTTCGTCAATCTTTTGCGGAATTGCGTTTTCACTCAAATTTCCGCCGATGAAAATATATGCTTTCATATTATTATACTATCAGTCCCACTTGTTTTTATTTTTGAGAGATTCGTATATTTCAAGGAAGCTGTCGTGCCTTGATTTTGAGATATCTCCCCTCGCCACTGCTTCGAGAATAGCGCAGCCCTGCTCCTTGGTGTGAGTGCATTTGGTATATTTGCACTGACCGATATAATCACGAAATTCGCGCATATTGTAAGCGAGGTCCTCTTTATAAAAGAAGTTGAAGCGTTCAAAATCGAGCAGCGAAAAGCCGGGAGTGTCGGCTACGTATCCCGTATTTTCACTATCGGTTATGGGATAGAGCTCGACGTGTCTTGTGGTGTGCCGTCCACGCTGAATTTTTTGGCTTATTGTGTTCGTGGTGAGCGAAAGATTTGGGAAAAGAGCATTTAATAAAGTAGACTTGCCAATTCCCGATGCGCCTGCGAATGCGGAAATCTTTCCGTCAAGGCGTGTGCTTACGTATTCGCGTATCTTTTCCGTGCCCTCGCCGGTAAGCGCGCTGAGCACGAATGCGTCGTATCCCGCTTTTTCGTAAATCGCACGGAGCTCCTCGGCGTATTCGGGGTCTAGGTCGCTCTTGCCTATGATTATTACAGGTTCGATGCCGTTATGCTCCGCTATGCAGATGAGCTTATCAACCGTGGGGAGCACGGGCGCGGGTGAGGCACATGCCATACTGATAAACATTACGTCAAGGTTTGCCATCGGCGGGCGGATAAGCTCGTTTTTGCGTTTTAGTATCTCGGTTATTCTGATATCCTTTTTGTCGGTTTCACCGTCGTTGTCCTCCAAGGTATGGTCGGTGTAGACTACCTCGACCATATCTCCCACGAGGGGCTTTACGTGTTCATGCCTGAACGCTCCGCTTGCACTGCAAGCCACCGTTTTGCCCGCGAGCGGGGACGGAGCGTCAAAGCTCTCGCTGTGAGTGTCGGCGGTGTCGAGCTTTATCGTATAAAGACCGCCGACGCCTTTCAGAATTTTTCCGTGTGTTCTGTATTCCATTCTGTTTCCGTTTCTGTTGATTCGATTTCGTACCCGATATCTTTGCTCTCACCGTTTCTGCTCTCGGGGGCTATGAGAAGCCATACTCCGAACGAGAGCAAAATGACGAGAATGAGCGAGGCAATTACTCCGAGCATTACGGAGAGCCACTTGCTTTCGCGCTCTGCACCTTTAAGCCCGGACGCCTCATCAATTACTATCGTATTTGAAGATTGAGTCCTCGGGAGCTTCTGGGAGTGGTGTGCGGGAATCGAGCCCGAGGGCATTTTCTGCGTTTTACCACCCGTTTGCGAGAGTGTTCCGCCCGTGTGCACCGTTGTTTTACCTGTCTGCGAGAGATTTTTGCCTGTGTGAGCGACCGTTGTTTTACCCGTCTGCGAGAGCGGGGGAGCAACGGCAGTTCTGCCCGTTACCGAGAGATTCTTTCCCGTATTATATACGATATCTTCTTCTCTGGGAGCGAAGGTTTCGAGGTTTGAGGTATTTTTCTTGAAGTACCCCTGATTTTCGGCAAAATTCGCGCCTTTTTCGTTAATGGGAATGATTGTTCTGTTGCTGACGTTGGACGCTCCCGACTTTGCCTTTCTGTCGATTATGCGGTAACGGCTTGAATTTTTCTCATTTCCGAATACCGTTTTGGAGTTCTGGCGCAGCGCGCGGATATCGGTAAGCATTTCCGTCGCCGTGGCGTATCTTGCCTTGGGATTTTTCTCCATGGCGCGCAGAATTATCTGTTCGAGTCCGACGGAGATATCCTCGCGGAAGTCGCTCGGCGGTGCGGGCTCGGTATTTATCTGCATTCTTGCCACTTCGGTGGGATTTTCGTTATAGAAGGGCAGGCGGTTCGTCATTGCCTCGTAGAGCATTACGCCGAGCGAGTAGAGGTCGCTCTCGGCTCTCGGAGCTTTACCCTGTGCCTGCTCGGGACTGACGTAATAGACCGTGCCGAGAGCTACGTCGTTTCTCTCTTTTGAGCGGTCAAACATGGCGTCGAGCCTTGCTATTCCGAAGTCGGCAACTTTGATACTTCCGTTTTGAAGAAGTATGATATTCTGCGGCTTGATATCGCAGTGTACGATGCCCTTTGAGTGCATATAATCAAGGGCGGAGAGTATCTGCGTCGCGTAGTAGAGCACCTCGCGTTCGGGGAGTGCTCCTCTGTGGTCGATGTGCTTTTTGAGCGTAATTCCGTCCACGTATTCCATTATTATGTATTTTGTGCTGTTGGTGATAGCGGTGGTATAGACCTGCACGATATTGGGGTGAGAGAGAAGGGAGAGGGCGGTGGACTCGTTGATGAAAAGCTTTATCTGCTTTGCGTTATGCTCGAGCTTTTTCTGCATCATCTTTATTGCGACGGAGCGTCCCGTTACCTGGTCGTACGCTCCGTAAACGGTTGCCATACCGCCCGTTCCGATTACGTTTACTATCGTATATCTTCCCTCAAAGGTCTGACCTATAAAGGGGTCGTATGCTGTCATTTGGTATCCTCCGTTTCTTTGGTTGAAAGCAGGATAGCCGAAATATTATCCACGCCGCCCGCCTCGTTGGCAAGGCGAATATAGGTGAATATTTTTTCCTCGGTGCTCATCTTTGAGAGGGCTACCTTTTTGAGCACTTCTTTTTTGACGAGCCCGTGGAGTCCGTCCGAACAGAGCAAAAAGTGATTTTCGCTTTTTGGGGAAACTCTGCGCTCGAAAATGTCGGGCTCGACCTCGTCCCTTATGCCGATTGCCTTCGTTATGAGGTTTTTGCGGGGGTGATTTTCTGCCTCTTCTTCGGTTATTTCTTTATTGTCAATAAGCATCTGCACGTAAGAATGGTCCTTCGTGAGCTGTTTTATCTGTCTTTTGTTTATCATATAAAGCCTGCTGTCGCCGACGTTGGCGTAGTAGAGCTTTGAGCGGGACTTGCAATAAACTGCGGCGTTGAGGGTACAGCCCATGCCGAAAAGAGAGAGGTCCTCTCTCGAGCGGGAGAGTATGGCGGAGTTTGCAAGGTCGATACTCTCTTTTATGGCAGATTTCATTTTCTTGCTGTCAAATTTGGCTTTTTCAAGCTCTTCGGAACGGGAAGTGAGGCTGTCCATAAAGGCATTTTCCGCTATCTCGCTGGCTATCTGACCGCCGACAGCCCCGCCCATTCCGTCGCAGACTACCGCTATAACGAGTCCGTTTTTAAGGCAGGTTATGCCTATGTAATCCTCATTTTCTTCTCTGACCATTCCTTTGTCAGTCAAGCCGTAAATGTTCATTGGAGTCTCCGTTCTTTCTTTGAAAATTCTTATCTGTTTTCTTCTTTTTTCATCTCGTCGCGTCTTAGCTGTCCGCAGGATGCATTGATATCTGCGCCGAGCGTTCTGCGCACCGTTGCGCGTATTCCGTTATCTTCGAGCACGCGCGCGAATTTTTTGATTTGCTCCTTACCGCTCTTCTTAAAATCCCGCTCTTTGACCGGATTTACGGGAATTAGGTTGACGTGAATGGGCATGGTGCTCGTCCGCGTTCGGAGCTTGGAGTTGAGTTTTTTTGCAAGAGCGAGAGCGTTTTCCTCGCTATCATTTTCGCCCGCTATGAGCGTATATTCAAAGGAAATGCGTCTGCCCGTTTTATTGAAGTACGCACGGCAGGCATCAAGGAGCTCATCTACGCCGTAACGGCGGTTGACGGGCATTATCCTGCTTCTTATTTCGTCGTTGCAGGCGTGAAGAGATATGGAGAGTGTTATTGCAAAGTCCTCCTCGGCGAGCCGATATATTTTATCAACGAGTCCGCAGGTGGAAAGGGAAATGTGGCGGTAGCCGATACCCATTCCGTCGGGGCTTCCGACAAGGCGCAGGAATTTTACGACGTTGTCGTAGTTGTCAAGGGGCTCTCCTATGCCCATCATAACTATTCCGTCAATTCTCTCGCCAAGGTCCTTTTGTGCCGAAATTATCTGCCCGAGCAGTTCGCAAACTTCAAGGTCGCGCACCTTTCCGCCGATGGTTGAAGCGCAGAACGCACAGCCCATTCTGCAACCTATCTGGCTCGATATACATATCGTCGTTCCGTGCTCGTATCTCATAACGACGCTCTCGACGCAGTTTCCGTCATCGAGCTCAAAGAGGTATTTCACCGTTCCGTCAAGTGCGGAAACGAGCTTTCTTCTTATTTGCGGAAGGCTGTATTTTGCGTTTTCAAATATTTTGTCCTTGGTTTTCTGTGAAAGGTTCGTGAGCTCAGCGGGGGAAATTCCCTTGTGCATCGGCGTAAAAATCTGCTTTGCGCGGAATTTTGCCTCGCCTATTGAGAGAACGTAGCTCTCAAGCTCCTCAAACGTGAAATTCAAGAGGTTTTGCATTGTGCCTCCTTGGTTTATGCGGTTTTTGTCAGTTTTGCGATAAAAAATCCGTCGGTTCCCTGTGTGTCGGGAAGGAGTGTTATCATTCCGCTCTCGGCGTGAAGACCGCCGACGGAGAACGGAACGGGCTCAAAATCGGGGTGTGCCGCCAAAAATTTTTTGACGTTGTTTTCATTTTCGTCGGGGAGTATCGTGCATGTCGAATATACGAGCGTTCCTCCGACTTTGAGATATCTTGAAACATTTTCAAGAATATCAAGCTGGATTTGCGGAAGTGCGGCACTGTCAGCGACGTTTTTATAGCGGATTTCGGGCTTTTTTGCTATGACTCCGAAGCCCGAACAGGGAACGTCGCAGATTATTCTGTCGGCGCTTTGCCCGTATTCGGGAATAAAGACGCGCGCATCGTGTGCTTCGATGCGGATTATCGTGATGCCGAGGCGCTCCGCCCCGCTCTTTACAAGGGATAGTTTGTTTTCGTGTATATCAAAGGCGAGAATTTCGCCGTCGTTTTCCATGGTCATGGCGGCGGAAAAGCTCTTACCGCCGGGGCAGGCACAGACGTCGAACACTCTTTCGCCGCGTCTTGCGCCGAGCGCGTCCGTACAAATCTGCGACGCCTCGTCCTGAACGGTAACTCTGCCGTCAGCGAGGTATTCGAGCTCGCTCACAGCGCCGTTTTGAAGAATTATTCCGTCGGGGGAATAGGGAGTGGGCATAGCGTCGGGGAATTTTTTGCGAAGCTCGCAGAGCAAGATGTCCCTTGAACATTTGAGGGTATTTACGCGGAGTGTAAGGGGCGCTTTTTGCTCAAATGCACCGAGTATCGACTCCGTTTTTTCAAAACCGTAATGCGCGAGAAGCTCGCAAACAAGGCTCTCTCCGACGGAATAGCAAACGGAGAGATATTTTACCTCGTCGCTTCTGTCGGGGAACTTGATTTCCTTTCGCGTGTATGCGCGCAAAAGCGCATTTACGAAGCTTTTTGAGCGCTTATTTGCAAGGGCGACCGTTTCGTTTACCGAGGCAAAGGACGGCACTCTGTCCATGTATCGAAGCTGATAGATTCCGAGACGGAGAATATTTCTCGTGTCCCTCTCAATTTTGCTTTGCGGAATAGAGGAAAGTGAAGAAATTATATAATCGAGTGTGATTTTTCGCTCGATAACGCCGTAGACGAGCGCGGAGAGAAACGCCTTGTCGGTGCCTCCGAGTCCGTGTCTTTTTATGGCGGTGTCGAGGTTTATGTTTGAATATCCGCCCGCTTCGCACCGCGTGAGCACCTCAAGAGCGAGTGCGCGGATATTTACGGCATTTGTTTCCATAAGACCTGAAATTTAATTTGAGTTAATCTCTTCTGCCTCTGTTTACGATAAGGATAAAGCGGAAGAGCGAAAGGATTGACGAAATGAGCGCCGCAACGTAGGTCAGAGCCGCCGCGCGGAGAACCGCTTTTGCGCCTTTGAGCTCGTCCTCGGCGTAAAGCGAGGTCGCTTCAAGAGTTTCGACGGCGCGCCTTGACGCGTTGAACTCAACGGGAAGCGTTACGAGCTGGAAAACGGTTGCGAGTGCGTAGAGCGCTATTGCAATATTTATGCAAAGTCCCGAAATATCGGCGGGCACGAAGAAAGCGAGAATCAAGAAAACGAACGCCATGGGCGAGCCGATATTGCAGAGCCTGACTATCGACATACGGAATTTAATAGGTGCGTAATTCGTCGCGTACTGTACCGCATGTCCTGCCTCGTGCGCGGCAACACCTGCGGCTGCTATGCTCGTGCTTGAATATGTCGAGTCGGAGAGCCTTATAACATTTGCCTTCGGGTCGTAATGGTCGGTCAGGTTTCCCGAAACGCGCTCGATTCTCACGCCGTAAACTCCGTGAAAGCGGAGAACTCTCTCGGCTACGTCAGCGCCCGTAAGTCCGCTTCTTGAAAGCACGCGGTTATATTTATTGAATGTTGAATTTACGTTCATCGAAGCCCACGCTGCGATAATGATTCCGGGAAGGAGCAATATCATCGTGGGGTCGAAATAATAGTAAAACGGCATAATTTTTCCTCTCTGTTGTATTGTTTTTTTATTTCAGAATATCGTTTTCGGCAATCTTTCTGCCCCTGATAAAATCGCCCGCACTCATTTTGCCCTTGCCCTCGGGGAGCACTTTCAAAGCATTAATTGAGCCGCGCGCACAAGAGATGCGGATTTTGCCGCCCTCCGTGGAGAGCACCTTACCGACCTCGGCGTTTATGCTTTCGCGCTCGCAGATTTCGCTCTCGACAATTTTGAGCAATTTACCGTCGGGCGTATGCGCATATGCGAGCGGAATGGGGGAAAGACCTCTTATGAGATTGTGGACGGTGTCCGCGTCTGTGCCAAAGTCGATAACGCAGTCCTCCTTCGTGATTTTTGAGGTGTGAGTCGCCTTTGAGTGGTCTTGGGGAATGGGCGTAATTTTGCCTGCTTTGAGTCCGTCGACGGTACGGCAGAGCAAATCTGCTCCGAGCGCGCCGAGGCGGTCGTGAATTATCTCAAAATTGTCGTTTTCGGCGATTTCGCACTCCGCGCGCAGAAGCATATCGCCCGTATCAAGTCCCTCTGCCATATACATAGTGGTTATTCCCGTCACCTTTTTGCCGTCGATGATGGCTCTTTGCATGGGCGCGGCGCCTCTGTATTTGGGAAGGAGCGAGCCGTGAACGTTCACACAGCCGTACTTGGGGTAATCGAGCACGTTTTTGGGCAAAATCTTGCCGTAAGCGACAACCGCTATAAGCTCGGGATTAAGCTCGGAGAGAAGTGCCGCAAATTCTTCTGTGCGAAGGCTTGCGGGCTGATACACGGGAATGTTTTTCTCCAAGGCGTATGCCTTTACGGGCGGGGGGGTGAGCACGTAGCCCCTGCCTTTGGGCTTGTCGGGCTGTGTTACGGCGGCGATGACGTCGTATCCGCGCTCGACGAGTGCTTTGAGTGAAAATAGGGCAAAATCGGGTGTGCCCATAAAGAGTATTCTCATTTTTTGCTCCTTTTATTGATTAATTGGCGTCGTCGGGAGTAACCGTTTCGATTTCCGACGCGATATCGATATAGAGCTTACCGTCGAGGTGGTCGAGCTCGTGGCAGATGGCTCTCGCCAAAAATTCGGAGCCGTTAATCTCTATCTCCTCGCCCGCTCTGTTGAGGGCTCTTACCGTTACGTGCATGGGACGGGTTACGGTGCCCCATTTATTCGGCACAGACAGGCAGCCCTCCGTGCCCGTCTGCTCGCCGGCGTAAGCGACGATTTTCGGATTGATGAGCTCGATGAGTTGTCCTTGTTCAACCTCGATTACGACGATTCTGCGGAGCACGCCGACCTGCGGAGCGGCAAGTCCTACGCCGTTTGCGTCCCTCATGGTTTCCGCCATATCGTCAAGAAGACGGAGCGTGCGGGGGGTTATTTCTTCAACGGGACGGCACTTCTTGCGGAGCGTTTCGTCGCCGACTTTTACAATTTTAAGCTTTGCCATTGTTTTTGTTTTCCTTTCGTGGAGGTATATGAGTTGATATAGCCGTTTTCACAGTGCCGACGGGTTAAAATCAACCGACAGCTGTGGCTCGTTCTTTTTGCGCTTACCGTAGGAGCGATATAGCTCGGCAAAAAGGCTGCGCGATTTTGCATTGAGTTTCGTTTTGATGACTATTCTCATTCGGTATTTATTATCGAGTTTATACACGGGTGCTTCAAACGGTCCGTAGCAATAAGCGGGGACGTTCCGATATTCGTCCGAGAGCTTTTCGCGCAGAGTATCCGATAGGACCTTTGAATCCTTCATCACTGCGCTCTCTGCCGTGCCCGAAAGAGTCAGCAACACGATATCGCAAAACGGCGGATAGATGAGCAATTTTCTCGTTCGTATCTCGTTTTTGAAGAATGTTTTATAGTCCTGCTTGCAGGCGAGCTCGATTATATCGTGGTCGGGGTTCATCGTCTGAATGAGCGCGCGCCCCTCTTTTTCGCTTCTGCCCGCCCTGCCGATTACCTGCGTGAGCATCGAAAAGGTTTTTTCATTTGCTCTGTAATCGTTGAGGTAGAGTGAGGTGTCCGCATTGAGCACGCCGACGAGCGTTACGTCGGGAAAATCGTGTCCTTTTGTAACCATCTGCGTGCCGAGAAGTATCTCGGATTTATGAGCTCGGAAATCGCTTAGCATATTTTCGTAAGCGTTTTTCGACGATGCCGTATCGGTATCCATTCTTATGGTATTGGCGGCGGGGAAGAGCTCGCGGAGTTGTTTTTCGACGAGCTGAATACCTATTCCCATGGGCTTTATGTGCTGACCTCCGCATTCGGGGCAGAGCGTGGGCACGGGCTCGTGCCGTCCGCACCAATGGCAGACGAGCTCTGCACGGTGATAAATTCTGTCAGTGTGATGAGTCATGGGCACGGAGCAGTTGGGGCATTGGATTGCCTTGCCGCACGTGGCACAGCTGACGAAGTTGTGATATCCGCGTCTGTTGAGAAACAGAATGGACTGCTCGCGTTTTGTGAGATTTGAGCCTATCGACTCGATAAGCGGTATTGAGAGTGCCGAGGTATTTCCTCTGCCGAGCTCCACTCGCATATCGGCGATTTCGACCTTTGGCAGTTTTGCTTCGCCATACCGATTTTTGAGTTCTATGAGGGTATATTTTCCGTCAACCGCTTTCTGATAGCTCTCAACGGACGGAGTTGCACTCGCCAGGAGCATCAGCGAATTTGTCTTTACGCAACGGAATCTTGCGATATCCCTTGCGTGATATTTGGGATTATTGTCGGATTTATAGGTATGCTCCTGCTCCTCGTCGATGATTATCATTCCAAGGTCGCGCACGGGTGCGAAAACAGCGCTCCGCGTGCCGATGACGAGGTCAGCCTCGCCCCTTTTTATTCTCATATAAGCATCGAGCCTTTCCCCGACTGAGAGGGAAGAGTGAATTATCGCCACGCGCGAGCCGTAACGCGAGCAGAAGAGCTCGACTGTCTGCGGAGTGAGCGATATTTCGGGAATGAGCATTATCACGCCCTTGCTTTCCGAGAGGGCGCGGTCGATTATTTTCATCATGACGACGGTTTTACCGCTTCCCGTGACTCCGTGAAGGAGCGCGGCGGACGGTTTATCCGAGTCAAGCATTGATTCAAGAGTATGAAAAGCCGTTTTCTGCTCGTCGGAGAGTTTTAGCTCCTTGGCGTGGTTCTGACGGCTTTTATTTTCATAAGGGTTGCGGTAGACGCTTTCGGTTTCCTTCCGGATATAGCCCTTTTTGAGAAGTGACGCTATCTGCGCGTCGCTTACTCCGAGCTCGCTTTTTATATCCTCTGCGGGCATTCTTTCACGAAGGCAGAGCAGGGATAGTATTTTTGCTTGCGCCTCGCTGCGCAGCTTTGGGAAGCCCTCGAACGTCTCTCCCGTACCGAGCAGGGAAGAAAGTGCCTCGTTGGATACGGCGGGCACGTAGTATTTTTTCTCTTTGCCCACGGCTTTCGTTTTGATTATGCTATCTTTGAGAATGATGTTTTTTGAAAGCATATTTTGCACGCGCAGGTACGAGCCGATACCGAATTTTTGTCTCAGCGTCTCGGCACTTGTACGCTCTCTGCCTGCGATATATGCGTATATCTCGTCGCTTTCCCCGTCGTAATCTACTGCGGGATTTGCGCTGTAAACGGTAACTATCTCCGAAAGAGCACCCGCGGGGATTATTGAGTGCACAGCGTCGCCTATCGTGCAGAGGGTATTCTCTTTCATATACCTGCAAAGCTCGATTTCATTTTCCGTCAAGGCTATCTCGTCCGAGGCAAGACCGAGGATTGATTTTGTTTTTGCACTCGGCTCGTCGCAATGAGCTTGCGTTACGAGTCCTATTTGCGTGCGGTTGGAGTTTCCGAAGGGAACTATTACGAAGGTGCCCGCTCTGACGAGCTCACAAAGAGTGTGGGGGACAAAATAGGTAAATTCATTGTCTATGCAATACGGATTGTCCAAAAGATGAACTTTTGCGTATCTGTTTTCCATTTTGCTCTCCTTTGCTTTCTGATTTCGGGCACAAGTAAATTCCCTCTATAAACGCAATCCCCAAAGCTCGCTCTGCTCACTTCGGGGAACGGCGCCGCGGGACGCTGCCGCAATATACCTCGTCGGGGTTCGTCAATTCAAACGCTCCGAATGAAAAAATTATTTCTCGGACGTTTCCTTTGCCGTTTGCTCGGTGCTTTCCTCACGGTAGATTTCGTATCTGCCGTCGTAGAAGCGTGTGATGGCGTTCTTTATAGCCTTTTCGTCTTTGAGGTCCCGGTCAATGCTTGCGGCGATTGTACGGTCGCTATCCTTGTTGCCTGCTATTGCTTTTTCAGCCTCTTCTCTCTGTTTTACGTACTCGTCGGTGAGTTCGCGGGCGCACTTTGCTGTTGCAAGAGTGAGCTCGTAGCGGTTGAATTCGTCTTTTGTGAGTTCTTTAATTGTAGGGTGAAGCATTTTTATATTCTCCTTAAATAATAATCAAATTTTTCCAAAATATTTATCTGCGGCGTCGGGGTGGCGATGCTGAGCGAGCTTTTCTGCGCGCACGATTGCCTTGATATCGTCTGCCGCCACGGCGCTTCCGCCGTTGAAATTGTAAACTATATAGTCGTATGCGCCAATCTGTTCGATTTCCTTTTTTGCTTTTTCAAGGCGGGCAAGGATTACTTCCTCGGTTTCCGTTCCCCGTCCGCGAAGGCGCTCTTCCTGAATTGCGAAGGTCGGCGGAATGAGCATAATGAGCACCGCCTCGGGGAAGATGCGCTTTACGTTTCTTGCACCGTCGCACTCTATTTCGAGAATGAGATTTTTTCCGCTGTCGAGTACCGCCATGGCTTCTTTTTTGGGAGTGCCGTAGTAGTTACCGCAGTAGGTGGTATATTCGAGAAATCCGTCGTCGTCTATGCGGCGCTGAAATTCTTCTTTGTCGATGAAGTGATAATTCACTCCGTTAATCTCACCCGGACGGGGCGCACGCGTGGTGGCAGAAACGGAGAACACGAAATCTCCCGTTGCTATGAGCTGTGAATTTACCGTGCCCTTGCCGCTTCCGGCAGGTCCTGAAACTACTATCAAAAGTCCGCGACTCATTCTTCTTCCTCCTCGCTTTCTTCATCGTAGGACGTATCATCCATTCTGTTCGCTATCGTTTCTGCGCCGATGGCTGAAAGGATTACGTGCTCGGAGTCCGTAATGATTACGGCGCGTGTGCGTCTTCCGCAGGAGACGTCAATAGTCCTTCCGCCTTCCTTGGCGTCCTGGACGAGTCTTTTAATGGGTGCGGAATCTGGGCTCGCTATTGCGACTATTCTCTCGACCGCTACCATATTTCCAAAGCCTATGTTGATAAATTTCATATCCTTGACCTCGTTTTATTCTATGTTTTGAATCTGCTCTCTTATCTTTTCAAGCTCACACTTGATATCAACTACTACGTGGGCTATTGAAGAATCGGAGCATTTTGAGCCTATTGTATTGGTTTCTCTGTTCATTTCCTGCATAAGGAAGTCGAGCTTGCGTCCGACGGGTTCGCTTGATGAGAGAATGTCCTCAAATGCGGCAAAATGGGAACGGAGTCTTACTATTTCCTCGTCAATTGCGACCTTGTCCGCAAAGAGCGCGCACTCGGTGAGTATTCTGTTCTCGTCGAGAGTTACTTTGTTGTCGGAGAGAACGGCGCGGAGCTTTTCTTCGAGGCGGGCACGGTAAGAGGAGATGTTTTCCTCGCTGTGAGCTTCGATGACGTCAACCTTTTCTTTGATGCCCTCAACTTTGGCGCGAAGGTCTTCCTCTATGTTCTTTCCCTCGCTCTCTCTCGCGGAGATGAATTTCCCGATGGCTTGAGAAAGAACTACGCACAGGTCTGCAAAATCCTGTTCCTCGTCCTCTTCCGCCTTATTCAGCGTGAAGATATTGGAGTCGCGTTGGAGCGTTGCAACGGTTATCTCACCCGGCAAATCAAGCGTTTCTTTGAGAGCTTTGAGTGCCTCGTAATACGCTCTTGCATACTCCTCGTTGAGAGAAATCGTTACGTCGGGAGAGCCGATGGACTCAATCGTAATGCTGACGTCCACTTTTCCTCGGCTTATGCCGTGAGATTGAAGATAGGGCTTAATCTTTTCTTCAAGGAAAGAGTAATTTCTCGAAATTCTCACGGAGCAGTCAAAATAGCGGTTGTTTACGCTTTTTATTTCTACCGTGATGTTTTTATTGTTGACAGTTTCACTGTGTCGCCCGAAGGCGGTCATGCTTTTTATCATAATTTGGGCTTCCTTAAAAAATAGCGATATTTATTTAGTATATATTTTAATACATTTCTCGGAGTTTGTCAACTGTTTTTATATAATTTGTTACTAATAGTCAGCAGGAAAGTCAGTATGAAAAGGAGAACCGCTTTTTGAAAAAAGGTTAGTGGTTGCAGATGGCGCTTTTTTGTAAAAAAAGTGTACCTGAGAGACTTGCAAAACGAGTGCCGAAATAAATTTCACCGCAAGACCCTCTGCAAAGCAACCTCGCGGTTTTGTAACCGCGTTTTGCTGTGTTCGCACCGCACCCTACAAATGTTGAAAAACGGGGCGTCGAGGACGTCGCCCCCTACGGTTGTTGTGCGCTCACCGTTCGTGCAGACGTCGAAAACGGGGCGTCGAGGACGTCGCCCCC
>JBJDZG010000026.1:0-123977 GCA_051867875.1 Eubacteriales bacterium
CACCGCCTTTCTTGAGTTCATTATAGTATAAAATCGTGAGTTTTTCAAGTGAAATATTCGCCTTGCGGCGAATGTGAAATAATTCACTTCGTGAATTGTGAAATATCTTGCTTCGCCTTTGGCTCTGCTCGATGTGAAATGAAATTTGCCCACATTCGCGTCAGCGAATATTTCACATTTGCGGAGCAAATATTTCACAGCGAAGCTATTTCACTTGCCCAAAGGGCAAATTTCACTGAAAAAAGCAGATTGCTAATGCAATCTGCTTTTTTCTTGGCAGGGGCAGGAGGATTCGAACCCGCGACCCACGGTTTTGGAGACCGGTACTCTACCAGCTGAGCTATACCCCTAAATTGTGCCGTCTTTTGACGACTTTGCTATTATATCACATTATGAAAGAAAAATCAAGGGGTTTTTGCAATAATTTTTCATAAATTTTGAAACTATCTCAAAGCGATGCTTTTTATTTCAACTGTTTTCTCTTGCTTCGCCTTGATCTTGAATTATACATTCTGTCAAGCTTGCGTTTGGTCAGCAGGTAGTGTACCGCCATAAGCGTAACGAAGCATATTACCGTGATTATAAATGCTCTGCCCGTGACGTAATTCCGCATTAGCTCCAAAACGTACAAAAAGGTGTTTTTATCCACGTCCTCGCGGACCTCGAGCGGCACGCTGGCAAGGATTTTGCCCTCGTACGAAACGACGAGCTCACCAACGGTATCGCCGGCTTTCAGCGGTGCTTCAAGCTCATTTCCGTAAATATAAGTACTGTAACTTATATCTGTCGAGACATCTGTATCGTCGGGCAAAAACAGCGTTAAATCACTCTTTAAGTAAATATCAATCTCCTCTCCCTTGACCGAGTATTTGACGGGCAGAGAAGAGATAATGTTTTTAGTCGTAAGAACGGTTTTGTTTGAATAATCGTTTATTGCGTGAGCGAGCAATTTTTTTGAATAAATTTCTGCATAATTATTCGTACTCTCAGAGTCGTACGCATTGGCATTCATCACGATGCAGATAAACGAAAGGTCGCCCGTCTTGTAATAGAGCACTGCGTTGTCGCCGAAATCGCCCGAGCCCGTATTGAAATTGGCAAGCCCGCGGTATGAAGCAAGCAGGGACGACCGGTTGGTAATTGAATCCTTCGAGCAGGTTGCAGAGTCCGAAAGTTTATAATATTTCGTGCTTGCTATTTCAACAAATCTCTCGTTTTGAGAGGCATATTTTGCGAGCTTTGCGATATCTGAAACGGTGGTCGTCATTCCGTTTGCATTTATACCCGTAACGTTGAGATATACGGTTGAGCTCATGCCGAGCTCACTCGCCTTGTCATTCATTTTTTGGAGAAAATCGTTAAGAGTATCGCAAACGGCGAGGGCAAGCACTACTGAGGCGTCGTTGTAACCGCCGCAGACGGTAGCGTATAAAAGGTCGTCAAAGCTTATCTTGTCGCCTGCGTCAAGTCCCATATTTCTTCCCGAGCTTGACGAGAGCATACTGCCCGTAACGCTTATAACTCTGTCGCCCGGGATGCCCGATTCAAGTGCTATACACGCGGTCATTATCTTAACGGTTGACGACGGGGAAATGGACTTTTCGGTAT
Organism: Eubacteriales bacterium; assembly: GCA_051867875.1. Lineage (GTDB taxonomy): Bacteria > Bacillota > Clostridia > Oscillospirales > CAG-272 > RGIG4608. Next base: position 1,609 of record JBJDZG010000026.1, read on the forward strand.
CCGCCTCTGCCATTACCATGTCGTTTTCAAAATTATAAAGATAATATCCGCCTATGCTTGCATCAGCCGTGTCAAGCTCAAAAGCACTTGCATTGAAACAAAAAAGAGAGAGCATCAGCGCAAAAAACATTACGGACGTAATAAATTTTTTCAACAATGCTCTCACCTCACTTTTATATCTTAAATCTTAAATAGAACTTTTGTAAATTCAATATCTTTTTGTATCTGCGCTTTGAGCGCATCAACACTTTCAAATCTCATCTCATCGCGGACTCTTTTTACAAACTCCGTTTTGACTCTCTTACCGTAGCAGTCGCCCTCAAAGCCTATGATATGAGTTTCTATATTATTTTCGTAAGTATTTTCAACAGTAGGTCTTGTGCCGATATTAGTAACACCGTGATAAATCTCACCGTCGATATGGCAGAGTGTTGCATAAATACCGCTTCTTAAAATAAGCTTTTTATTTTCGGGACTTTGATTAATCGTGGGAATACCGAGCTTTCTGCCGAGCGCTTTTCCGTGAATTACCGTTTCGCTAATCGAGTAGTTGCTCCCGAGCAGATAATTTGCTTTTTCTATTTCACCCACGGACAGAAGCTCTCTTATATATGTCGATGAAATAACTGTACCGTCAAAAGACAAAAGGGGAACTACCGTGGCGTTTCCGCCCATAAGCTCGCAGAGTCTTGCACAGTCGCCCGAAGCGCGTCTGCCGAAGCGGAAATTCGCACCGCACACCGCGTGCACGCATTTGCATAAATCCTTTAATACCTCATTAACAAACTCTTCGGGAGTAAGAGATTTCATCTCGTCGAAATCCGCAATCAAAGCATAGTCAAGCCCCAAAGAATCGAATGTTTCGAGCTTTTCCTCAACCGAATAAATCCCGTCCGCGCCTTTGTAGGAGGTTGAATCGAAAAACCAAGCACCGCAGGCAACGGAAGGATACTCACTCTTTATAATCTCGCGCTGCTTCAAAACGGACGCAACAAGTTGACGGTGCCCCAAATGAACACCGTCAAAATCTCCGATACAAAGTACCGCCGGGCGTGAAATAAAAGCCTCATCAGCTCCTGTTTTAAGATTGATAAATCTCATTATCAAATCTCAAGATAATTTCTGAGCAACGTCGCAAGAAGCTCATCTCTGTCGAGCTTTCGGATAAGCGCGCGCGCGTTGTTGTGGTTGGTAATATAAGTAGGGTCCTCGGAAATGATATATCCGACTATCTGGTTGATGGGATTATATCCTCTTTCACTCAAAGCGTTGTAGATTTCCTGCAATATCATTTTTGTCTGGTCCTCGCGTTCATTTGGAACTCGGAACATCTGTGTTTCGCCGTCGCGTCTTGCCATTTTAGAACTCCTTTACATTAAATTTGAAAGTTTATGCTTATATTATATAATACTTTTAACGATTTTTCAATATAAGTTTTGCATTTTTTTGAAAAATATCACAAAAAATATTGAAAAATGTATATTTATATAAAATATTCATTATTTTTTGCATAAATATCAGCGTAATTATTGACTTTTTTTCGGCTTTGTATTATAATTATTAAGTTATTATAATACTTTCTGTAAAGGAAACAACACTATGACAAGAAAAGAACAGAGAGAAGCAACCTTTGAATTGCTTTTTGAAAGAGAATTTCGCACTGACGAGAGTGCAGAAGAGATTTTCGCTCTCTCAACCGAAAACAGAGATATCGACTCCGTAAAGGAAAAATACATTAAAGATACGTTTTTCGGCGTCGTCGGACACGAGGAGGAGATTGACGCGCTTATCAACGCATCTTCAAACGGTTGGAAGGTATCAAGACTTTCCAAGGCAACTCGCTCCGCGCTCCGCCTTTGCGTGTACGAGATGCTCTATTGCGATGATATTCCCTCAAGCGTATCCATCAATGAGGCGCTTGAGCTCGTAAAGAAATTCGACGATCCCAAATCCCGCGCATTCACGAACGGCGTTTTGAATAATATCAAGAACACACTTGAGAGCAAAGATGCAGAATAAGAAAAAAGCGTATCTCGGCGTTGACACAAGTAACTATACCACCTCGCTCGCCCTGTGCGACGAAAACGGCGGGATAATAGCGAATATACGCAAAATACTTGACGTCAAAGAGGGCGAGAGGGGCTTGCGTCAATCCGACGCGGTTTTTGCACACATCAAGAATTTCCCCGAGCTCGCAGATAAGCTTGCAGAGGCTATATCTGGCTATGAGCTTGAAGCAGTGGGTGTTTCGGTAAGACCAAGGGACGCAGAGGGCTCGTATATGCCTTGCTTCCTTGCGGGAAAAGCCGTAGCTGAGGTCGTTTCGTCAACACATAACGTTCCCGTGTACGGGTTTTCTCATCAGTCGGGGCATATTATGGCGGCACTCTATTCAAGCGCCCATCTCGAAGATTTGATAAATGACGATTTTATAGCCTTCCATATTTCGGGAGGTACTACCGAAGCTGTCTACGTAAAACCGAACGGGTATAGCTTTGATGTAAAGATAATTGCAGATACCGCTGACATAAGCTGCGGACAGGCAATAGACCGAGCCGGCGTTATGATGGGAATGAAATTTCCGTGCGGCAAAGAGCTCGAATCGTGCGCTTCGCAGTACGATGGAAAGCTCCCGAAGGCAAAAATATGCGTCAAAGATGGCAAATGCAACCTTTCGGGGCTTGAAAATATAACAAGCAGACTATATTCAGAAACACAAAATAAGGCATTGGTATCGGCTTACGTGCTGAATTTCGTGCGTGAAACACTGCTTAAACTCACTCTCGATATAAGGGAAAACTATCCCGATATTCCGATACTGTACGCAGGGGGAGTCATGAGCAATAAATATTTGCAGAGCGCTCTTTCGCAAATAGACAGCACCTATTTTGCAACTCCCGAATTTTCGACTGATAACGCCTCGGGAATTGCGCTTCTTGCAAGAAAAATACACAGATAATCAAAAGGGGGAAAGTATGGATAATTCAAAAATGATTTTGACCGTCACACAGATAAATGAATATATCCGTGCTTTGCTCACACAGGACGAGGTCCTGCAAATGATAACGGTAAGAGGAGAAATATCAAATCTTACCTTTCACCGCTCGGGACATATTTATTTCACTCTTAAAGACGAGGGCAGCGTGCTCAAAGCGGTAATGTTCCGCTCAAGTACAGGCAGAGTAAAATTCGCTCTTAAAGAGGGAATGAGCGTTATAGTTTTCGGACGCGTGTCCGTGTACGCTCCGTCGGGAGCGTATCAGCTATATGCCGAGGATATTCAACCCGACGGCATAGGTGCGCTTTACATTGCCTACGAACAAATTAAAGAAAAGCTCGCAAACGAAGGACTTTTTGACGCATCAAGGAAGAAAAAGATTCCCGAAATTCCGACACGCGTAGGAATAATCACCTCACCGACGGGCGCGGCAATACACGATATGATAAATGTCATGGGCAGAAGATTTCCTCTTGCAAAGCTTTTGCTCTATCCCGCACTCGTGCAGGGCGAAACTGCGTATCAGACGCTGATATCGGGCATTCAATATTTCAATATTGAGCAAAACGTAGACGTAATAATCATCGGTAGAGGCGGAGGTTCAATGGAAGACCTCTGGGCGTTCAACAGCGTTGAACTCGCCTATGCAATATCGGACTCTCTCATTCCCGTGATTTCGGCAGTCGGTCATGAGAGCGATTTCACAATTTGCGACTTCGTCGCCGACCTTCGTGCTCCCACCCCGTCTGCCGCCGCAGAGCTTGCAGTGCCCGACGCAAGAATACTCAAAAACAGCATAAACGCAAGCATGAGCACTATGCAAAACAGACTTATCTCTCAAATAGGTCAATACAAAAAACAAGTAGCCATGCTCGCTTCAAGCAGAGTTCTCACCTCAAAAGAGCAACTGCTTGACGAATATAAAATGAAACTCTCGCTCGCCTCCGATAAACTCGATACGAGCATTGAAAATATACTTAAATCCAAAGAATACGCATTGGGACTCTGCGTAGCAAAGCTCGGCTCTATAAGCCCGCTCAATACGCTTTCGCGCGGATATGCGATTGTGCAAAGTGCAGAGGGCAAATCAGTAAGTTCAGTCACGAGCATTAAGAAAAACGATACGATTGATATCCGCCTTTCAGACGGAAATTTCAAGGCAACGGTCGAAGAAATAATCAAAAACCCGGAGGAAATATAATGGCTAACAAAGAAAAATTAACTTTTGAGTCCGCAGTATCAAGACTTGACGAGATAGTAAAGCTTCTTGAAAGGGGAAATACCTCTCTTGACGAATCTCTGGGGCTCTACGAAGAGGGCGTCAGCCTTGTAAGATTCTGCAACGGTGAGCTTGACAACGCCGAGAAAAAGATTAAAATGCTCGTCACAAACGACGATGGAGAACTCGTCGAGACTGATTTCTCCGAGGACGGAAATTGATGATAGAAAAAATTGAAAATAAACTCACTGCAAACAGAATTTTGCTCGAAAATGAACTTGCAAAATATTACTTAACGGACTCCGAGGAAAAATTGCTTACCGAGGCGCAGAAATACGGACTTCTTGACGGCGGAAAGAGAATAAGACCATTTCTCCTGCTTGAACTCTGCCGTATTTTCGGCACGGAAGTCAAAATTGTAATCCCTTATGCCTGCGCCATTGAGATGGTACACGCGTCATCTCTCATTCACGACGATATGCCCTGTATGGATAACGACGGTATGCGACGCGGAAAGCCCTCGACACATAAAGCGTTTGGGGAATCTCTCGCGCTCCTTGCGGGCGACGCCATGATGGCAAAGGCGTTTGAAACGGCTGTAACAAATCCGTATCTTCCCGCAGGAAAAAATGCGGCAGCCGTTAAAATTCTGGCAAACGCTGCGGGAGAGTGCGGTATGCTCGCAGGACAGACTATGGACACCTGCTATGAGGACAGAAAGCTTACATTTGAAGAATTGCTCAAGCTTCACAGACTTAAAACGGGAAAACTCATCTGCGCCTGCGCACGACTTGCTTGCCTTGCGTCCGATATCAAAGAGAGCGACGAGAGATATTCGTCCGTGATGAAATATTCCGAAAATATAGGCCTTGCATTTCAGATAATTGACGATATTCTCGATTATGAAGAAGGAAAAGCCGAGCAAAATTCGTTTTTGTCCTTTATGACGGCAAAAGAAGCAAGAGCATACGCGGACAAGCTCACAAAAGAAGCTGTCGAAGCAGTACGCGCATTAGACGACGGCACGCTTTCTGACCTCGCCGAATATCTGACGGTAAGAAAATATTGATATGAGAGCAGATTTGTTTATTTTTTCCAGCGGCAACGCAAAAAGCCGTCAAAACGCAAAAACACTGATTGAAAACGGGAACGTAATTATCGACGGGGTAAAGATTAGAAAGCCATCCGCAGACATAAACGAAAATACGGAACACACGGTCGAGATAACCGATAAGCCTAAATTCGTCAGCCGCGGCGGTAAAAAGCTCGACTGTGCACTCGAAGCCTTCCGCATCGACGTGAGCGGACTGTCCTGCATTGATATAGGGGCGTCTACGGGCGGTTTTACCGACTGTCTGCTTAAACGCGGGGCAAAGAAGGTGTACGCCGTTGACGCAGGACACAGTCAGCTCGACCCGTCGCTTTCGGAGAACGAAAAGGTCGTGTCTATCGAAAAATACAATGCAAGATTTATGAGCGAAAAAGACTTCCCCGAAAAATTCGATATCGCGGTTATGGACGTATCGTTTATCTCACAAACGCTTATTCATAAAGGCGTTTATTCGGTGCTGAAAGACGGTGGATTCTTCGTTTCGCTGATAAAACCGCAATTTGAATGCGGCAGACAGGCACTTAATTCCAAGGGAATTATCAAAAAGACCTCTTATCACGCGCAGGCGGTTGCAAGAGTGATTGACAGCGCACTTGTATGCGGTTTTGACTGCATTGACCTCGTTCGTTCTTCCATCGAGGGCGGTGACGGAAACACCGAATTCTTGGCTCTCTTTCAAAAATCAAGCGAACCGAAAAACTATATTTCAGAAAATAAAATCAAAGCTGTTACACAGCAAAAATAGATTACTCGTTCTGCACGCAGCATAAACAGACATACCCGTGCCGTGCAGAATTCGGAAGGAAAAAATTATGAAAAATATTGCTTTAGTAACCAACTTCAATATCTCGGAGAAAGCCAACTCCGCGCTCAAAGTGGCGAATTATCTCTTGAAATTCGGGTGCAAAATTCTCGTGTCGCAGTACAGCAAGGAAAGAGTGCTTTCAATGAAGAAATACAGAGGCAACATATATTTCGTACCCATCGAAAAGCTCTACGACGAGGCAGACCTCGTAATAGCACTCGGCGGTGACGGAACGATACTTGACTGCGCCAAAAAAATGGCGAAAAGGGGTAAACCCATTCTCGGTATAAACCTCGGACATCTCGGATATATGGCCGAGCTTGAAATGAACGAGCTCGAAGCGCTCTCGAAAGTAATCGAGGGAGATTACACGATAGACGAGCGAAATATGCTCAATATCGAGGTCATAGGTCCCGACGGAAACATTAAATACGAGTCGTCCGCTCTCAACGACGCGGTAATCTCAAACGGCTCCGTATCAAAGATAATCAACCTTGAGCTCTACGCAGAGGATAGTCTTATCACAACGTACAGAGCGGACGGTCTTATCATCTCAACTCCGACGGGCTCAACGGCGTACGCCATGAGCGCCGGTGGATCTATTTCCGACCCCAAAGTCAGATGCACGCTCGTAACGCCCATCTGTCCGCACTCCTTTATTGCCCGTCAGCTTATATTCTCCGACGAAACATGCATAAAGGTCAAAAACGTTTCCGTCAGAGAAAAATCTCTTTTTTTAACGGTAGACGGCAAGACGAATTGCGAGCTTTACAGAGAAGATATCGTAAAGGTAACGAAATCCGACCTTACGGTTAAACTCGTAAGACTTAAGGACTGCTCGTTCTACGATATTCTGAGTCAGAAGATGAAAAACAATTATTAAAAATATTCCGGATAAAAGGGAGCAAGATATGAAAAAAGCAAGACAGGAAAAAATAAGAGAAATAGTTGAGTCTTATAAAATCGACACTCAGGACGAGCTTATAAGAAGGCTTAAAGAGGCGGGATTTTCAGCAACTCAGGCAACCATGTCAAGAGATATCAAGGACATGGGACTCACGAAAATATCCGACGGCAAGAGCGGATATTATTATGCTTTTCCGAGCACCATGACGGAAAGCGATATAAATAAGCTCAACGCATCACTTACTCATCTTATTATTTCCGCAAATTACTCAATGAACATCGTAGTAGTCAAAACTCACGCGGGCATGGCGCAGGCAGTCGCTACGGGAATTGACAACATAAAAAGCGACGACATTCTCGGTTGCGTAGCGGGCGACGATACTATTTTCATCGTAACGACGAATACCGAAACTGCTCATCACATAAGTACGAAGATAAAGGTCATGATGACTGAGGGGATAAGATGATAACATCTTTGTACATAAAGAACATTGCAGTTATCAAAGAGCTGAATATTGATTTTTCAAACGGATTTTCGGTTCTTACGGGCGAAACGGGCGCGGGAAAATCGATAATAATGGACTGTATCGGCATTTTGCTCGGTTCAAGAAGCATAAAGGGCAAGATTCGCAGCGACGAAAGCGAAGCGGTCATTCGTGCTTGCTTTGAGGAGCTTCCCGATTTTGTCTGCCAAAGGCTCGCAGAGCTCGGCTTTGAGGCAGAGGAGGGAATAATCCTTCAACGCAATTTCAACATTGAAGGCAAAAGTCAGGTAAAGCTCAACGGACAAACCGTAACCCAAGGCATAGCAAAGGAGATAGGTGCACAGCTTATCACCATTCACGGTCAGAATGACAATCAAAAGCTCATGCAAAAGTCGGAGCATTTGAATATTCTCGATTCGTACGCCTGCCTTGATAAGCAAAAGAACGAATATCGGGAGATTTATCTCGAATATAAAGCTCTCAAAGATAAACTCGATGATTTAAGAGATAAGGCCAAGGAAAAAGCAAGGCTTTTCGACATTTATCAGTTCCAAGCCAAAGAGATAGACGACCTTAATCTCAAAGCGGGAGAAGAGGAAAAATTGCTTGCAGAGGAAAAGAGGCTACAAAATCTTGAAAAGATACAAAAGCTCTCAAAATTCACCTATCACGTTCTGCACGGCTCGGAAAAGAGCGTGTCCTCACTTATCGGCAAAGCTTCCGCCTCACTTTCCCAGCTCGAAGGACTAATACCCGAAGCGGAAGGACTTAACGAAAAGCTCATACAGCTTCAGTACGAGATAGACGATATCGCAGATACCGCAGAAGCGTGGGGAATGGACGACGGCGAGGACGCCGACAAAAAGCTCGATAAAATAGGTTCAAGACTCAATGCAATAGCAAAACTCAAAAAGAAATACGGCAATACCGTCGAAGAAATTGTTGAATTCAGACGCAAGCTGGGATTTACGCTCGACGAAATGGAAAATTCCGATTTTCTCATAGAAAACTGTGAGAAGGACCTCAAAAAAATCTCTTCACAGCTTATAGAAAAAGCGTCGCTTCTCACCGAAAGCCGCAAGGCGTCCGCCAAAATTCTGCAAGAGCAGATAATGCACGAGCTTGAATTTCTCGAAATGCCGAAGGTCAGATTTGTTATTGACATAAAGTCCACCGATGAGCCGACTCCCAATGGCTCCGACGAAATAGAATTTCTCGTTGCGACAAACGCAGGGCAGGAGCCCATGCCTATGATTAAAATAGCGTCGGGCGGTGAGCTCTCAAGAATAATGCTCGCAATAAAGAGCATTCTGCTCGATAAGGACGGTGCCACCTCGGTGGTCTTTGACGAGATAGACACGGGAATTTCAGGCAAGACCTCTCGAAAGGTCGGAATAAAGCTCAAACACATTTCAAAATTCATTCAGGTGATTTGCGTTACACACTCAGCGCAAATCGCATCTCTTGCGGATAATCACTATCTCATTTCAAAGCACGAAATTTCGGGTACAACACAAACTGCAATCGAACGGCTTGATGAGGGCTCAAAGATTGCAGAGGTCGCAAGAATACTCGGCTCAATTAATATAACCGACAATCAATTCATCGTAGCAAAAGAGCTGATAGATGAAGGTAAAAACTTGTAAAACTTACTTTTTAATACAGAAAGGCAAATAAAATGCAAAAATTCAAAAAGACAGTGTCAGAAAAAATACTTGATACGGTAAAACAGAGCTTCGGCGATGTGGCAATCACGGCAGATGAGCTCGCATCAATGCTTGAATATCCGCCCGATACGACGATGGGTGATATTGCGCTTCCTTGCTTTAAGCTCTCAAAAACTCTCCGCCGCTCGCCCATGCAGATAGCGCAGGTAATTGCCGAGGGACTCAGCGACGAAAGCATCAAAAAGGCTGAGGCGGTAAGCGGTTATCTCAATATCAGCATAAGCGACGCTTATCTTGAAAGCGTGCTTTGCGATGAAGTGCTCAAAAACGGCGATTCCTACGGCGCCTCAAATCTCGGAGAGGGCAAAACGGTAGTCCTTGACTACTCATCTCCCAACATTGCAAAGCCATTCCATATCGGACACCTCGGCACGACCGTAATCGGACATTCACTCAAAAAAATTCACGAATTTGTCGGCTATAAATGTATCGGCATCAACTATCTCGGCGACTGGGGAACACAGTTCGGAAAAATGATAGTTGCTTATAAGAAATGGGGCGACAGAGATGCCATTAACGAAGGCGGTATCGACAAGCTCGTTGAGCTCTACGTAAAATTCCACAAGGCAGCCGAAGAGGACAGTGCACTTGAGGACGAGGCAAGAGCCGAATTTCATAAGCTCGAACTCGGAGACGAGGAAGACATCGCGCTTTGGAAGTGGTTTATCGAAATCAGTATCGCAGAATATAAAAAGACTTACGCCCAGCTCGGAATTGAATTCGACAGCTACAAGGGCGAGAGCTTTTACACGGACAAAATGCCCGCACAGGTTCAGAAGCTCCGCGATATGGGGCTTCTGAAAATCGACGACGGAGCTTCCATCGTTGACCTTGAAGAATACGGTATGCCCCCGTGTCTTATTCTCAAACGCGACGGCTCAACTCTTTATCCCACGCGCGATATCGCAGCCGCGGTATACAGAAAAGAAACCTACGACTTCGACAAGGCTATCTACGTAACGAGCGCAGGACAGAGCCTTCACTTTGCACAGTGGTTTAAGGTCGTTGAACTCATGCAGTACGACTGGTACGATAAACTCGTTCACGTTCCTTACGGCACGGTAAGCATTAACGGCGCAAAGCTCGCTACGAGAACGGGTAATGTCATACTTCTCAAAGACCTCTTCGCTCAGGCTATTGAAAAAGTATCCGAAATCATGGAAGAGAAGAACCCCGACCTTGAAAACAAGGCTCAGGTTGCGGAAGCAGTCGGCGTCGGTGCTATCGTGTTCTACTATCTTTCAAGCAACAGAATAAGAGATATCAATTTCGTCCTTGAAGACGCGCTCTCCTTTGACGGAAATACGGGTCCCTACGTTCAGTATACCTACGCAAGAACGTGCTCCCTCATTGAAAAAGCTAAGGACAGAGAGCACGCCGGTAATATCAAATTTACCGCCGACGAGGAAAGAGAGCTTGTAAAAGTTCTTGCGCGTTTCCCCGAAAAAGTGCTTGAAGCTCTTGACGCATACGAACCCTCGGTAGTCACGAGATACATTCTCGACGTTGCAACGGCATTCAACAGATTCTATCATAACTGCCAGATTCTTTCCGCGGGCGACGATGATACGTTTGCAACGAGAATTGCACTCACCAAGGCAACAAATTACGTTTTGGGCAATGCGTTTGAGCTTATTTGTCTTAAGAAAACCGAAAAAATTTAATTATTTCGGTTGACAAGAGGGAAAAGTAGTGTTACAATATACGAGTTAATAAAAGAGAGGTATATAAAGATGTCAGGACATAGTAAGTGGAATAATATCAAACACAAAAAAGAAAAGACCGACGCACAAAAAGCGAAGGTGTTTACAAAGATAGGCAAGGAAATCACTATTGCAGTTAAATCGGGCGGCGGCGACCCCAATGTCAACTCAAAGCTCCGCGACCTTATCTCCAAGGCAAAGGCAAATAACGTTCCCAACGACAATATCGAGCGCACGATTAAAAAAGCACTCGGCGACACGAACTCAACCTACGAGGAAATCGTATACGAGGGCTACGGTCCGGCGGGAATTGCAGTTATCGTTGAAGCGTCAACAGATAACAGAAACAGAACTGCGGGCGACGTTCGTTCGTATTTCTCCAAATTCAAGGGTAATCTCGGTCAGACGGGCTGCGTAAGCTATCTCTTTACAGAGCAGGGTGTTATCATAATTCTGAAAGAGAACGTCAAGGACGAGGACGCTCTTATGGAAACCGCACTTGAAGCAGGCGCGTCCGACTTTTCAAGCGACGGAGAGGTATTCGAGATTTATACCGAGCCCGATGACCTCTACGCAGTAAACGACGCACTCGTTGCGGCAGGCTATGAGATTGAGTCATGTGAAAAGGATAAAATCCCCTCTAACTACATCACACTCGACAATCCAGATGATATCAAGTACATGAGCCTTTTGCTCGAAAATCTTGAGGACCATGACGACGTTATGAACGTTTATCACAACTGGGAAAACTGCGACGACTGATAAGTTTTTGAAAAAATCATCAAATCCCCGCACAGCAAGCGCTATGCGGGGCAATTTTTTTCAAAAAAATGTTGATTTTTCGCAAAAAAACATTTGTATTTTCTTAATATATATGATATAATTATTATGGGAACAGTCGCTTTGCCGTATAAAATTTAAGGAAGAGTGAAAATCGAGTGCAAGGGAGCGTTAATATGGAACATATTAAGTACATTATATCTGAACTGATACGTATGTTTGAAATGCACGTTTTGTGCAGAATAGAGCAAATCAGAATAAGGGATATTTTTGATATCCTGCTTTTGTCAATCATATTTTTCTTTGTTTTCAAGTTTATAATCAACAAACGCGCCGCAAGACTTGCCTTGGGCCTTGTCTTCGTGCTCGCCGTAATGGTTATAAGCATTCTTTTCGATATGAAGGCAATGACCTTTATCTTCACCAACTTTGCTCAGGCGGGAATTATTGCAATGATAATAATGTTCCAGCCCGAGTTGCGCTCCGCACTTGAAAAATTAGGCAACGCCCCTCTATCGAACATCAAACATATGTCAGGGGACATCAAAAACACCGCTTACATATCAAACTCGATAGCAACAATTACAGAAACCGCTTGTGCGCTCTCCCTTGAAAAAACGGGCGCTCTCATCGTAATCGAGCAATCAACGAAGCTCGGAGAACATATAAGGACGGGCACTATGATTAATGCCCAGCTTTCAAGCCAGCTTCTCAAAAACATATTCTACAACAAAGCTCCCCTGCACGACGGCGCGGTAATTCTCCGCAATTACAGAATTTTCTCGGCGGGCTGCTTTTTGCCCCTTTCACTTAAAGAGGATCTAGACGAGAGCGTGGGAACACGCCACCGTGCCGCTCTCGGAATAAGCGAGGTAAGCGACGCAGTTGTAGTTATCGTTTCCGAGGAAACGGGACTTATTTCGATAGCGCACGACGGAGAATTGAAACGCAATTACAACTACAATTCGCTTCAAAAAGAGCTTACACAGCTTCTTTTGCCTAACGAAACTCAGAAAAATTCCAATTCACGCAAATCCAAAAAACAAAATAAGAAGGAGGCGGCAAAATGAGCAATAACACAGTTAACAAAAACACTGCGGAAATTGAGTATGCTGAACGCAACTCCGGCAATCCGAGAAAAATCAAAAAAATAGACATTCTTATCTTTATTCTCTGCATTTGTTTGGCCTTCATCTTCTGGTGCTACGCACTCTACGTAGACGACCCGATAATTGAGAAAAATATAACCGTAAACTTCGTTCTTGAAGGCGGAGAAAGCAACGAATTTCTTATGCCTGCCACAAAAAAGATAGTCGTTTACGGTGAGAAATCCGTTCTTGACAATATGACTACCGTAACCGTTAAGGTAAAACGCTCCGACTTTACGGAATACAACACGGACACCCTTATAACAATTGAATTTCCCAACCATATTCGCAGTAAAACGGAGCAGGTCATTCTTCAGCTCAATCTCATTCCGAATTAAAATGACAAAAATACTTGTAAATAACATCAAGCTCACGCTTGATGAAGACGAGTCTTTGGCGCTGAATAAAGCGCGAAAACTCCTCTCAAAAAAAGGAATCGGCTCTGCCGATTTCGCTTTTTCAGTCTTCAAGCGCTCCATAGACGCAAGGGATAAGAACAATATCCTTTTGGTCTATACGGTGCTCGCTACCTCACAAACTGATGTTAAGATTCACGAGGACACAAATATAAAGCTCCTTGGGGGCGACGAGCTTGAGATAACTTACGGAAGCCGTGCGCTTACAGAAAGACCTGTAATCGTCGGAATGGGACCCGCGGGTATGTTTTGCGCTTTACTCCTTGCAGAAAACGGATATGCTCCCGTCATAATCGATAGGGGCGACTGCGTAAGCGACAGAACGAAAGCACTTGATAATTTCGTTAAAACGGGAATACTTGATACTGAAAGCAACGTCCAATTCGGTGCGGGCGGTGCGGGCACGTTTTCAGACGGCAAGCTCACGACGAGAATAAACGACAGCCGTTGCAATTACGTCTTGAACCGTTTTGTTGAATTTGGCGCTCCGAAAGAAATATTGACAAAAGCAAAGCCCCATATCGGCACAGACGTGCTCACAGAGGTAGTTGACAATATTCTATCAAGAATTGAGAAGCTCGGCGGCAGCGTGATTTACAGATGCCGAATGGACGATATCACTCTTACGGGCGACTCCGTAAAGCTTTCGACTACGAAAGGTGATATTAATGCCGGTGTGCTCGTCTTGGCTCTCGGACACAGTGCAAGAGATACTTACAGAATGTTGCTCGAAAAAAATTTCGTCATCGAACCGAAGCCGTTTTCCGTCGGTGTGAGAGTTGAGCATCTTCAAAAGGATATAGACGAAGCACTCTACGGGAAATATGCAGGGCACAAAAAACTCGGAGCGGGAGAATATAACCTTTCCGACACAAAGGGCGGACGGGGAGTTTATACGTTTTGTATGTGCCCGGGCGGTGAGGTCGTCCCCGCGACGTCGCAGGAGCTAGGCGTTTGCGTAAACGGTATGAGTAAATTTGCCCGCGACGGCAAGAACGCCAATTGCGCGGTAAACGTTTCGGTTTTCACCGAAGATTACGGAAATACGCCCCTATCGGCAATAGAATTTCAAGAAAATCTTGAAAGACAAGCCTACAAAGCAGGTGGCGGAGCTTACTTCGCCCCCATTCAGCTTATGGACGATTTTCTCCACGACAGGGCACAAGCACAGCCCTCACGGATTATTCCTACGTACGCGGGCGGAAACAGAGTCAAAGTAACTAAGCTTTCGGAAGTTTTGCCACCGTTCGTTAACGAGAGGCTCAAAGAAGGATTTACACTCTTTGATAAAAAAATACACGGTTTTGCTGCTCATGACGCCGTTCTTACGGGCGTTGAGAGCAGAACCTCGTCACCGCTCCGAATAATGAGAAACGGGGAGCTGACAGCACTTTCGCACGAGCAGGTTTATCCGTGCGGTGAGGGCGCAGGCTACGCGGGCGGCATTATGAGCTCCGCCGTTGACGGTATCAAGGTAGCGATTGAAATAATGAAAAAATATAGAATTCAATAAACACGGAAAGGAGGTACAAATATGAAAAACAGAAAAACGGTTTGGTCTTGCAAATATTCAGAAACAGATGAAAGCAAACGCATAGTGTCACAAATCGCAAAAGCAAATAATATTTCCGAGATTTGTGCCTCCTTGCTTTATAACAGAGGATACAGGGACGCGCAGGACGCATCAAAATTCCTTAATTTTGACGATATCGTTATGCACTCGCCCCTGCTACTTAAAGACGTAAGAGAAGCCGTCGAGCGTATCGGACAAGCCATTGAAAACGGAGAAAAAATAACCGTATACGGAGATTATGACGTTGACGGAGTAACCTCGGTTACGATACTCTATCTCTATTTGAGTGCCCTCGGTGCTGACGTAGGTTATTACATACCCAACAGAGTGGGCGAGGGATACGGTCTTTCACGGGAGGCTGTCAAGCACCTTTCAACGCTCGGCGTAGGGCTTATAATCACCGTTGATACGGGAATTACCGCCATAGACGAGGTAGAATATGCAAAAAGTCTCGGCATTGACGTGCTAATTACAGACCACCACGAATGTCAGGAGCAAATTCCCGACGCGTGTGCCGTAGTCAATCCTCACAGAAGCGACTGTCCCTATCCGTTCAAATCACTTGCGGGAGTCGGAGTTATTTTCAAGGTGATATGCGCCTTTGAAATAATTAACTTCTCAGGCGAAGAAAACGAGGCAGAAGCGGTAAAATCAATGTATTACAGATTTGCCGACCTCGTTGCAATAGGCACTATTGCCGACGTAATGCCCATAGTTGACGAAAACAGAATTATCGTCAAGTTCGGTCTTGCTATGCTTGAAAACACGAAAAGACTCGGACTTGCCGCTCTTATGGAAGCGGCGGCTCTCGGCTCTAATCCAAACGTAAAGCCCGTAGTCCCGGACGATAAACCCAAAGCCGCAAAGCAAAGAAAGATAAACTCCACCTATATCGGCTTTACCATAGCTCCGCGAATCAACGCCGCCGGCAGAATCAGCACGGCGTCGCGCGCAGTTGAGCTTCTTTTGACAAACGATACGGAGATAGCCGAGCTTCTCGCTCATGAGCTTTGTGAGATAAATTATACAAGACAGTTAGAAGAAAATAAAATAGCGGAATCCGCATATCAGAAAATAGAAAACGAGCTTGACCTCTCAAAGCAAAAGGTAATCGTCGTTGCCGACGATGATTGGCTTCAAGGCGTAGTAGGAATTGTATCGTCAAAAGTAACCGAAAAATACGGCTTGCCATCGATACTCATATCCTTTGACGGCGCAAGCGTTGCCAACACTCCGAGCGGACTTGACGTCGGAAAGGGCTCGGGCAGAAGCATAAAGGGCTTTAACCTCGTTGAAGCACTCTCCTATTCCAAGGATACACTCGTCAAATTCGGCGGACACGAGCTCGCGGCGGGACTTTCGGTAAGACGCAAGGACCTTGACGCTTTCCGCGAAAAGATAAATGAATATGCAAACAATACTCTTAAAGAAGAGGACCTTTACTATAAAATAGAAGCCGACAGAGAACTAACGCTTGACGATATCAGTATGTCGCTTGCAAACGAGATAAATAAACTCGAGCCATTCGGCAATATGAACCAAACGCCCAATTTCATCGTGCGCGGACTTCGCGTTATCAGAGCACAGCTCATAGGCGCGGGAAACCACTCAAAATTCGTTTTGGAGCATAACGGCAAAACGATAACTGCGGTCATGTTTTATAAATCATTTCTGTCTCTTGACATCAAAGAAAACGACGTCGTAGACGTGCTTTTCACACTTGATATTAACAGATTTCAGGGAATTGAGTCCGTGCAGATGATAATTCAGGATATCAAACATTCCGAAAAATACGTTTCTTATTTTAAGGACGAAAACGCTCTCTATCAAGCGGTAAGACGCGGAGAGCCCTACTTTGAGGCAGACTGTATTCTTCCGACACGGGACGATTTCGCCGCGGTCTATTCCTTGCTTCGCAGGGAGTACAGAACGGGAAACGACATTATGACGGAGGTCGAGATTTATCACAAGCTCTGCGCCATTGCGGGCTGTAATATACGGCTTGCAAAGCTCAAAATAATACTTGAGGTGCTCAATGAGCTTAAAATATGTACCGTCAAGGAAGTAAGCCCGGGTATTTATCAGTACGATATTTACTTCAATCAGGAAAAGACGAGCATAGAAAAATCGTCAATTCTGAAAAAAATCAAAAATCAATGCATTAAAAACTAACGGAGACTATATATGTCCAACACTAATCAAGGTATCACCAAGCTTCTCACCATGCTTCAGGCAACGGGAAAGAAATATGATATCGATAAAATACAAAGAGCATACGAGTATGCATACGAATTGCACAAAGGTCAGTTTCGCGCAAGCGGTGAGGAATACATTTCTCATCCCGTAGCCGTTGCTGAAATAGTTGCAGGTCTTGAGCTTGATACGGACTCTATATGCGCCGCTTTGCTTCACGACACCGTTGAAGACTGCTCTGATAAGACAAATCTCAAAGAGATTGAAAAGCTCTTCGGACCGAGTGTCGCTATGCTCGTCGACGGTCTTACCAAAATAGTAACTCTTAAAGTCGAGGATAAGGAAGAAGCACATATTGAAACGCTTCGTAAAATGCTACTCGCAATGTCCAAGGACGTCAGAGTTATCTTTATCAAGCTCTGCGACAGAGTTCACAATATGAGAACGCTTGACGCAAAGCCCGACTCAAAGAGAAGAATAACCGCCCTTGAAACTATGCAGGTCTATGCACCCTTGGCTCACAGACTCGGTATGCAGAAAATCAAGCAGGAGCTTGAAAATCTCGGTCTTAAATATATTGACCCAATAGGCTATGAAGAGGTGCGTTCCAATATTGAAAAGAAATACGGTCAGAGCCTTCATTTCATCGAGGACGTTCGACTCATGGTAGATAATAAGCTCCGCGAGAATAACATCAAGTTTACTCTTGAGGGAAGAATTAAGACGGTATACAGTATATACAGAAAAATGTATAACCAAAATAAGAGCTTCGATGAGATTTTTGACTTTTACGCGCTCCGTATAATCGTCGATACAGAGCTCGACTGCTATACTGCACTCGGTCTTATCCACGAAATGTTCAACTCCGTTCCCGGCAGATTCAAGGACTATATCTCAACCCCCAAGCCCAATATGTACCGCTCGCTTCATACGACGGTTATCGGTAAATACGGTATTCCGTTTGAGGTGCAGATAAGAACCTGGGAGATGCACCATATCGCAGAATACGGTGTAGCCGCACACTGGAAATACAAATCGGGCGAGAACTCAAAGGAAGAGATAGACAAGAAGCTCGAGTGGATTTCAAAACTTCTTGAAACGGAACACGAAACCATGGACCCCGAGGAGTTCATGCAGGCTCTCAAAATTGACATATTCCACGACGAAACCTTCGTATTCACTCCAAACGGCGACGCCATGGCTCTGCCTCAGGGCGCTACGGTAATTGACTTTGCTTACGCAATACACAGCGAGGTCGGTCATAAGATGATAGGCGCGAAAATCAACGGAATGATAGTTCCCATCGACAGAGTTTTGCAGAACGGTGAGATTGTCGAAATTCTAACCTCGTCTTCGTCTAAAGGACCGAGCCGAGATTGGCTTAAAATCGTTACAACGAGTAATGCCCGAAACAGGATCCGCCAGTGGTTCAAGAAAGAGAAGAGAGCGGATAATATCCTGCTCGGACGCTCAATGATTGAGGGCGAAATTAAGAAGGCGGGCTTTGTCGTCAACGAGTCCATTCGTACGGAAGCCGTCGAATCGGTAGCCCTGAGAAGCGGTTTTTCAAGTGCCGACGACCTTTATAATACAGTTGGATACGGCGGATTGCCCGTTTCCAAGGTTCGCAATAAGATAGTTGACGAGCTTAATAAAATAGTAAATCCCGTAGATACTCAACCAACGGTTACCGAAGAAAATATGGTAACAGCCAAACCGGGTAAGATTAAGTCCAACAGCGGAATTATCGTTGACGGAGAAACGGGGTGCAGCGTTAAATTTGCCAAGTGCTGTAATCCGCTTCCCGGCGATAAGGTTATCGGATTTATCACCAAGGGCTACGGTATCTCAATTCATAAATGCGACTGTCCGAATGTTATAACAGGCAAGAAAAATCCAGATAATGCAGACCGTTGGGTAAGTGCCGAGTGGGACGAGGACAGCACAAACGCAAAGAGAAGCCTGTTTGAAGCAAATCTTCAGATGAGAGTTGACGACAGAATAGGTATGCTTGCGGATATCTCCGTGGCTCTTGCGGATATGAGAGTAGATATTTTGCAGATTAACGTCCAGACGTCTTCGGGCGGCTCGCTCGTATCTCTTAAAATCGGCTGTAAGAATACGGACCACTATAATTCCATCGTATCAAGACTCCGCTCAATCCCGGGAATTTACGACGTCAGCCGCGGATTTGTAAGCTGAAAAGGATATACAATTTATGATAGCAGTAATTCAAAGAGTAAAGAACGCAAGCGTTTCCATTGACGGTGCCGTTCACGGCGAGTGTTCAGAGGGTCTTATGATTCTTCTCGGCGTCTCAAAGGACGACACCGAGCTTGACGCACAGCTTCTAAGCACCAAAATTTCAAAGCTTCGCATTTTTTGCGACGGTAACGGCAAAATGAACCTCTCCGTCAAGGACATTGACGGAGAAGCGCTTGTCGTTTCAAATTTCACCCTGCTTGCAAATTACAAAAAGGGCAATCGCCCCGACTATTTCGGCGCGGGGGACCCCGTGAGAGCAAACGAGCTCTACGAGTATTTTGTAAAACTTTTGAGTGCCGAAATAAAACACGTGGCAACGGGTGTTTTCGGTGCGGATATGCAAGTAAGCATTATGAATAACGGGCCCGTAACCATAGTTATGGACAGTAACCTACTCAAATAACAGGAGAAAACAAATGAAGTTGACAGTAACAGGGGATATCAACGCATTTTACGTACAGACGCTGTGTATGATATTTTTCCCGGGAGAAAAATTTGTTGAAAATCAGGAAATAACAGAAGATACACCCGTTATGCAGGTAACAGTCAGCAATTCGGAAACCGCCTCTTATGCCAAGGCGTCGCTTTCATATCAGGGAAAAAGTGCCTTTGCGGAAAAGACCGTAAAATTTTCCGATGACAGAACGAAGCAAAGAACGGCGAAAATAGCCGCGGGAAACGTCGTCCTCGCCGTGGGAAGCGAAATACTCGGTTACAGACCGTCGTGGGGTATGCTCACAGGCGTCAGGCCCTCAAAGGTCGCTATGGAAATGCTTCTCAACGGAAACAGCAAAACCAAAGTAAGAAGAATTCTCAACAGCGACTATTTTGTAATTCCGAAAAAAGCCGCTCTTGCGACGGATATAGCGCGCAGAGAAGAGAGAATAATGGGCAAGCCCGATATAAAGGATTGCAGTATCTATATCTCAATTCCTTTCTGCCCGTCAAGATGCTCGTACTGCTCGTTCGTCTCCTATACGACACCGAAGCTTCTCTCGCTCATTCCCGCGTACGTTGACAGACTTTGTGAGGACCTTTCGGAAACTCTTGACACGGTAAAAAGGCTCGGGCTAAATCTCAAAACCATATATATAGGGGGCGGCACTCCCACGATTCTCACAGCAGAACAGCTCGAAAAGCTCCTTTCTCTCATTGATGAGAAAATAGACGTAAACGCCCTTGAAGAATTTACACTCGAGAGCGGCAGACCGGATACGATTACCTCGGAAAAGCTCGCGGTTGCCAAAAAACACGGCGTTACCAGAATAAGCGTAAATCCGCAGTCCCTTAACGAGCAAGTAATAAAATCCATCGGCAGAAGCCACAGTATTGAAGACTTCTACAAAGCATTTGAGATAGCCAGAAACTCGGGAATAAAATGTATCAACACCGACCTTATCGCAGGGCTTCCGGGCGATAATTTCAAATATTTCTCGGCTACGTTTGACAAAATAGTGGCTCTTGAACCCGAAAATATAACGGTACATACCTTCTGCGTCAAAAAAGCGGCTGATATTTTGGCTCAAAACAAGAAAGTTTACTCAATAAGAGGCGGAGACGTCGGAAAATGCGTCGATTACTCCCAGCTTCGCGCACAGGCGGCAGGATACGTGCCTTATTATATGTACAGACAGAAAAACACCGTCGGAAATTTTGAAAACGTCGGCTTCGCACTTGATGGCACGGAAGGACTCTACAATATCTATATGATGGAGGAGGTTCACTCCATTTTGTCTGTAGGCGCGGGAGCTGTGACGAAACTCGTTGAATACTATCCCGCAAACATCGCTTCCACCAAGATAGTAAGGCATTTCAACCCGAAATATCCCTTTGAATACCTTGAGAGCAACGAAAAATTCATCGAAAATATGACGCTTATCAAGGATTTCTATAAATCCCACCAAATCGAGGAGCAATAAGGAGAATTATATGAAAATATTGTTTGAAAATATAAGAATCCCCGAGGAATACGGCTTTGCAGACGAGCATATATATGTCTTGACCGACGGTGAGTATATCTCGTACATTGGCAGAGAAAAGCCCGAGGACTATGACAGGACAATCGACGGACACGGTAATCTGCTCATTCCCGGATTTTATAACTCACACTGCCACGCTTCAATGGTAATGTTCAGAGGATACGGCGAGGACCTGCCTTTGTCCCGTTGGCTCAATGAAAAAATCTTTCCCGCCGAGGAAAGACTTAACGAAAGAAACGTATACGTTTCCGCAAAATATGCAATAGCCGAAATGTTAAAGAACGGTATCGTGTCTTTCTCAGATATGTATATGTTTGAAGATTCCGTTGCAAAAGCAGTGCTTGAAACGGGAATTAAAGCAAATCTCTCCCGCTCGCTCGTATCCTTCGGCGACGGTGCTACGATTAAGGGCGACTGGAGATTTGAAGAGAGCGTAAGATGGATAAATGAATATCACAACGCAAACGGTGGAAAACTTAAATTTGATATGTCCATTCACGCGGAATATACGAATCGGGCAAGCTATATCCGCGAGGTTGCGGAGTATACCAAGGAACACGGACTCAGAATGCAGATTCACGCATCGGAAAGCGAGAGCGAGCACGCCGAATGCATCGGCAGACACGGCAAGACGCCTATTGAGTTCCTGCTTGATACGGGAGTTCTGGCGTCGCCCACCACGCTTGCCCACTGCGTGTACGTAACGGACAGCGATATGGATATCATTCGGGAAAACGGCGCATTCGTTTCTCATAACGCAACGAGCAACTTAAAGCTCGGCAGCGGTGTTGCAAGACTGCCAAAGATGCTCGAAAAGGGAGTATGCGTGTCCCTCGGCACCGACGGAGCGGCATCAAATAACACACTTGACATTATGCGTGAATATCAGCTTGTGTCCATTCTTCACAAGGGGTACAACCGCGACGCGGAAGCTACGAAAGCTCCCCAGATGCTCGACCTTGCCACCCTTAACGGAGCAAAAAGTCAGGGCAGAGACGATTGCGGCAAGCTCAAAGTCGGCAACCGTGCCGACCTCGTTATGATAGACCTCGGTGCTATCAATAATAAACCCTGCTTTGACACCTACGCAACGCTCTCGTACAGTGCAAATTCTTCAAACGTCTTAATGACTATGGTTGACGGCGAAATACTGTACCGAAACGGAGAGTTTACCACTATTGATATTGAAAAGGTCAGATACGATTTTGACGATATTTGCGAACATTATTTTGATTAATAATTAGTTGGAGGCGAGATGATGGCAACGAAAATCACGGACACGAAAAATTACGGCAAACAGTTTTTCTCCGGTGTTGCTTCACTCGCCATTTCCACTTTTATAGTAAAGGTAATCGGTCTTTTCTATAAGATTCCGATGATGGCATACCTCGGCGCCGAGGGTATGGGATATTTCAATTCGGCGTACGACATTTATTCTCTGTTTTTCGTTATCGCAACGACGGGAATCCCCGTTGCGATATCCATATTGGTCTCGGAAAACAGGACGCAGGGAAGAATTGAGAATGTCAGACGTATTTTCAAAATCTCGCTCATTATTCTCGGGCTTCTCGGACTTGCGGGAACGCTTATTATGGGATTTTTCCATAAGGAATTTGCCACGCTCATAAAAAACGATTTGGCGTCTGCCTGCATTCTCGCTATATCTCCGACGGTGCTTATGATTTGCCTGTCAAGTGCCATACGGGGATATTTTCAGGGCAATCAGATTATGATGCCAACCGCGGTATCCCAGGTTATTGAGGCTCTCGGCAAGCTCTTGCTTGGACTCGGCTTTGCGATATTTGCGATAAATAAAGGATATGACACGCCCAAAGTCGCCGCATTTGCGGTTTTGGGACTTACGATAGGAGTAGCACTCTCACTGCTGTTTTTATGGGTGTATAAGCTTATATATAAGCTCAATATTACAAGCTCGGAGATATCACTGAGCGTCGAATCAAATTCTCAAATAGTCAAAAAGCTACTTAATATAGCAGTTCCAATCACTTTAAGCTCAACTATTTTAAGCCTTACAAAAATCATTGATATGACGATGATTTTGGGAAGACTCAACGCGATAGGATACACGCAGGCTGAGGCAAACGAGATATACGGCTCGTACAGTACCATGGCAGTTTCAATCTACAATCTGCCCGCCACACTCGTGTCTGCCATAGCACTTCCGCTAGTCCCCATGCTCGCCTCGGCAATAGAGGCAAAAAACGAGGCAAAGGAGAAGAACGTTATCTGCTCATCCTTTAAGATGACCTCTCTTATATGCTTCCCGACAGGACTCGGAATAGCAGTATTCAGCAAGCCCATACTTCATCTGCTGTTTGCATCGCAGGAAAAGGAAATAGAATACACAGCCCCGCTTCTCTCAATGCTCGGTCTGTCCGTTTTTCTCTCGTCGATGATAACTATAACCAACGCCATACTGCAATCCTATAAGCAGGTCAAAAAGCCCATTTTCAGTATGATATGGGGAACGATAGTAAAGGTTTGTGCGTCGTTTATACTGATAGGAATACCGAGCATCAACATTTACGGAGCACCGATAAGTACGTTTTTCTCAACGCTCGTAATAGTTGCAATAAATATGTTTTTCATTATAAAACAGTCGGGCTCAATATCAAGCGTATTCAAGCTTTTTATTAAACCCTTTATCGCCTCGCTTATCTCAATGGTTGCAGGAGTTGCGATGTACGTATTGTTGCTTCATCAAAGCGCCTCAAGGCTTCTGATTTTGGGTGTAATAATCGCGGTAGCCGCAATTTATCTGCTATCCGTTTTGAAAATGAAGGCTATTGACAAGGAGGAAATATTAATGCTCCCAAAGGGAGAAAAAATATTCTCAATACTTACAAAGGTGCACCTTATGTAAGGACGGACAAAGGAAAGGAAAACAAGATGTTAAAAGACGAAAAAGTTGAAAAGATACTCTCAAAGGATAAATATAATTTTGACGACCTCTGCCTTATTTTAGAGATATTGAGGGGAGAGGGCGGTTGCCCTTGGGACGCCGAACAGACTCACGAAAGCATCAGAAAAAACTTTATTGAGGAAACTTACGAGGTACTCGAAGCAATCGACAACAAGGACAGTAAGCTCCTTCGTGAAGAGCTCGGCGACGTGATGCTTCAAGTCGTTTTCCACACGCAGATGGAAAAGGAAGCGGGCAATTTTGACATTGACGACGTCGCAAACGACGTTTGCGTAAAGCTTGTTCACAGACACCCCCATATATTCGGCGATATCAAAGCTGATACTACCGATGAGGTTCTTAGAAACTGGGAAGCCATCAAAAATGCGGAAAAGAGCAGGAATAGCGCCTACGATAAGCTTTCAAGCATTCCGCCGATGACTCCCGCTCTTATGAGGGCTCAAAAAGTCGCAAAGAAATCGGGTGAATTTAAGGGAATCTCCGCAGCTGACATTATCTCACAAGCAGTGGGGCTCTTGGAAAACATGAAGGGCAACGACGCAAATATCTCCGCAGAGAATATGGGAGAGGTTCTGTTTTTGCTGACAGCTCTTGCTTCCAAGGCGGACTTTGACGCAGAAGAGGCACTTTTCAAAAAGACAAACGCTTTTATCGAAAAGTACAAGGACTGATTTATTGGTAAATATTGCACAAATTTTAGTCATATTGTTTGTATATATAATACAAATTAAAATTTTTCTATGAAAAATAGATAAAAAAATACTCAAATATTTCACAAAAAATACAAAAAACTCTTGCAATATCAAGGGTTTTATGCTATTATTGTATTGTAATCTTACGGATTACACAAATTACGAAAGGTTAGGAAAAAAACATGAACAAAGTTCAATTGGTTGAAGCAGTTGCTGCTGCTGGAAAACTCACAAAAAAAGACGCAGAAGTTGCTGTTAAGGCTGTTACTGATTCTATCGTAGCTGCTCTTAAAAACGGCGAAAAGGTTCAGCTTGTTGGTTTCGGTACATTCGAAGTAAAAGAACGTGGCGAAAGAAAGGGCAGAAACCCCAAAACCGGTGAAGAGATTGTTATTCCCGCTGCTAAGCACCCCACATTCTCCGCCGGCAAGGCATTCAAAGATGCAGTAAACTAATTTTATTATAATTATGGGCGGTTTACCGCCCATAATTTATTAAGGAGAAAATATGCGTTTAGATAAATTTCTTAAAGTGTCAAGAATAATCAAAAGAAGAACCGTTGCAAACGACGCCTGCGACAACGCGCACGTCACTGTCAACGGCAGACCCGCAAAGGCGTCCTACGACGTAAAGGAAAACGATATTATCGAAATAACCTTCGGCACGAGAACACTCAAAGTATGCGTTCTTGACGTCAAGGAGCATGTGCTCAAGGACGATGCAAGCTCGCTTTACAGAGTAATTACGGACTGATAAGACAATTCATAAAAACAACACCCTCAACATATTCTTAACTATAAATTGTTGGAGGTGTTTTTATGTTGGACTCAAAAAGCGTGAGTACAAAGGAACATGACGTAATATTAAATTCAAGAGAGAGACTGAGCATAAACGGAGTTCGTGAAATAATAAATTTTGACGAAAACAGCGTGAATGTCAAAACCGTATGTGGGGAGCTCTCCATTGAGGGTGAAAACATACATATAAACGTCTTGAATATAGAAAAGGGCGAGCTTGAAATGCAAGGCAAGATAAACGGACTTAATTATTATGAAAGCAACGATTCGGAGCGGCGTTCGCTCCTGTCGAGAATATTCAAATAATGCAGATATATCCTCTTGCGATGCTCGAGCGCGCGCTCGTCACCTTTGCTCTCGGAGCAGTACTTGGAATATATTACGACGTATTAACAGCCTTAAAGACGTGCATATTTAACAGTAAAGCCGAAAAATACGGCACGTTTCTGCGTGACCTGCTTTTTCTGTTGACATTTACCTTAATTTTCATTTTAATATTGTATTACTTTAACAACGGCACGTTCAGAGCACTCTTTCTCGGAGCGGATATGCTCGGAATTTTTATTTATAAAGTCACTCTGAGCAAACCCGTCTTAAAGCTGATGTTGTCGCTTTTAGGCGTCATAGGTCGTCTTTTAAGACTGCTTGTCAAACCCGCCGTTTTGCTGTTCGGAAAAATTAAAAATAGTTTACATTTCTCATTTCACCCTATTGCAAAAATCAAAGAAAGGTTGTATAATAAAAAAGCCGAATCGGCACCTGAATTTTAACGTGTTGGGAGGACAAAATGCAAGAACGGAAAATCATAAATCCCCAAAAAATCAAAAAATTACCGTCGTTACTACTTAAAATATTTGTTCTTCTCATAGTCGTATCGGCTCTCATCGTCAGCGCGAACAATATTATGGAATACCTTAATATCAGGGAGCAAAACGAAGTCCTGAAATCCAAATATCAAAACAAAAGTTTGAAAATTGACGAGCTCAAATACTATATCAACACGGAAATTGATGACGAATACAGGGAGAGAATGGCAAGAATTATGGGCTACTGCTTTCCGGACGAAACAATATACTACGTAGAATAAAAGAGGTTAAAAATGACGGATATTATAATCATCGGCGGAGGTCCTGCGGGACTTTCCTGCGCCATATACGCCAAAAGAGCGGGCTTTTCGGTTGCCGTTCTTGACAAAGGTGCGTCCGAATGCCAGATAACAAAAGCTACCGAGGTCGAAAACTATCTCGGCTTTCCCTCAATCAGCGGAATTGATTTACAGGCAAAATTTATCGAGCATGTTAAAGCAAACGATATTCCCATCATAAAAAAGGGCGTCGTTTCAGTCGAAAAAACCGAAAACGGCTTCAAGGTGCAGACAAAAAAAGACGAATTTGAATCTAAATATCTCATTCTCGCCATGGGACGCTCGCACAAGCCTCTCGGAGTAGAGGGTGAGGAAAGACTTGCAGGAGCAGGCATTTCATACTGCGCGACCTGCGACGGATTTTTCTTTAAGGATAAAACGGTTGCAGTCGTTGGCGGCGGCGACAGCGCGCTCAGCCAAGCCGTATATCTTTCCGCATTTTGCAAGAAAGTGTACCTCATTCACAGACGCGACACGTTCCGCTCTGCTAATTATCTCGTTGAGCGTGCAAAAGAGAGGGACAATATTGAATTTGTGCTCAACGCTCACGTAAGAGAAATACTCGGAGAGAATTTCGTAAGCGGTATTTCGCTTACCGTTGACGGCTCGGAAAAAGTAATCGAATGTGAGGGAGTTTTCGGTGCGGTCGGGGAAGCTCCCAATATGAAATTCAGCATTGAATGTCTTAAAACCACCCCCCAAGGTCAGATAATTACGGATAATTATTGCAGAACAAATATCGACGGTCTTTACGCGGTCGGAGATATAAGAGAGAGGGAAGTTTACCAGATAATCACGGCAGTTGCCGACGGTGCTCTCGCCATTGAGGGAATACTCAAATCATAGTATTATAAGTAATAAAATATAACGAAAACTCATATATTTCACTAAAAACGTTTAGGAGATGAAATATATGAGTTTTTTGAATTTTAAGCGGACTTTGTCCTTTTTATGCGTTGTTATAATTTGTTTTTGTTCGTTTCCGATAAGCGCAAATGCCGAGGAAAGCGACGGCCCGCAAATGAAATTCGACTGCAAGAGCGCAGTCTTAATGGACGCGACAACGGGCACGGTTTTATATGAATACAACCCCGACGTGCCACTCCCGCCCGCTTCCGTTACAAAAATAATGACCTTACTTCTGGTAATGGAAGAAATAGAAAAAGGTAATCTTAAATATGATGACACCGTAACAACCAGCGCTTATGCCGCATCAATGGGAGGCTCGCAAATTTTCTTAAAAGAGGGCGAGCAGATGAGCGCCGAGGATATGATAAAAAGCGTCGTCATAGCTTCCGCAAATGACTGTGCAGTAGCACTTGCGGAGCATATATGCGGTTCGGAAGAAGCATTTGTCAGAAGAATGAACGAGAGAGCCGGGGAACTCGGAATGACGAACACCAATTTTGAAAACACAAACGGTCTTGACGACACCGCAACCAATCACGTAACGAGCGCTATGGATATTGCGATTATGTCAAGAGAGCTTATAAAGCACGAGGATATTCTAAAGTACTCGTCAACATGGATGGATACCGTAAGAAACGGTACTTTCGGCTTGACCAATACAAATCGTCTGGTAAGATTTTATCAAGGCGCTACGGGCTTAAAAACGGGCTCTACGGCAAAGGCAAAATTCTGCGTCAGCGCAACTGCAAAGCGCGGAAATATGCACCTTATATGCGTAATTATGGGAGCCCCGAGCAGTGACGTAAGGAACTCAATCGCAACTCAGCTTCTTAACTGGGGATTTGCAAATTTTGAGCTTTACGAAGACCCCGCCGTGTCCTTAGCACCTATAAAAGTAACCTCGGGCTCTGAGGACGTTTGCCAGATAAGCTCCGAGGATTTTGCCTTGGTAGTCAAAAAGGGCGAGGGAAGTAAGATAGAAAAGAAATACGTCATTCCCGATAAAATCAGCGCTCCCGTCAAAAAAGGCGATGAAATCGGTGCCGTAGAATATTACTCAAACGGCTCTCTGCTCGGAAAGTCCACCGTATTTTCAGACGTTGATATATCAAAAATAAATTTTGGAGAGCTTTTCGTCAGAATATTGTCAAAATTTCTATTAAAATAATAAAAAATATCTTGCTTTTTTGAGTCAAAAGTAGTAGAATAACTATTAGCTTATTCAGAGAGGAACCCAAAGCAATGATACTTAAATTAAACGACAAATACTTGAAAAAATTTATTGCCGAGCACGAATACGACTGCATCGCTCCCATGGTTACCGTGGCTGACAGAATGCTCAGAGAAAAGACCGGCATGGGCAATAAATTTCTGGGTTGGATTGACCTTCCCGAAAATTATGACAAAGAGGAATTTGCAAGAATCAAAGTAGCCGCAAAGAGAATTCAAAACGACTGCGACGCCTTTATCGTTATAGGCATCGGAGGCTCTTATCTCGGTACGAAGGCTATTATCGAATTTCTTAATGCCACTCACTACAACGACACAAAGGGCAATACACCCGCCATATACTATGCAGGCTGCAATATCAGCGCCGCATATCTTAACGAGCTTCTTGCAATTTGCGAGAACAAAAGTGTCTGCATCAACGTAATTTCAAAGTCGGGTACTACCACCGAGCCCGCGGTTGCGTTCAGAATACTTCGTGCTTTCCTTGAAAAGAAATACGGCGTTGAAGAAGCAAGCAGAAGAATATATGTTACAACTGACAAATCCCGAGGAACACTTAAAGAATTTTCCGACAAGATGGGATATGAAACATTTGTAATTCCGGACGACGTCGGCGGACGTTTCTCAGTACTTACCGCGGTAGGACTTCTTCCCGTAGCAGTTGCGGGTATTGATATCGATTCTCTTATGGAAGGCGCTAACGGCGCAAGGATTGCATATTCCGACCCCGACCTTCGCAAAAACGATTGCTACAAATATGCGGCAATGAGAAATATTCTTTACCACAAGGGCAAGCATCTCGAAATTCTCGTAGGATACGAGCCATTCACGGCAACCCTTCAGGAGTGGTGGAAACAGCTCTACGGCGAGAGCGAGGGCAAGGACGGAAAGGGCATTTTCCCCGCATCACTCATCTTCTCAACCGACCTGCACTCACTCGGTCAGTATATCCAGCAGGGTGAAAAGATGCTTTTCGAGACCGTTCTTTCCATACACGACACAAAGAGCACATTTACCATTCCTTTTGACGAAGAAAACAGCGACGGGCTCAACTTCCTCGCGGGTAAGGACATCAACGAGCTTAAAGAAACCGCTATGAGAGCTACTCAGCTTGCTCATATCGACGGTGACGTTCCGAATATTCATATTGAAATCGCCGAAAGAAACGCTTACTGCCTCGGATATCTCATTTATTTCTTTGAGCTTGCCTGTGCTATGTCGGGCTACCTTCTCGGAGTAAATCCCTTCGACCAGCCCGGCGTTGAAGAGTATAAGAACAATATGTTTGCTATGCTCGGCAAGCCCGGCTACGAAGCAAGACGCAAGGCACTTAAAGAAAGAAAAATATAAACTTAAAATTTTTTCCAAAATTGTAAGTATTTTTTGTGAATTTTCATAAAAACTACTTGCAATTTTGCTTTCCTTAGTGTATAATTAAAATACAAAGGAAGCATGTAGCTTCAATTAACTCTTGGAGGTAATTTTATTATGGTGAAATTAATTATTGGCGTTAAGGGCACAGGCAAAACAAAAACTCTTATCGAGATGGTAAACGAAGCTCAGAACAGAACCAACGGCTCCGTTGTTTGCGTCGAAAAGGGAAATAAGTTGCGTTATGATGTCAGCAGCCAAATTAGACTTATAGATACTGTTGAATATTTAGTTTCCGACGGAAGAGCACTCTTCGGTTTTGTTGCCGGAATTTTGGCGAGCAACCACGACGTAACCGACCTCTTTATCGACTCTTGCCTTAAGATTTGCAATGAGGACGTTGCGGCATTTGAAAAATTCTTGCTTGAAGTTGAGGCACTTTCCCTTAAAAACGGTGTAAACATCGTTATTACATCGTCTTTGTCGGGTGACGAAGCAACAGACATAATGAAAAAATTCATTTGATTAACATAATAGCTCAATCAAAATGATTGAGCTATTTTTTGAATATTGAGCAAAATCCTTTAGAATGGAGAGCGTATATGAATAAGATAATTACTATCGGACGTGAATTCGGAAGCGGCGGAAGAGAGTTCGGCAGGCGGCTTGCGGAAGAGCTCGGAATTGAATATTACGACAAGGAGATAATTACCGCCATTGCTGAAAAAACCTCTATGTCGCAGGAGTACGTTCAGGAAATACTCGAAGGAAAACCGCACACACTCTATCCCATTACCATAGGTCAGAGTATGTTTATTACGGATAATTTCTATTTTCATCAGGAGCAGTCCATCTATCTTGCGCAGAGCGAGATAATAAGAGAGCTTGCTCAAAAGTCGAGCTGTGTAATAGTAGGACGTTGCGCGGACTTTATTCTCAAAGACTTAAAGCCCTACAGAATTTTCGTTCACGCGGATATTGAGAGCCGTGTAAGACGCTGCATTTCGAGAAATACCGACTCTCAAAAGCACTTTACCGAGAAAGAAATTAAGAAACAGATTCTCAATATCGACAAAAACCGCGCCAAATATTACGATTTTTATACGGGCAATAAGTGGGGAGATAAGAGCAACTACGACCTCTGCATCAATACCACCGATTTGGTAATCAAGGACATTGTGCCCATTATTGCAAAGTGCTTTGAAGCTAACAAATAAATATAAGTATTGAAATATCGCTTCCGAAAAATCGGAAGCGATATTTTTTAGCTTGACAAATTAGGTCTCTTTCTGTATAATTATGTTAGATTTTTCAAAAGGAGTCAAACCTATGACGAACGAAAAGAGTCCTCACGAAGGTCACAGACAAAGATTGAAAAAAAGATATTTACTCACCGATGGAAAGGGATTTAGCGAGCACGAAATTTTGGAGCTTCTGCTTTTTTACGCAATTAAAAGACAGAATACCAACGAGCTTGCTCACGACCTTATTGAAAAATTCGGTTCTATCAATAATATGATAGAGCTCAGCATCGACGAGTTAAAGCAGGTCAAGGGCGTGGGCGACGAGTGCGCGCTTTTGCTCAAAGTCGTTTTCTCCACGGCAAAGAAATACGTCGAGGGACAGCACGTTGAGATGAAAGTGCTCAACAATATAAGGGACGTAGTAATGTACGCCGATTTGCTTACACTCGGCGCTATAAATGAACAGCTCTACGGCATTTTCCTTGACGACCGGCTTCAGGTTATAGATACCGTCCTTTTGGGAGTCGGAAGTCTTAATTTGATAAGACCCATTTTGAGAATTATTTTTGAACAGTGTCTGCTCAAACGCGCAACTCAGCTCATACTTTTTCATAATCACCCCAATGGAGAGCTCCCTCCGTCGCGCGAGGATATAGATTTTACTTTAACAATAGAAAGAGAACTTGATATAATTAACGTAAGACTTATAGAACACGTAATAATCAACGGCACCGGCGATTACTCGCTCATATTAAAGCCAATGCGTGACCACGCAGGTTATATCGACCTTGATTCTATGACATTTTTTGAAGAGAAGGAAAGCGAATAAAATAAATGTACACTTTTTTGATAGCACTCATATATTTGGCGTTTATCAGCCTCGGTCTTCCGGATTCGCTTCTCAGCTCCGCCTGGCCTGTTATGTATATAGATATAAATGTTCCCGTATCGTATATGGGCATCATATCTATGCTTATTTCGGTTTCAACCATACTATCAAGCCTGATGTCCGACAGAGTGACGAGAAAACTCGGCACAAGCAGAGTAACGGTTGTAAGCGTATTTTTGACTGCGGCCGCACTGCTCGGATTTTCGTGCTCGGATAGCTTTGCGATGCTCATAATTTTCTCAATACCTTACGGACTCGGTGCGGGCGCGATAGACGCGGCGCTAAATAACTACGTTGCAATTCACTATTCCTCAAAGCACATGAGCTGGCTCCACTGCTTCTGGGGAGTGGGCACAATTATAAGTCCGTTCGTTATGAGCTACGCTCTCGAAACATCGGTTTGGCAGACGGGATATAGAATTATAGCATTTATTCAGCTTGCAATAGCTCTCGTGCTTTTGTTTACCTTGCCCGTTTGGAAGATAAACCAAACTAAGACGGAAGAGCAGAAAAGCACGTCAAAAAGCTTAAAATTTGCAGAAATCTTCAAGATAAAGGGAGTCGTATCGCTCCTCGTCGCCTTTTTTGCATACTGCGCCGTTGAGAGCACGGCAATATCATGGGCTTGCACTTACCTCGTAAGTGTCAAGGGCGTTGACGAGCCCACCGCGGCGGCTTTTGCCTCACTTTTCTTTATCGGAATGACAGTCGGAAGATTTGTCGGAGGATTTATTATGGATAAGCTCGGCGATAAAAATATGATTTTTCTCGGCTCGGGCATAATATCGGCGGGCATTCTGCTTTTGCTTATTCCGTCGGGCTCTTATACAACATCGCTCGTCGGGCTTGTCGTTATAGGCCTTGGCTGTGCGCCCGTATATCCTTGCATAATTCACTCCACTCCAAGCAATTTCGGGGCAGAAAATTCAGGCTCGATTATAGGCGTTCAAATGGCGAGCGCTTACCTCGGCACGACACTCATTCCGCCTCTTTTCGGAGTAATATCCAAAAGAATGGGCTTTGACTATTTTCCAATATGCCTTATAATCTTTACGGTTCTCCTTTTCTTCATGATAAGAAAGACTTTCAAATTAACTCAAAATAAATAAAAATGAGCTCTTTGAGCTCATTTTTTATCTTTATTTCATAAAAACCTTGATTTTTGCGCTTTTTAGTGATATAGTTAATTGAGAAAATTCAAGGGAGGTAATCTATGAATATTATCAGTGTAAAAGATTTGTCAAAAACCTTCAAAAAACCCATAAGAGGAGAAGGGGTTATCGGAATGTTCAAAACCCTTTTCTCACGCAAGTACGAGGAAGTTAAAGCCGTTGACAAGATTTCCTTTGATATTGCAGAAGGTGAAATCGTGGGATACATAGGCGCAAACGGAGCAGGAAAGTCAACCACGATTAAAATGATGTGCGGAATACTTCACCCTACGTCGGGTACGGTAACGGTAAACGGTCTTGATTTTGATAATCACCGTCAGGAGATAAATCATCAAATGGGCGTCGTTTTCGGTCAGAAAACCCAGCTTTGGTGGGATATCCCTCTCATCGAAACGTTCAAAATCCTCAAAAGCATCTACGAGGTCTCCGACGAGGATTACGAAGAACGCTTCACGTATCTGTGCGACTTGCTCGATATGAAGCCTTTTCTTAATCAGACGGTAAGGTCCCTCTCCCTCGGTCAGAGAATGAGAGCGGATTTCGCCGCAGCACTCATTCACTCACCCAAGATTGTGTATCTTGACGAGCCCACTATAGGACTTGACGTCCTCGTAAAGGACAAGATAAGAGGCGCTATAAAGGAGCTCAACAAAAAGTACAACACGACTGTTATACTGACCACTCACGATATGAAGGACATCGAGGAGCTCTGCAACAGAATTATCATTATCGACAAGGGAAAGATTCTCTACGACGGAAGCCTTGCAAATATCAAATACCGTTTCGGTAACACTAAAACAATTTATATTCCTTCAAACATCGAATTGAATGAGGACGAGCTCTCGTCCAATTTCAAGGGAGTAACGCTTGAAGCACAGGAAGACAAAACAGCCATCAAATTTTCACTCAACGAAGTTGACCTTGACAATATGCTTTTGTATCTTATCAATACTTACCATATCAAGGACTTCAAAATTGAAGACATTTCCATTGAGGACATAACGAAACAATTATATGAAAAACATTAAAAAACAATTAAATCTTTATCTTCCGTTCGCAAAAGCGGGAATGAAGGTTGAGCTTGCATATAAGGCACAGATAGTAATGTGGATAGCAATTTCATTCTTTGAAATTCTGTTCGTTCTCTTCCTGTACCACGCCGTATACAGAAACTCCGAGGGTGGAATAAACTCCATAATCAACGGATTTTCATTCTACGATATGGTTCTGTATATGATAACCTCGTTCTTTTTCAGCTTCGTAATGGGCGCGGGAGATACTGCATACGATATTTATACGGACATAAAAGAGGGAACTATCGCAAACACTCTCACAAAGCCCGTATCATATAGGTTAAGACACATGTTTAACTATCTCGGCGTTCTCGTGTTTGATTTTTCCGTCGTAATCATTCCGTTTTTTACATTGGTTTACGGAATTTTTCTGGGATTTGGAATATTGCAGGTCAGCGCCGCTAAGTTTTTGACAAATCTTGCGTTCTTTCTGATTTTTTCAGCCGTCGCAGGACTTCTCAATAACGCAATAAGCTACTTTGTAGGTATGCTCATATTTTATACGGACCACCTTTTCGGTCTTAATATGGTGCGAAACGCTCTCCAAGGCTTCCTTGGCGGACAGATGATACCGCTTGCATATATGGGCACTCTCGGCGTGGTATTTTCGTATATGCCATTTGCATTTATGAACTCCGTGCCCGTGCTTACGATTATGTGCAAGCTCGACGTTAAAAATATCCTCGTGTATTTGTTAATAGCACTGCTTTGGTTGGGGCTAATCGAAACGGTAAATCACCTCATTTTCAAACACGCGATAAAGAAAATCACGGTGCAGGGAGGTTAAACTATGACAAGATATATTAAACTTTACTGCACTTATGCAAAGCTCTCGATTATGAGCAAGCTCGTGTATAAGGTCAATGCAATTATAGGCATTCTGGCATTCCTCTTTACCGAGGCAACGTCGCTTTTCGCGCTCTATTTGCTCGTCAGCACCGTGCCGAATATCGACGGCTACGGTATTTATCAGATAGGACTGCTTTTCGGTATTACCAATATGGCGATAGGAATTGACCACCTGCTTACCGACAGACTCTGGACTGTTGCTTATTGGGAAGTGAGGTCGGGAAAGCTTGACCATATGTTTTTGCGTCCTGTCCCCGTGCTTTTCCAGGTCATCGCGTCCGAGGTACAGCTTGAAGCATTCGGTGAACTGATTATAGCTTTCGCGCTTATCTCGCTTTGCGGAGCAAATGCGGGTATTGCATGGACATTTGGTGGCGTCGTGCTTTTGATTATAGGTATAATCTGCGCGGCGATAATTATCACGTCCTTTAAGATTTTGGTAGCTTCTCTGGCCTTCAAATTTCAGAGAAGCGGACCGCTTCTTCAGTTTATTTACGCATTCTGCGGATACGTAAAGTACCCGATGACGATATTCCCGAAGGCAATTCAGTTTGTCCTGACGTTTATTATTCCGTTGGGACTCTGCCTCTTTTACCCGTTTGATAATTTGTTCGCACCCGTAGAAAATCCCGTATTGCTCGCCCTTACCATTATCGGATTTACCGCCGTGTTCGCATCGATTTGCGTTTTCGTCTGGTCTAAATTCGTTAAAATGTACGAGAGTACGGGAACATAACAGCAAAACAAAACCGCAAGGAATACCTTGCGGTTATTTTATCTTTGCTGACAAATTCATTTTCAACTAAACAGTAAAATTCATATTTTGAGCCTCGGCGATAATCATTCTTCCGACTTCGATAGCTATATCATTCAAGGTACAATTCATCTGTCCGAGGAACCAACTCTTATACACGCAGATTACGCCGCCTGCAAAATAGCAAGTACGAATCTCGAACATTTCAGATGTGCGAATCTCTTTCGGAATTTCTGCGTCTTCTTTCATATATTGCATAAATACGTCTGCCAGTTTTTCCATAAACCGGTCAGCTCCGTTTGCCAGGATGAGAATACGGTAAAATTCTTCGTCGTTTTGCAGATATTGACTGAGTTGAAGCAAGATGGGCGTCGGATTCGTAAAGAAAGTGTGAAATTCAAATTGTGCAAGCAGGTCTTTCATTTTTTCAATAATATTGTTTTCTATTTCCTCTATAAGCCCGCGAACATCGGGATAATGAGCATAAAATGTTGAACGGTTGATATCTGCACGGTTTACAATATCCGTTACGGTAATTTTACTGATATCTTTCTCAGTAAGCAAAGCCATGAACGCTTTACGGATTAGTTTCTTTGAACGTATAGAACTGCGGTATTCTGCTTTTTTTACCATATTGATCTCCTAAAAATCATCAATTTTCTTTTTAGTATCGGATTTCATACAGGCAGATTAAAACTGATGATTGAATTATTTTTGTAAGCATATTATAATACATTTGCACAGAAAAGTCAACACATGACTGTTTTGAAATAGCATGTTTATAATCAGGAGGTTTTTGTATGAAAAATTATGACAGAGTACATCCCCGCAAACCGGAAAACATTGAACAGCGCAAAGCTTACATCGTAGGCGGAGGCATTGCAGGCTTGTCAGCAGCAGCATTTCTTGTAAGAGATGCTCAGATGCCGGGAAAAAATATAACTATTTATGACCAGCTTCCCGTATTCGGAGGCTCCATGGATTCCGCCGGCGACGCACAGGAAGGTTATGTTTCCAGAGGAGAAAGGGAACTTGAACCGTATATGGAGTGTTTATGGGATTTGTTTGGAAGTATTCCGTCCATTTATGAGGAAGGACGTACTGTTTTAGATGAAACCCGTGAATGTAATCAACAGCTTGAAATAGACAGCAAGCACCGTCTGTGGGACGCAGGATTCGTTCCTTACGACCAGAGCAGCCTGGGACTATCCGAACGCGTCAAAGAGCAGATGATGAAAATGATGCTTACGCCCGAGGAGGAAATTGAAGACGTTACAATTGAAGAATGGTTCAGTCCTGAATATTTTGAAAGTCCTTTGTGGTTTTACTGGGCAAGTATGCTGGCTTTTCAGCCTTATCACAGCCTTATCGAAATGAAACGCTATACTGTACGTTTTATGCAACATCTGGATGGAATCGAACACTTGAAAGGTATACTTCGCACCAAGTACGACCAGTATAACAGCCTGATACTGCCTTTGCAGAAATATCTCCTTAGCTACGGTGTAAACTTTGTTCCCGAAACTACGGTAACAGATATGGACTTGCAGATAGAGGGCAACACCAAAACGGTAACGGCTCTTATACTCAATAAAAATGGTACAGAAATAAAAGTGCCCGTTGCTACACAGGATTTGGTTTACTTTACCAACGGCTCAATGACTCAAAATTCAAGCCATGGCAGTATGAATCAAGCCCCTATTATGAATCGGGATACAGAAAATCGTGGGTGCTTTACTTTGTGGGAAAAGTTAGCCAAAAAAGCAGACTGCTTTGGACACCCGGAAAAGTTTGTCTCCCAAATGGACAAGAGCCATTTTGTATCTTTTACTGTAACCGTGCGTGATTATCCCGAACTGTTTCAGTACATTGAAGAAAAAACAGGTAATCTCACAGGTGCAGGCGGTGCTACAACATTTGTAACATCTCCATGGTTCATCAGCTATAACGCTCCCTTGCAGCCGGCGTATCCCGAACAGCCGGAAGGCACTCAGATACTTTGGGGATACGGTCTCCACGCAAACGAAGTAGGTCGTTTTACGAAAAAGCCCATGACCGAGTGCTCCGGTGAGGAGATACTCTATGAGTTGCTCGGTTTCTTCGGACTTCATGAAAAGTATGAAGAAGTACGCGCGCACTGCACTGTAATTCCGGTAATGATGCCATACATTACCAGCCAGTTTATGCCTCGCGGTTTACAAGACCGACCTCAAATCATACCGTCAGGATGTACTAATCTGGCATTTATAGGTCAGTTTGTGGAATTGCCCGGAGACGTGGTATTCACAGTGGAAACCAGTGTGCGCACTGCAATGATGGCGGTGTACAAAACTTTACAGTTAGACCGTCCTATCACACCGTTGTTCGAAGCGCATTATGACGTTAGAATATGCGTTGCCTGCCTCAAAAAACTGATAGGTAAGGAGACGCTGACAGTATCTGATTTGCCTAAAATAAATCCCTTAAAACTGCAAAACACTCTTCATAAGTTAATAGATGCAGTCAATGCAGTTCCGAAAATGCCGAACTATTATCCCGAACGTGAAGAAAATCAAATAAAAATAATTTAACAAAGGAAAGTGCACCCGAAACTACTGTTTTAGGTGCACTTTTTCTAACAATAGCGGTAGGGAGATTCACTCTCGCTTGCGACTTGATTGGAGCGCACTTTGACACTCCATCGACTGTCATTCATTTTAGATCTGTCCCAATCCTCTTAATAACAAAAAAGTCGCCTTATGGCGACCTTTTTGTTTTGGCGGAAGCGGTGGGATTCGAACCCACGGTACCGTTAGGTACAACTGATTTCGAGTCAGTCCCGTTATGACCACTTCGATACGCTTCCGTATGAAAAATAAGATTCTTTTGTCTTTACTTCGATATCTCGCCGTAATTATTGACAACATTGTTATTATATCACATAATTTGAAAAAATCAAGAGTAAAAAGGAAGATTTTTTATATATTCATTGACTTTTTATTAAAATTAGGATATAATTATTCCGTTGATAGCAACAAAAACACGAATAGAAAGTATTTTATGAGAATTTTAGCAATCGGAGATATAGTCGGCGGGATTACTATCGACTATCTTTCAAAAAATCTATCAAGAGTTACAAGAGAAAACAAAATTGATTTCGTTATTGCCAACGGGGAAAACGCCAGCGAGATTAAGGGACTTACGCAAAACGATGCAGAGGCTCTCTGCAATCTCGGAGTTGATTTTATCACTCTCGGAAATCACGCCTTCGGCAAGCGCGACCTGTATTCATATCTAGACTCTAACGATGCAAAAATAATCAGACCTGCGAATTTTCCCGCATCAGCGCCCGGCGCAGGATACAGCATCGTCAACGTTGACGGCTATAAGCTTCTCATCATCAACGCGCTCGGTACTATGTACATGACACCCCTCAACAGTCCCTTTGAAACAGTTGACATAATTCTTGAGAGGGAAAAGAGCAAATACGATTTTGCTATTCTTGACATTCACGCCGAGGCAACGAGCGAGAAGCTCGCTATTGCCCATTATTTCGACGGAAGAATTGCCATTATATTCGGCACTCACACCCACGTTCAAACCGCTGACGAGCAAATTTTGCCCCTTGGAAGCGCATATATAACCGATATCGGCATGAGCGGACCGGTAAACAGTATTCTGGGCACTAAGGTTGAGACCATTCTTGAAAGTTTCATCAAAAAAACTCCGCAATATTTTACGGTTGCCGACGGCGAGGTTAAGGCTCACGGAGTTATTTTCGACATTAACCCCGACACCTCAAAAATCAATTCAATTAAGAGAATTACATTCTAAAAAAGATGGGAAGCTAACTTCCCATCTTTTTATATTCTTGCTCTGATAGCTTTTATGAATTCTCTTGAATTTACGCATTTTACCGCGATATCTTTATCGACGAGCGAAATTAAATCCCTTGTCATAATTCCGTCGTTAAGCGTTGCAAGGCAAGCCCTCTCAAGTCTATCTGCAAAATCCACAAGCTCGGGCAGGGAATCAAGCTCCCCACGCTTACGCAGAGCACCGCTCCATGCAAATATAGTCGCCGTGGGATTTGTCGAGGTTTCTTCACCTTTAAGATACTTATAATAGTGCTTCGTAACGGTGCCGTGCGCCGCCTCGTACTCGTATTTTCCGTCGGGAGAAACAAGTACCGAGGTCATCATGGCAAGTGAGCCGAAAGCGGTAGATACCATATCGCTCATAACGTCGCCGTCGTAGTTTTTGCAAGCCCAGATAAAACCGCCCTTGCTTCTTATAACTCTTGCAACGGCGTCGTCTATCAAGGTATAAAAATACTCTATGCCGATTTTTTCAAATTCCGCTTTATAGTAGGTATTGAAAATATCCTCAAAAATAAGTTTGAATGTCTGGTCGTACTGCTTTGAGATAGTGTCCTTAGCTGAAAACCAAAGGTCCTGCT
This sequence comes from Eubacteriales bacterium, assembly GCA_051867875.1. Taxonomy (GTDB): domain Bacteria; phylum Bacillota; class Clostridia; order Oscillospirales; family CAG-272; genus RGIG4608. The sequence goes on from JBJDZG010000026.1 coordinate 42,423, forward strand.
TTGTATTTATCGCATATTTGAAGCAGGAATGTGCAAAGGACTCTATCGAGCTGTCCTTATTATACTGACCTTGAAGCACGCCGGCGCATTCAAAATCGTAAACGGTTTCTCTGAAGCTCGTGCCGTCCTTACCCGTAAACACAAGCTCTGCCTTACCCTCGCACGGCACTCTGTATTCAGTAGCCTTATAAACATCACCGTAAGCGTGGCGCGCAATCGTGATTGGCTTTTCCCAATTTCTGACGGCTGGCTTTACGCTGTCAATAATTATCGGAGCGCGGAAAACCGTTCCGTCAAGAATTGCTCTTATAGTACCGTTCGGGCTCTTCCACATATTCGAGAGGGAATACTCTAAGACTCTTTGTCTGTTTGGCGTAATTGTGGCACATTTGACCGCAACGCCGTATTTTTTTGTCGCGTAGGCAGAATCAAGCGTAACCTTATCCCGAGTCCTCTCTCTGTTTTCAAGTCCAAGGTCATAATACTCTGTTTTTAGGTCTACAAAAGGTATAATCAGCTCGTCTTTTATCATCTTCCAGAGTATTCTCGTCATTTCGTCCCCGTCCATTTCAACGAGGGGAGTTGTCATTTTTATCTTTTGCATATCATACTCCAAATTAATTATTTCGTTTTGGTATACGGTAGCAGACCGCCTGCCATCAAGATATTCGTCTGTCTTTCCGTAAACTCGCATCTGAGCAGATACTTCTCGTTTTTGCTCACATTATAGAGATACATCCTGCCGTTTTTGAGGGATGAGTGGATATTGGAAAGTTTAAGGATATCGTCCTCGGAGAGCTTGTCGTAATCGCTCGCATCGTCAAAAGTAAGAGGAAGTATTCCCGCGTTTATAAGATTTGCCGCGTGGATTCTTGCAAAGCTCTTTGCTACTACTGCTTTAACGCCGAGATAGAGCGGAACGAGTGCCGCATGCTCACGCGATGAGCCCTGACCGTAGTTTGAACCGCCGACGATTACCGTCGAGCCGTTTTTAAGAGCTTTTTCGGAGAATTTTTCATCGCAGACGGCGAAGCAGAACTTTGAAAGATACGGAATGTTTGACCTGTAAGGCAAAATTTTTGCGCCTGCGGGCATTATGTGGTCTGTGGTTATATTGTCGCCCACCTTCAAAGTTAAATGCGCCTCAATACTGTCTTTGAGGGGCTGAGTGGTGGGCAGGGGTTTGATATTGGGTCCGCGGAGTATCTCAACACTCTTTGACTCCTCCTTTGAAGCAGGCATAATAACGGCACTGTCGTCAATTTTGAATTTTTCGGGAATTTCTATCTCGGGGTAATCACCGAGAGCTCTCGGGTCGCTTATATAGCCTGTAAGTGCGGACGCTGCCGCAATTTCGGGCGACACGAGATAAACCTGTGCGTCCTTCGTTCCGCTTCTGCCCTCAAAATTTCTGTTAAAGGTGCGTAGTGAAACGCCTGCGGAATTAGGAGAAAAGCCCATTCCGATGCAAGGACCGCAAGCACATTCAAGCACCCTTGCACCCGAGGCGATTATATCGTTCAGCGCACCGCATTCTGCAAGCATTGAAAGCACCTGCTTTGAGCCCGGAGAAACGGAAAGACTGACGCTGTCCTTTATTTTTTTGCCCCTTAAAATTGACGCTACGCGAAGCATATCACGAAGAGAGGAATTAGTACACGAGCCTATGCAAACCTGGTCCACGGGCACGCAAGAAAGCTCATCGACACTCTTTATATTATCGGGGCTGTGAGGGCAGGCAACGAGAGGGTTAAGAGCCGAGAGGTCAATGTCGATAATTCTGTCGTATACCGCGTCCTCATCGCTTTTAAGGGGTATAAAATCATTACCTCTGTTTTGAGAAATAAGGAAATCCCTCGTAATCTCATCCGACGGAAAGATGGAAGTAGTGGCACCGAGCTCCGTTCCCATATTCGTAATAGTCGCACGTTCGGGCACGGAAAGCGTTTTAACGCCATCACCGCCCCATTCGATTATTGCACCCACCCCGCCTTTTACGGAGAGTATACGCAAAATTTCAAGGCTTATATCCTTAGCAGACACCCACGGGGAGAGTTTTCCGGTGAGATTTACTTTATACATTTTCGGCATAGTGATATAATACGCACCGCCGCCCATAGCTACGGCGACGTCCATTCCGCCCGCGCCGAATGCGAGCATTCCGATGCCGCCGCCCGTTGGCGTGTGGCTATCAGAGCCAATAAGAGTTTTACCGGGGACACCGAATCTTTCAAGATGCACCTGGTGGCATATACCGTTTCCAGGGCGGGAAAATCTGATGCCGTACTTTTTGGCGACGGACTGAATATATCTGTGGTCGTCGGCATTCTCAAAGCCCGATTGAAGCGTATTGTGGTCGATATACGCCACGGAAAGCTCGGTCTTGACTCTGTCAATTCCGATTGATTCAAATTCAAGATACGCCATTGTACCCGTTGCATCTTGAGTCAGGGTCTGGTCAATCCTCAGCGCTATCTCGCTTCCGGGAGTCATATCGCCGGATATAAGATGCGATTTTATTATTTTTTGAGCTATAGTAAGTCCCATAATTACTCCAAATTATTATTCAAAATATTGTTTTTAGCGTTTTGCGTATGAATAAGCACAAGTCTTTCGGCCTCGTCTGCATTTTTGCTCAAAATCGCCTCGTATATTGCTCTGTGCTCACGCACGGATTCCTCGGCGCGCTTTCTGCTCTGTACCGATGCACCTCTGAATTTCAGCGTTTTCTTATGAAGGCTGTAAAGCATTTCGTAGAAATGCGTTGAATCCATCATTTGATAAAGGATATTATGAAAACTCGTGTCCATTGATTTAATGTTTTCGGCGTCGCCCTTTGAGCAATAGAACTCTTGCAAATCAAGTATTTCTTTCATTTGGGCAAGCTGTTCGTCAGTCGCATTTTGAACTGCGAGCCTTACTGCCAATCCTTCCGTTCTCAGTCTGACCTCAAAGATGACCTCTATATCCTCTCTGGATATACCGATAACCTTGACTCCCTTGGGAATAAACTCGATAAGGTGTTCCTGTTCAAGGCGGGAGAGCGCCTCTCTTACGGGCGTTCTGCTGACGCCAAGTGTTTCCGAAAGCCCGAGCTCAGTCAAAATCTCGTCCTTTGCATATTTTCCTATCAATATATCGTTTTCAAGTTTTTCAAAGACTTGGTCTGCTATTGATATACTTCTGTGTCTTTCCATATCTATCTCCTAAAATCAAAACTTTTTAAGTCTTCCGCCCGAGAGTTCTTCTATCTTGTTTTCAAGTTCAAAATTCGAGAGGGAAGAAACTCTGCCGTCCTCGTAGATTTTATCAATCCATTCTTTAAGTGCGATTACCAATGGGGCTTTTTTATCCACCGCAAGCTCGCCCGAGAGGGAATAGTTTTCATTTATCCAATAAGCAATTCCCGCAAGTCCCGAGGTCTTGCTTATAAGCACGGACGCAGGTCTGTTCAGTATTTTTTCGGTATTGAAAATGTTATAAATCTCCTCATCTTTAAGCAATCCGTCAGCGTGGATTCCCGCGCGGGTTACGTTGAAATTTCTGCCCACGAACGGAGTCATCGGGGGGATATTGTAATTGATATTATTTCTGAAATATTCACCGATTTTCGTTATAACGGTGGGGTCCATTCCGTCAAGAGAACCGCGCAGGGAAGCGTATTCAAAAATCATGGCTTCAAGCGGGATATTTCCCGTGCGCTCTCCTATACCGAGAAGCGAGCAATTTACACCGCACGCGCCGTAAAGCCAAGCAGTACCCGCGTTTGCAACCGCCTTATAAAAATCATTATGGCCATGCCATTCAAGCAACTCGCTCGGCACTTCCGAATAGTGCTGCAAGCCGTAAATAATACCCGGAACGCTACGCGGAAGAGCAACCTCGGGATATGGAACACCGTATCCCATCGTATCGCAGGCGCGAATCCTGACGGGGATTCCCGCTTCCGCAGAGAGCTTCATCAGCTCGTTGACAAAGGGAACTACGAAGCCGTAAAAATCGGCTCTCGTGATATCTTCAAGATGGCATCTCGGCATAACACCCGCGTCAAAGGCCATTTTGACAGTTGCAAGATAGTGCTCCATAGCCTCTTTTCTCGTCATCTTCATTTTTTTGAATATGTGATAGTCACTGCAAGAAACCAAAATACCCGTTTCTCGAATGCCGAGGTCCTTTACGAGCTTAAAGTCCTCCTTGTTAGCACGTATCCAAGTAGTAATCTCGGGAAATTTAAGCCCGAGGTCCTGACATCTTTCTATTGCCTCGCGGTCCTTTTTGCTGTATACGAAAAATTCAGTCTGTCTGATAATTCCATAAGGCCCGCCAAGCTCCGACATGAGTCCAAAAAGGTCCACTATCTGCTCAACCGTATAGGGCTCAACAGACTGCTGACCGTCCCTGAAAGAAGTGTCGGTTATCCAGATCTCTTTCGGCATAGACATGGGCACGCGTCTGTGGTTAAAAGCAACCTTGGGAATATCTTCATAATTGTATATATCACGGTACAAATTAGGGTCTTTTACGTCTTGAAGGGAGTAATGGTAATTTCTTTGTTCAAGCAAATTCGTTTTATTTGAAAACTCTAACATGGCATCTCCTTTTCACATAATTGTATTATTGTATACAATTATACACACTTTGTAAAAAAAGTCAAGACAAAAATTAAAAATTTACACATCGGCAACAAATAGCCATGAAAAATCGTATATAATTATGCTGTAACACAGCAACTAAATTCAGCACAGCAACTTTAAGGAGGAACAATGAAAAACGATTTTAACGTATTTTTACTTAACGACTCTTTTCCGCCGACGATTGACGGCGTTGCAAATACAGTAATGAACTATGCAAATTACATTAATAAAAATCACGGAACACCTACCGTTATAACACCGTTCTATCCAAACGTCGTTGACAATTATCCGTACGAGGTAATCAGGTATCCCAGTGTGAATACTCAAAAGTTCGTCGGATACAGATTGGGCGTTCCCGCTGATGATGCTATATTCCATAAAGCAGTCCAAACAAATCCCAATATAATACACTCGCACTGTCCGTTCGTTTCTACTATGATTGCAAGAGCCTTGCAACGAAGAACGAACGCTCCGATAGTTTTTACATATCACACTAAATTTGATATCGATATTCAAAAGCTCATTCACAGCAGTATTCTTCAGGAATCCGCCATTAAGCTTATAGTTGACAACATAAACGCATGCGACGAGGTTTGGGTTGTAAGCCAGGGTGCAGGAGAAAATCTCAGGTCCTTGGGATACGAAAAAGATTTTATCGTTATGCAGAACGGCGTGGATTTCCCCAAGGGCAAATCGGAAAAAGAAAAAATCGAAAAGGTTATTGATAAATACAAATTGAGGTCGGATGCCGTAAAGTTCATTTTTACAGGCAGAATGATGTGGTATAAAGGAATAGATATCATACTCAAATCTCTAAAAGAAATAGACTCTTTGGGATACGATTTTCAGATGATATTCGTCGGCACGGGACTTGACCTTGACGAAATAAAGGCCATGGCAAAAGACCTTGAAATAATGAACAAGTGTCTGTTTACAGGTGCAATAACAGACAGGGAAGAGCTGCGCTCACTTTACTCGGCGGCTGATCTGTTCCTGTTTCCCTCGACCTTTGACACAAACGGTCTTGTCGTTCGTGAGGCGGCTGCTTGCGAGCTCCCGAGTATCCTTATCACCGATTCTTGCGCTTCAGAAGGAATAGTTGACGGCGAAACGGGCTTTTTGATTGATAAAACTCCCGAGGGTATGACCGCAAAAATCGAATATCTGTTAAATCACCCCGAAGTGATGAACAAAGTGGGAAAGAATGCACAGGATAAGATATATCTGTCGTGGGAAGATGCGATAGCGGTCGCTAACGAGCGCTATCACAGAATAATTGAAAATTACAAGCCCAAGTCATTTGACAGCAAGGAACAGTGGACGGATAAGTTCTATAACCTGCTTGACCAAATGTATGAAATAAGAAGCCGTTTCCATTACGAATCTTGATTTTCCAAAATTATTTTACTAAAAATTTTCAAAAAAACTATTGATTTGTTTTGAGCAATATTATATAATTTACTCATCAAGATGATTATAAGGAGATATTTTTATGACACTTGTAATTCTCGCTGCGGGCATGGGCTCCAGATACGGCGGTATGAAACAAATCGACCCTATAAACAAGGACGGAAATTTCATTATTGACTTTTCGATATACGATGCTGTCAAATCAGGCTTTGACAAGGTGATTTTCATAATCAAAGAGGAAAATCTCAGCGATTTTAAGGAAACTATCGGAAACCGAATCAGCAAATATATTCAGGTTGAGTATGCCTTCCAAAGACTTCACGACCTTCCCGAATGGTTTGACGCTCCGAGCGACAGAAAAAAGCCTTGGGGCACAAATCAGGCGCTTTTAAGTGTAGCAAATATAGTCAAGGAGCCTTTTGCGGTAATTAATTCGGATGACTTTTACGGACGCGAAACCTTTGAAATTATTGCAAATCATCTGAAAAAAGTTGAGAACGCCAAGGGTAAGCCTCAATTTTGCATGGCAGGTTACAGACTCGGAAACACTGTTACAGAGCACGGTGCAGTAAACCGCGGTGTATGCAATATCGGCGCTGACGGACGTCTTAAAAAGATTGTCGAAACAAAAGAAATCGTGCCTGACGGCAAGGGCAAGGCAGTATATCCCGTCGGTAACGGCGTAGCAGAGCTTGACCTTGATACAGTGGTATCAATGAACTGCTGGGGATTTACTCCCGAGCTTTTCGGATACATTGAAGCCGAATTTGACAGATTTCTTCACAACGTCGAAAATCCAATGAAGGACGAATCCTATCTCACGGACACCATAGACTCCGTGATAGAATCCGACGCTTGCGACGTAATCGTATACAATACTAACGCTTCTTGGCTCGGCGTGACTTATCCCGACGATAAACCCGGCGTAGTGGCGGGTATAAATAAACTTGTGAATGAGGGAGTATATCCCGAACATCTTTGGAAATAAGGAGATAGAAAATGGCTATTTTGATTACAGGCGGTGCGGGCTTTATCGGCTCACACACAATGGTGGAATTTTTAGAGGCAGGCTACGACCTTGTCGTAGTTGATAATTTTTCAAACAGCAAGCCCGAAGCGCTCAAACGCGTTAAGCAGATTACCGGCAGAGATTTCAAATTTTATCAGATTGACGCTACCGATTACAATGCCTTCGAGCGGGTATTTATAGAGAATAATATCGAATCCGCAGTGCATTTCGCGGGTCTTAAAGCGGTTGGCGAATCCGTTTCCGTACCTCTTATGTACTACGAAAACAATCTTCTTTCTGCTATCACACTCTGCAAGCTTATGAGCAAATATAATGTTAAAAAGCTTGTTTTCAGCTCGTCTGCCACAGTTTACGGCAAGCCCAAAAGCAATCCCATAAAGGAAGACGCTGACCTTTGGACCACTAACCCTTACGGCGAAACCAAGCTGATGATTGAGAGAATACTCAAGGATATGTATAACGCAGACCCAACGTGGTCAATCGCTATTTTGCGTTATTTCAATCCCATCGGCGCACACCCCTCGGGACTTATCGGTGAAGACCCCAACGGCATTCCCAACAATCTTCTTCCTTACGTAACGCAGGTTGCATCGGGCAAAAGAGAGTGCCTGAACGTATTCGGAAACGATTATAATACGCACGACGGCACGGGAATCCGCGACTATATCCACGTGGTAGACCTCGCACAGGCTCATCTCAAGGCTCTTGAATGGACTGACGGACAGACGGGAATTGACTACTTTAATATTGGCACAGGTCAGGGCTATTCCGTACTTGATATCGTGAATGCTTATGAAAAGGCTACGGGAATCAAGATTCCTTACAGAATTGTAGACCGCCGCCCGGGAGATATCGACGAGTGCTGTGCAGACCCCACTAAAGCGTATAACGTACTCAAATGGAAAGCAAAGTACGGAATCGAAGAAATGTGCAGAGATTCTAATAATTGGCAGTTGAAGAACCCCAACGGTTACGACTGCTGAAAAGCTGAAAATACGAACAAAACGGCAATTAATAATTGCCGTTTTGATATATAGGAGATTTTATGGGAATAAATAAAGAGTTATTCGGCACATTCAAGTCGAAAACTGTATACAAATACATATTGAAAAATTCATCCGGTATGGAAGTTGCGCTCTCCGATTACGGCGCTACCGTACTCAGCATTAAAACGGCTGACAAGCACGGAAACCTCATTGATGTAGTTTGCGGATATGATGACCTCACCTCTTATACCGAGGCTGACGGATATCAGGGCGCGACTATCGGCAGAGTCGGAAACAGAATAGATGCGGGCAAGTTTTCTCTTGACGGGATTGATTATAAGCTTTACATAAATAATGCTCCAAACCATCTTCACGGCGGAAAATCGGGATTTGACGATAGAATTTGGCAGGTAATTGATGCAAACGACAGAGACGAGCCCTCAATAAAATTCTTTCTGCTCTCACGCGACGGTGATGAGGGATATCCCGGAAATCTCGCCGTTTACGTAACCTTTACATTGACTGGAAATAATGAGCTTTCGATAAAATATGAGGCAAAAACCGACAGAAGAACGCCCGTAAACCTTACGAATCACACCTATTTCAACCTCGGCGGATACGATTCGGGCAAGATTTACGACCACACGCTTTGGATAGATGCCGACACGTATATTCCGACTAATGAGGTGCTTATCCCGACGGGAGAGATAAAGAGCGTAGATAATACTCCGTTTGATTTCAGAATCCCTAAAAAGATAGGCAGAGATATCAATTTGCAGAATAAGGATTTGATAATTGCAGGCGGTTACGACCACTGTATGAACTTTGTCGGAGGTAAGACTGTATATCCCAAGCTCCGTGCAAAAGCAGAAAATCCCGAGAGCGGAATAGTTATGGAAATGCTCACAAATCAACCTTGTGTACAGTTTTACAGCGGAAATTTCCTTAACGACGAAAAGCACCCCTTTAAGAACGAATGTTCGCAAAATAAACAGATGGCATTTTGCCTTGAAACGCAGAAAATGCCCGATTCAGTAAATCACCCGAATTTTACCGACGTGATACTGAATCCCGAGGATAAATACGACTACACGACGATTTATAAATTTTATACGAAATAAGAAGAGGGCTGAATGACAAGTCATTCAGCCCGATTTTGTCTGTAAACCTCAAACGCAAGCACAGTTGACGCGGAAGAAGCGGTAAGAGAGCCCTTGAAGGTATTACCGTACTCAATTCTGACGATAATATCGGATTTTTCAAGCACTGCGCTCGAAATACCACGTTTTTCGCCTCCGACTATCAAAAGCAGAGGCTTTTTGAGGTCGGCGTCGTAGAGAGATACCGAGTTGCAGATACCCGCAGAGGCTATCTTATATCCGCGGGCTTTGAAGATATCAACGGCGTCAGAGATATCACATTCAAAGATATCCATAACCTCGGAAATACCTGCCGAGCCTTTGCATATAAGCCCTTGAGCGTTCTTAAATCTGTACGAGGATACAATAATTCCGTCAGCGCCCGATGCGTAAAGCGAGCGCACGGCGTAGGCGAAATTATAAGGGTCCTCGATGCCGTCAAGGAAAACGTAAAAGCCTTTATCTTTGAGTTGATTGGAATTTGTCAGTTTAGGAATATCAACTCTTGAACATACGGCAACAATACCGCCGTGAGTTTTGCCGCTTGCGAGCTCATCAATGACGGAGTGGGAAACTCCGATAAGCTCAAAGCCCAAATCGCGGGATTTGAACTCCAAAAATCTAAGCTCGTTATATTTGCTTTTTTTCTTGTCCTGATTGTACAATACCTTGATAATCTTTTTTTGCGAAGAATTGTTTTCGATAGCTGAGATAACAGAGCTGATACTCGTCATACCTTCGTAAATATCGAAATTTTCTTTATCATAATAAAGCTCATTCATATTAAAAATCCTTTACAGTTAATATTTTAAGAAGCGCCCGCATAAATATTTATTAGTCTATAAATCATTTTGCGAGGAAAGCTGTATGTATATTTCAACCAACAAAGAAAGATGCGTGATAATCGGAACATATCTTGTCGAAAATCAGTCAACGGTCCGTGCGGTTGCCAAAAAATTCGGAATAAGCAAAAGCACGGTACATAAAGATGTAACACAGAATCTCAAAAAGCATAATAAAGAATTGTATTTACAAGTAAAAGAAATTCTGGATAAGAATAAACAGGAAAGACATTTGCGAGGTGGTGAGGCTACAAAGCAAAAATTCCTAATGATTAAAAATTCAAACGGCTGACTTTGAACAAGCTCTTGAAATGAGTATTCAAACAGCTAATTTGAGAAAACCGTGAATGGGAGCATTAAATAACTGATTTTAACAAATACCAATTATAAAATAAGCGTTGAGGGGGTTATCTATGAAAAAAGCCCCCTTAACTGCCTTTTTCGGCTCCCCGAATTATACAAAATTTGCATTTTGTATAATTAATTCATACATATGCCCTATACGCGCAATTATCCCACCTTCGCCGTTTTATCCTATTCGTCTGTGTAATTACAAGTGCATTATATCGTGCTTGGTATTACTATATTACGCACATTTTATTTATTTTTTTGCTGTTCAAAAAACTCCATTTTTTCGAAAGTCAGATTTATAGGCAGGCAAATATAAGACTTTATATTTTCCCTTTCAAGTGCCATTTGCGCGTCTTCCGCATACAGACTGTCGGGAAAAATTCCGTACACGGACGGACCGCTCCCCGTAAGGCTTGCAAAGCACGCTCCGTTGTCAGTCATTATCCGTTTTATTTTCTCTACTCCCGAATCTTTTCCGTAAAGTGTACCGAAAATATTGTACATATACTTAAAAGCGTCCTTGAGCCTTCCTGCGGTCAAGGATTCCGCAAGATTCATATACGCCATTTTGTGATAATCGCGTTCAAAATTATAAAACAGTTCGTCAAGCCTTCTGTACTGCTCCTTCGTTGAGTCCTTTTTATCCCCGCAGGCTATGAGCAAATGATAATTATGTATTCCGCACAGGCTGACGCTTACCTCGCCCCTGCCTCTGCAAACCTGAACTCCTCCGACTATACAAAAAGGTACGTCCGAGCCTATTTCAAGCCCCATTTCGCAAAGCTCTTCCGTAGTAAAAGGCTTACCGTAATACTTATTGAGTCCTCTTAATACGGCAGCCGCGTCCGCACTTCCCCCGCCGAGCCCTGCCGCTACGGGAATACTCTTAATTATCTCTATTCTCGGATAATTAATAGCTCCGACATGTCTTTTTTTATAATATCCATAAAATGTTTCCGATGCAATATAGGCAAGATTGCTCTTCTCGTCTATCAGCGCTTCGGAATTTTTAACCTCTACTACCGTCCTTGCGTTTTCTGCTGAAAAATCAATAAGAACTTCATCGCATAGCGATACTAACTGCATAATCGTTATGATATTATGATATCCGTCATCTCTTCTTGACTCAATATCAAGGTAAAGATTTATCTTAGCATAAGCCTTTTCCGAAATGAAGCCCATATTATTCCTCCATACATTTCGTCATTATATAAATAATAGCATATTATTTGTAAATTTTCAATAGAATAATTGCAATATCTCTTGACTTAAAAGATATTTTTATTTATAATATTATAGTACAAAATATCTGAGAAAGGATTACTAAATATGAGCCAATGGTTTTCGGAAAATAAAAAAACCATTCATACTACCCTCATTATTTCGGGCATAGTCTTAATCACTCTGTGCCTGCTTTACGGTATTATCAGCGGCAGTATCGGAGGTTTTTTGAGAGATTTGCTCAACGTTGCATCGCCGATTTTTATCGGTTTTATATTAGCGTATTTGTCAAATCCCATTGTCATGTTTTTGGAAAAACGCCTTTTTGCGTGGGTTCCGAAATTCACACTTAAAAGACTCATTTGTATTGTTCTGACATTAATTTTAATTCTCCTTTTTTTAGCCTTTATAATCACAATGCTTATTCCCAGCGTCGTCACTACATTAGCGTCGTTTTGGGAAACGTATATCGTAAATTATGAGGTATCTCTCCTGAATTTAACCGAACAGATAAATGCTATTATGGACGATATTCCCTTTTTAGATGCTACGCAACGTCTTGACGGCGATTCAGTAGTCAAATGGGTTAAAAGCACTTTTCCGTGGATAGACGACGTAGTCGCGGGAGATATCAGTGCTATATTCCCCGACAGTTCGGAAAATCCCGACGCACCCGGTTCAAGCTTTGACCTCAAAGAGTTTCTGACCTCTGACGGTTTTATGTCTGCTCTCGGTTACATTCTGTCGCTCGGCACATCTGTGTTCAACGGAATTACCGACGGAATTATCGGCATGTTTATCGCTATATATATGCTAATGTCTAAAGAAAAATGTTCCGCTTACTTTAAGCGTCTTCTTAATGCGTTGCTTCCTGCGCCGAATGTACGCTCCGTCATAAGATTTACAAAGCTTCTTGACCGCTCCTTCGGCGGATTTATCGAAGGTCAGGTTTTCGAGGCTATCATCATCGGCATTATGTCTTATGTAACCTTCCTTATCTTCGGTATGCCGATTCCCCACCTTCTTGCCACCCTTATAGCGGTTACCAATGTAATTCCCATTTTCGGTCCGTTCATCGGCGGTATTCCCGCAGCATTTCTGGTCTTTTTGAGTGCTCCCGGAAAAACAATACTCTTTATTCTACTTATGATTATCATTCAGCAGATTGAAGGAAACATTATCTGTCCTAAGGTTGTAGGTGACAGAATTAACATCAGCTCGCTTACGACAATGATTGCCGTCGTTACAATGGGCGGACTTTTCGGAATTTTCGGCATGCTCATAGGCGTTCCCGTATTTGCGGTATTCGTTCATCTGATTAATAATTACACAATGAATACATTGCGCCGAAAAGGTCTTGAAACCTCTCTGAAATACTATTACATCGGAAATGCGGAAAGAATTTCGGACAGCGAAAACAAAACCAAGATATACAATCCCGTTTCATTAAAGAAACTCACGGGTCAAATAAAGAAGATTTTTCAGAAGGCAAAAGACAAAGATAACAATAAAGAGGAGAAATAAAATGGCTCATATAACCTACACCACTCACGGCACCTGCTCAAGACAGATAGACATTGAAGTTAACGATAATAACGTAATCGAAAAGGTGCAGTTCACAGGAGGTTGCTCCGGCAATACTCAGGGTGTTTCCGCACTCGTTGCCGGAATGGACATCGACGAAGCAATAAGCCGTCTTGAAGGTATCAAATGCGGTCCCAGACCTACGTCCTGCCCCGACCAATTAGCACGTGCCCTTAAAGAATTCAAAGACAAATAATTCTATCGAAAGGACTGTTTTATATATGGAACTTTACAGACAGGAATACGAAAAATGGCTCGCCTCCGTTGCTCTTTCCGATAATGAAAAGTCAGAGCTTCTCTCCATATCGGAGAATGAAAATGAAATCAAGGAGCGTTTTTACTCATCTCTTGAATTCGGCACCGCCGGCCTTCGCGGCAAGATGCGCCTCGGCACGAATGCCATGAACAAATTTACGGTGGCACAGGCTACCCAAGGACTTGCAAACTTGATAATCAAGCAGGGCCGCGCGTCTGACGGCGTTGCCATTGCCTATGATTCGAGAAATAATTCCGAGCTCTTCGCCAAGGTGTCCGCGAGCGTTTTGGCTGCCAACGGTATTAAGGCGTATATCTTTGACGAACTCCGCCCCACGCCCGAGCTTTCCTTTGCTTTGCGTGAGCTTCATTGTGTTGCGGGAATTAATATCACCGCTTCTCACAACCCCAAGGAATACAACGGTTACAAGGCATACTGGGAGGACGGCGCACAGCTCCCCCCCGAGCACGCTAAAACCGTTTCTGCCGAAATTGAAAAGATAGAAATTTTTGACGGCGTAAAATGCACTGATTTCGATAAAGCGGTTGGGGACGGAAAGATAGTCATTCTTGATAACGAGATGGACGAAAAATACCTCTCTGCCGTTATGAAACAGCTCGTAAACCCCGACGCTATCAAAAAAGTCGCTAACGATTTGAAAATAGTTTATTCGCCTCTTCACGGCACGGGATACAGACTTATTCCCGACATACTCTCCCGCTGCGGCGTTGAGCACCTTTACGTCGTTCCCGAACAGATGGAGATTAACGGCGACTTCCCCACCGTTGAAAAACCCAACCCCGAATATTCCGAAGTATTTGAACTCGGTATTGAGATAGCGAACAACGTCGGAAGCACTCTCGTAATTGCTACGGACCCCGACGCTGACCGTGTCGGCGTTGTAACAAAGAACAATGAGGGCAAATTCGTTACCATTTCGGGAAACCAGATGGGCGCACTTCTTATCGACTATATCATCACCGCGTACGAGGAAACGGGCACTATGCCGAACAATCCTTACGCAGTAAAAACGATAGTTTCCACCGAGCTTGTAGCCAAGATATGCGAGGCACACAATGTTAAGCTTCACAATGTTTTGACGGGCTTCAAATTCATCGGCGAAGTTATTAAGAATTACGAGCAATCGGGTGCTGACGCTGCCTTTCTCTTCGGCTTTGAGGAGAGCTACGGCTATCTTAAAGGTACTTATGCAAGGGATAAGGACGCCGTAGTTGCCACAATGCTTATCTGCGAGATGACCGCCTTCTACCATGCAAAAGGAATGACTCTTTTTGATGCTTTGAACGGTTTGTACGAAAAATACGGCTACTATCTCGAAGCAAATCAGGAGATTTATATGCAGGGCATTGACGGTAAGGAAAAAATGGCTAAGCTCATGGACACCCTCCGAAATAACGCTCCAAAATCCATCGCAGGCAAAGATATCGTTGAAATCGGCGATTATCTTAAAGTCACTATCACAAATAAACTGACGGGTGAAGAAGCGTCAACGTGTCTTCCCTCTTCCAATGTTATCTCCTTCAAGATGGACAACGGCGATGTGGTCATCGCACGTCCCTCGGGAACTGAGCCTAAGATTAAGTTCTACTATCTTCTCAGAGGAGAAAGCAAGGCAGAGATGAACGGAAATCTTGAAGCATATAAGGAATTCATTTCTCGGTTCGTATAACAAAAAATCAAGCTCCGTAGGTTATTCTACGGAGCTTTTTTATACGAATATTTTGGGGTACTGTTTTCCGGCAAGCGCATATTCAAGCGTTATTTCAACAAGCTCAAAATCCGCAACGAGAGAATGCGGTTTTAAGATGGGTTCATCTTGCCGCATCGGAGTAAAATACACGTTTTTTCTCGACAGAAGCGTGGCTATGTTTTTAAGATTAGCCGATAATCCGTCGTTTGACGCAAGGGCGATGACAAGTGGATTGTCATTTCTTAAATGCGCCTTTGATGCCATACAAACGGGCGTATCGGTTATTCCGTTGGCTATTTTTGAAAGCGTATTTCCGGTGCACGGACAGATAATCAAAGCGTCAAGCCCTATCCCCGAGCCGAGGGGCTCTGCATCAACTACTGTGTGCACTATTTCCCTGCCCGTTATATCGTGTACCCTCTTTCTGATATCCTCGGCACGTGCAAATCTCGTGTCCGTGCTATAAGCATTATCGCTCATAATGGGAAGGAGCTCGTAACCGCTTGAAACCAATTTTTCCATAAGTGAAAGTGCCTTGGAAAAGGTGCAGAATGAGCCCGTTAATGCAAATCCTATCAAATCTCTATCCCCCTTGAAAGTAATATATTCATAATCGTCTTTCCGATTATCTCGCCCGCGCTTTTCGGTGCGTATCTACCCGGAATCCCGAGCTCGCGTCTGTAATTCAGATTATACTTTTTCACAAGCTCTCCGTCAATTCCGAATGGAGCTGAAGCAAGGTCTATTATCACGGTATCACGCCCAACCGTTTTGGCAAATTCCTCGTCCATAATTTGACTCGGAACTGTATTGAATATAATATCGTATTTTTTATTCATCGCTCTGATACCCGTTTTTTTGATTTTGAAGCCGTCAAAACCAATGAGCCTACTCCAGACGTAATCCGTGTCCTTTCGTGCGCAAACGGTAATTTTTGCGCCTTGAAGGTGCAAAAGATAGGAGATAATCTTCCCTATTCGTCCAAAACCGAGAATTGCTATGTTTGCTCCGTGTATCGTGGAATCAAAGTTTTCCTTGGCGTAATATATTGCTCCCTCTGCCGAAAGCAAGGCGTTTTGGATTTGAAAGGTTTCAATATCAAGCAAATCTATATAATCGAGATTATAAAAATCAAAAATCTCCTTTACCTTTTTTCCAACGCTGCCACAAATTATGAGCGCATCGGCCGGAATTATTTCAAGCAGTTCTTTCAGTGGAATTTGCTCTTTATATACCGTTTCTCCGTCTTTTGATACAGGCAGCGGAAGCACTATGACATTTGAGCTTTTAATACGGCTTGCTACCTCGTCCGAAAGTTCAACCCCCCGGAGTATATCTGTATCAATTCCATTAATTTTCAAATAGTCCGAGGCATATTTTTGTCTTAAATCACCGCCCAAAAACAAAATCACTGTCCCACCTCCCCCACATTGATTATTATATTAATTCTCTCAATGTGAAGTGACAAAAACACACCCCGCAGGGTGTGTTTTTATCTTTATTCGGTTATTTAACTATATCAACAAGTTGGTCGTATTCTTCAAGGCTCGTCTGTCCCAAAAGAACACGCTCTCTCGTGTGAGAAAGGACTGTCGTCATATCTCTTTCGACGATTTCGCCGACCTTTTCACTCATGAAATCGGGAGACATAATAATGTTCTTAATCTCATCGGTAAGTATCATTATCTCAAATACACCGATACGTCCGAGATATCCCGTATTGTTACAGTAAAGGCAACCCGTTGCCTCGTAAATCTCGCGGGGCTCATCAATTTTAAGAATTGCCATTTCAGCCGCATCAGTTACCTTGAGCTTTTTGCACTTCGGGCAAAGCTTACGTACAAGTCGCTGGGAAATAGCACCGAGCAAGGAGTCTGCAACGAGATATTTCGGAATACCCATATTTATAAGTCTTGTAATAACGCCTGCGGCGTCGTTGGTATGTATTGACGAAAGAACCAAGTGACCGGTAATAGCGGCTCTGGTCGCTATTTGAGCTGTTTCCTCGTCACGAATCTCTCCTATCATTATTACGTTGGGGTCCTGACGCAAGAAGCTTCGGAGTGCGGCAGCGAAAGTCAAATTAGCCTTGGTGTTAACCTGAACCTGATTGATACCGACTATTTCGTTCTCGACGGGGTCCTCTACCGTCATAATATTCGTATCTTCCTTCGCAAGATAACGAAGGAACGTATAAAGAGTCGTTGACTTACCGCTTCCCGTGGGTCCAGTAAGAAGAATAATTCCGTGAGGACGGGTTATCATACCCATAATCAAATCCTTCTGCTTATCGGAGAAACCAAGTGAAGAGATATCACTTGAATTAAAGGAGCGGCTGTAAATACGAATAACTATCTTCTCTCCGTGAATCGTGGGAAGAGTAGACACACGGAAGTCATAAGTATTGCCTTCAATGTCAAGGCTTATCTTACCGTCCTGAGGAACACGCCTTTCTGCGATATTAAGCTCGGACATAATCTTATAACGTGCGAGGATAGCGGGATATATCACGGGGGAAAGCTCATCAATTTTGTTAAGCTTACCGTCGATACGGAAACGGATAAATACCGTCTTTGCGAAAGGCTCGATATGAATATCACTCGCGCCTCTGTTGATAGCATCTTTGAGAATTGAATCACAAAGCTTGATAACGGGCGCATCGATTGGAGCATCGGGATCTATATCCTCTTTTGCGTTGTCGCTGTTAATGTATTCACTCATTACCTCGTCCTGCTGAATTTTATTGTTAGCATAGTCGAGGATTCTCTTCATCTGCGTAGGCGGACTGATTATGAAATTCAGCTTTTTACCGCCCTGAAGCAAGAGCTCGCGGAACTCTTCAATGCGGAAGGGATTTGAGCAAAGGACTGTGAGAACGTCGCCTCTGAGCTCGAACGGAACACCTTGATATTCAAGCAAGAGGTCTCTTGGGTACTGCTTTACAAATTCAAGGTCAATCTCCGCCAACTGACAGAAGCGGTATTCATAACCGAGGTAGTCGGCAAGTGCCTGATATATCTTCTCTTCCTCAATCATCTTACTCTCAACGAGTTTTATATAGATGGGAGTATCTACCGCGTCGGCTTTATCACAATACTCCAACGCAACACTTTTTTCTACAACTCCTTCGTCAATAAGAAACTGTGTAAAAAGTTTATTAAAAATCATAGCATTTTCTCCTTATACAGCGTTCATCATGGACATCATGGGAACAAGAACGGAAAGAACTACGAGCATTACGACACCACCGAGCATAACGATAGCCATGGGCTCAATAGCCGCAACTGCCTTAGCGATACTTGACTCAACCTGCTCGTCAAAGTATTCACTCGTAGACTCAAGAACTTCTTCGATATTACCGCTCTTCTCGCCGACGTTAATCATTTCGGTGAGCATTGAGGGGAAAAGTCCCGTTGCTTCAATAGAGGGAGCAATTCTTCTTCCACGCTTAACTTCTTCAATGGTATAGTCGAACTTTCTCGTAAACACCTCGTTACCAAGCATTCTTCTGAGATTTTCAAGGACGTCTATCATATTCATACCGCTGCTTAGCAGGATAATAAACGCTCTTGAAAAACGTGATGTGATAAGATTCTTCTGAACCGTTGAAATAATCGGAAGGTTGAGCATCAAAACGTCCTTAACGTACTTGCCCTTTTTTGTTTTGAAAAACATTACGATTGCAAAAACAACTATAACGGCTACGGGAAGCATGATAAAGAAATAATCTTGGACGAATTTTGAAGCGCCCATAACGATTTTCGTAATCTGCGGAACTTCGCCGCCGAGTTCATTGATAGTCGCCTCAAACTGAGGAAGAATGAAAAGACAAAGGAAAATTACGACTACGATTACCATTACGATAAGCATCGTGGGATAAACGAGTGCGGACGATGCCTTTTTCTTAATTTTACGGTCGTTTTCATAGTAGTCAGCCATATTTGTAAGAACTCTGTCAAGAGAGCCGCTGACTTCACCGATTCCGACCATGCTTACGAAGAACTGCGGAAATACTTTAGGGTGCTTGGCAAACGCCGCAGAGAGCAGAATGCCCGACTCGACGTCGAGATATACCGCCTGTAATACGTTACGGAAAGGCACGCTGAATTTCTGCTTATGTAAGTTATTGAGGCAGTCACTAATCGGAATACCCGCTTTAAGCATAACCGAAAACTGACGGAAGAATGTAATTACCTCATTGAATTTAATCTTACTGCTGACCGCGAAAAATTCGTTTTCTTTTTCTTCCTTGACAACAGTATAGCTTAACATATGAATCTCGTCCTGACGGATTTGAGCACGCAAACTGAGCTCATCAGATGCCTCTCTTAAAACCGTCTGTCGCTGACCTGACGAGTTTATAACTTTACACTTGTATAAAGGCATTAAAGCACCACCTTCCAATAGAAATTCATTATTGCTTCACCGTAAATAGCCATAAAACCGATACCGAGCAAAAGGTACGGACCGAAGGCTATCTCAGCTTCTCTGTCGGACTTTGAGATTCTTATCTTGATAATCTCGATAATTGAGCCGAGGAGAGTTGAGAACATTATGGCAAGCAAGAGCGGAAATGCTCCTATAATAAGCCCGCCGATACCGACAAGATAAATATCGCCCGTACCGAGAGCATCTTTCTTCAAAATAAACTTTGCTATAAGCTTAATAGCTCCGAAGAAGCCAAAGCCAAGCAACGCACCGCCGATATGGTTCCAAATATCGCTGCCAAAAGCGAATACGCGGTATCCTGCGATAACTACTGCCAAAACTCCGTAGATAATCAGCGTAATATCATAAATATCGTGCGTTTCGTGGTCAATTCCCGCCATAACGAGGAACAGGAACACGAGGAGCAAAACCGATATAAAAATAGGCAAATTCTCAAAAGAATTACCGAATTGAAGATACGCACACATAAAGCCAAGTCCGCCGAATATCTCCATAAGGAGCGAAAATACTCCGATTTTCGCCTTGCAATTTCTGCACTTTCCGCCGAGTATAAGCCAAGAAATAATCGGGATATTATCGTAAGGTTTTATGGGATTCTTACAGCTTGGGCAGTAAGAATCCGGCTTTACTATTGACTGCTTTTTGGGAAAGCGGTAAGCCACAACGCCTGCAAAGCTCGCAAAAACGGCGCCGAAAATAAATGCGAAAACCGCAAGTATAATTTCAAACGGATTCATAATTATGTACCTCCACTGTGGAATAATAGAGTCCGCTGCTTTGCAAGTCCTTGAGATTGTTTTTTGCGCGGTTCATATACCTGAGAAGCAACGGCGTTGCCGAAACCACAGTCATAGACATTACAAAGCAAAGCAACATAACGATTATAAGGACGTAGCCCTTTTTCTTTTTATTCTTCATTGACTCACCCCGCAATTAATGTTTTCTGCATAGGTATAATCACCTTTTTTGATAAAAATTATTATCAGCTCGTCATCAGAAGTTTCCGATGTACCTTTGCCGTCATAATCATATTTTAAGGTATACACTTGATTTACGGCATCGGTAACCTTAAAATCGGAATCCAAATAAATGAATTTGCCGCTTGAAACACCTTTAGTATAATTGTTATACCAATTTTCGCCGTAAGCGTCCCAATAGGCGTTGATATCGTAACAGACCATTTCAAGACGGGCGTATTCTTCCTGCCTTAAAACGACTTTTCTCATAGAGAGCACCGAAGAAAACAAAGCAAGCGAAATAATCGTGAACACCGCTATTGAAACTATAACTTCGACCAAGGTAACTCCCTTGCGAGTCTTTTTCATAGATATGACCTCATCTTTCGCTCAGCGAAAGCTTCCTTTCTGTCAGATTATCAGGGTTTCGGAACGAGTCCTTGCTCTGCAGCAAGCTCGCCGACAAGCACGAATGCACCTTCCTGACGGAATGCAGTAGCAATTCTGTAAAGGCAGGGTGTATCGTCAAATCCCTTACGCTTCGTAAGCGCGCAAGGATAACGCGAATTGATATATTTCTCGGGATTAGTAGCAAGATATAGCATTACTCTGTTGTTACGGATATCCATTTTTGCGTATACAGTGGAATTGATATGGAATACAGAGCAAGCATCGGTTACCTTGGACTTCATTCCCGTATAGGAAAGCAACGCTTTTGCAATAGCGTCGTATCTCGTGCGTAAGATGCTGTTTGCATCGTTGTAACGCTTTGTAAATACGGTGCCGTCGTTGGCATAATCCTCCCAATCGACCTCAAGCTCGTCAGTCTTTTGCTGAATGGACTGAGCCATCGACGCTTCAAGCTCTGTCTTTTTCGTTTCTTCGGCAAGCTCAGCTTCTCCGAGCTTGGCAAGTCCCAAACGAAGCTCAATCGGGTCGTCGGCGCTTATGCCGTAATGCGTAATCTTTTTACGGTCAAATTCAAATTCATGCTTTGACGCAACAAGTAAGAATTTGTTCAAGATTTCTCTGCTGTTTTCAAATTCAAAATCATAACTTGTAATCAAATTTTTATTTGATGACAAAATCATTGTGCAGACCTTGCGTCTGATATGGAAAAATACGTAGTTGCTCGTATAATCAAGCGACTCGCAAAGATACATACCGTAGGGCTTAGCCTCTCCGACCTCTGTACCGAGCTGTTTTGCGATTTTGAGGAAAGAGTCAACTATTGCCTTGGGCATAAAGTAGGTATTGTATGTATATCCTACTTCGCGTTTGTAGGAGTTAGAAGCCGTATAGAAATCGTCTTTATCAGGTCTTGCCTTCATTTCCTTGTTGTAAAGCATCTTTGCCTGCCAAGCGTTCTTAACGGGAAGCGGGAGAGATTTTCTGTAAACCTCTTCGCAGCGAAGAAGCAAAAGAATCGAGGGCATGTAAACGAGGTCAAGCTTTTTGAGTTCGTCTTTGATTCTGTCAACTATGGGCTCGATTTTTGTGATGACACCGTTGACCATTGAATAGTCTTCAAGGTCAATCATAATCTCTTTTGCGTCGGTATTCTTTTTTTGAGGAAAGTAGATTCTTAAATATCCCTTCCCAAAATTACAGTATTCAAATATACATTGATTTTGAGCCATTATTACTCAACCTCCGATTATTTTTCGCCTAAAATAAACTTATAATAAGTAGAATCTTTGAATTGCATAATGCAATAGACAAAATCGTCTTGAATTGCTATCAAAAATATGGATAAATCCGTGTCCTCAAACAGCACCTTGTCATCATCGGGGTTATCCGTAGTACCATTGTTGTGTATGATTTTTCCGTCTTCGAGAACTATTTTGCCGACAAGATTAACTGAACCTTCATCTTTTGCGTATCCGCGAACACTGTTCTCAATGGACTGTGCAAGCATAATCTGTTCGGATTTTACGATAAGCTCTCTTGAAGAGTTAGTCATAAACACAAACAGAGTGGCGACCATTCCGAGCACAATAGTCGTAATAGCTATGACCACTACTACCTCGATAAGCGTAAATCCACGCTTTTTAGACATAGACTTTTCTCCTTTCGCAGGATTCATAAATGATGGCGAGGAGATGAGGGTGTCATCACCTCGCCGTGATTTTTGAAATTATTGATTTGTGATTGTCATTTTTTACAGTCTGTATGACCTTCGACTTTGCCATTATACCACTTTACGCTCAATTTGTCAACCCTTTTTGATTTTTTTATACTGCGGGTGTTTGCCAAGATTAACAAAAATCAGCAATTTTCAACATATATTTACATTTTATACCAATATAGCTGTCAAAACAGGCTATATTGCTTGATTTTTCAACTGCTTCGTTTTTCTTTGTGAAAAATGACGAATTTTTTCTTTTTGGAGCAAAAGTATGCGTGTGATATTCCCCGCTTTTCATGGCAGAACGGTCTTTTCAGTTAATATAATTTATATTTTGTGCATATTTCACTTCAAAAAATACGAGATTTTCGCCGTCCATGTCCTCATTGTGCATATTGACTGCACATATCTGGCTGTTTTCATAGGTTCTGTAATAATATATTCCCTTTTCTGTATTGCAACAACTCGTATATTGCGTTTTTTCATACTTGTCGCCGACCTTCATAGCGCCTTCGGGGCACTCAACCGAGCCGAGAATGTGGAACATCTGTCCGACACTGTCCTCCTCGCTCTCGGGCTTCACCGCATTGAGCTTCATAAATGCCGCGCGCACGAACCTTGAAGACGAGGACATATCGCCGGGCATACCGATAGCGCCCATTCCTTTGCAATAGATATTGAAGTCAACCTTATCGGAAAATCTGTTTACGGGCTCCTCATTTGTAAGATTGATGTAATTATTCAAATACATCATCTGATAATTGAACGGCGGGTTATTCGTAAGAACTCCGACGGGATTTTCAAATATCCTCATTCCCTCTTGCATAAATTCCACGGTAATACATCTCTCGCCGTCGGAAATCATCCAATGAAGCTGGGCGTTTTGAAGTCCCGGCATAAACGTAATATCAATAAGGTTTATATTTTCAAGCTCGCGCTCACACTCTCCGACCGTTTTACATCTTCCGAGCAGGTACGGGATAAGCTCAAAGGGTGCAAGATTCGTTTTTCCCTCGACCGTTTCTTTTGCAAAATACGCATTTCCCACGAAATTAAGTCCCGCGATACTCAGACCGCACTCGTTAGTAGCATCGTAATAGAGCGGGTAATCCTGCATAACGGTAGCCATTCCTATCATGGCGTATCCCGCTCTCTCGCTCTCCCTCTCTCTATATTTGAACACGTAATTTCTCGGCGTTACGGTAACGCTTTCGTTATATCTTATTTCGAGGTCAAGATTTCTGCCGAAATAATGGCTTTTTGATTTGAAATCAACTGCTGTACACATATTTTTTACTTCCTTTTTATAGTATTTAATTTTATTGTGTTCCTTTTTACTTAATCGATACAAAAGCGGTGAACAAATGTCCACCGCTTTTCTTCAAGTCTTTTTGTCAAATTTGTGTTGACATTTTACGCAAGTAATCGTTATCTTGCCTCTGCCCTTAGGGACTCTGAGCCAAGTTTTGCATTTCGGACAGCGGTAAAATTTATGCGTTTTTCTCTGCGCGTATCTTGTTTTTGCCATATTTACGGCACCGAGATATTTTTTGTTTTCCTGTACTCTCTTATACACGTTCTTTGAGAGAATCCTGAAATAACCATATCCCATCAGAAGCAATACCAAAATGTAGAGTATACTTTTTACAATTCCGCGCGGACAAAATCCGCAAATAAGCAATACAATTACCGATGCAATAATACTTACCTTTGCCAGGTCGTCAAATCCGTTTCTGCCGTACATAAACGTTCTGATTTTCATACCGAGCTTTGATATAAAATTTCTCATTTTTCTCACTCTCTTATTCGGTTCTGAGCGCAATTACGGGGTCTTTCTTAGAAGCTGTCTTTGACGGGAACAAGCCTGCTACGAACGTAAGGACTACACTGATACCTACAAGGATGATAGCAGGAATGGGTTCAAGGACTGCCTTGAGATTTGCAAGGCCTGTGAAATGGAACAGTATCATGTTTATCACTACTATAAGTCCGAGCGAGCAAACAATGCCTATAAGACCAGCAACAAATCCGACGAATATCGTTTCTGCATTGAATACTCGTGCAATATCTCTCTTGGAAGCACCGATAGCGCGCAAGATACCTATTTCCTTCGTTCTTTCAAGAACGGAGATATACGTGATAATACCTATCATAATTGAAGATACAACGAGAGAAATTGCAACGAATGCGATAAGAACGTACGAGATAGCATCAATGATAGTCGTTACAGAGCTCATAAGAAGCGCTACCGTATCGGTATATGTTATTCTATCGTCTTTAGACTGCTTTTCGTTGTATTCGGAAATGTACTTAACTATCTGCTCCTTAGCCTCAAAGTCCTTGGGATAAATCGAGATGGACGACGGATTATCAACGTCAATATAGCCGAGCTTTTTGAGGTTCCCGTCGTAGGTGTTAGTAGTTACTCTATCCTTATTGAGATAATTAAGCACCTGATTAATTATAGCACTTGCAACATCGGAAGGATATTTTTCAAGTATTTCGGAAAGATAAGGAATATCGTCGATGGTGTAGCCCTTGGAATCAAATCTGATACCCGTAAAGAGGTCTACTTCCTTATCGGCAAGCTGAGCCTTTACGACGTCGCTCTTATTTGAACGTGCGATAACATTGTCCATAAGGTCGGACATATATCCGATAGTACCTATATTTGCCATAGCCATCGAATCGTCGGAAGGACGCAGGATGCCTACTATCTTAAGCTCCATAGCGTTATCAAGACGCTCGTTGAGTATTGCGTTATCCTCTTCAACGCTCGTGTCGAGCTCGTGAATCTTGCCGTCCTGAAGCACGTAATGGTCGCTGTCAAGGAGCACCTTGAACTGGAAATCGTAAATTTCGTCAAAGGTGTAATTGGTGGGCTCTATCTCATAGGTATTCTCGGTACCGTTGATATATGCCTCAATAGCGTGTTTCATCCACTCCTGAACCTCTGCGTAATCTCGGATACCGAGGACGTAAAGCGTGTAGTCGGAAATCTGATTGTTCTTGTCAACTATGAGAACTATCTCGTTAAGGCTTTCTGGATATCTTCCGTCAACGAGCTCATAATCATTCATAATGCTTTCTGTGTCGCCGATAAGCTCAGTCCAACCCGTAACGCTGCCCATACTGCTCATCATGGACGCCATACTGCTCATCATTTCCTTGGAGATGCCCGTAAGACCCATTGTGTCGTACATCTGGTCCATACCCTTTGAGCTGTTCTTATACGTTCCGTCTTCCTGAAGGAAATAGGTGTTAAGCTTTGCTGAATAGGAATATTTTACGTCCGTGCAGTAATTTTTGAAATCGGGGTGGGATTCAATGTAATCCTTGAATTTTTCAAGATTGTTTATAGATATCGATGAGGACATTGATGTCATCATCTGCACCATTATCTCACTTGAATAAATCTTATTGGGGTCCCTCGGTTCATTGGACGACGAACTCTGCATAAGAGCGGACATCATCGAGCTTGGGTTCATCGTACTCTGCTGAATTTGAATAGGATACGACGACATCGTGCTTTGCTCTATCGAATCTATATACGCCTGAACACCCGTCGAAACCGACAGAATAAGCGCTATACCTATAATACCTATCGAGCCTGCAAAGGAAGTAAGGAAGGTCCTGCCCTTTTTAGTCATAAGGTTATTAAAGGAGAGCGACATAGCCGTAATGAAGGACATCGACGACTTCTTCTTTCTTCTTATGGGCTCTTTTCTTCTCGGAGTATCTACGCAACCTGCTTCGTTGTAAACTATTCTTCCGTCAAACGGGTTGGAGTCGCCGATAAGATTACCGTCGGATAGTCTGATTATTCTCGTTGAATACATTTCGGCAAGCTCGGGGTTATGAGTTACCATGACAACGAGTCTGTCCTTAGCTATTTCTTTGAGAAGGTCCATAACCTGAACGCTCGTTTCGGAGTCAAGAGCACCCGTCGGCTCGTCTGCAAGCAAAATGTCGGGGTTATTGATAAGAGCACGCGCGATAGCTACTCTCTGCATCTGTCCGCCGGAGAGCTGATTTGGACGCTTATGCATATGGGAGCGAA
Organism: Eubacteriales bacterium; assembly: GCA_051867875.1. Classification (GTDB taxonomy): domain Bacteria; phylum Bacillota; class Clostridia; order Oscillospirales; family CAG-272; genus RGIG4608. The sequence goes on from JBJDZG010000026.1 coordinate 69,180, forward strand.
GTCCCACCTTATCGAGAGCCTGAACGGCCTTCCTTCTTCTCTCCTGCTTCGATATACCGCTGAGGGTCAGCGCAAGCTCTACGTTTGCAAGGACGCTCTGGTGGGAGATAAGATTATAGCTTTGAAAAATGAAACCTATCGTATGGTTTCTGTACGTATCCCAGTCGGAGTCTTTATAAGCTTTCGTGGAAACGCCGTTTATTATAAGGTCGCCGCTCGTGTATTGGTCAAGACCGCCGATTATATTAAGCAACGTGGTCTTTCCGCAACCCGATTGACCGAGTATGGAAACAAACTCGCTCTCTCGGAATTTTATGCTGACACCCTTGAGTGCCTCAACCGCGGACTCATCTTTTCCGTAAGTTTTTCTAATGTTAATGAGCTCTAACATTCTTCTGTCACCTGTTCAAAATATTTATTTTATTAATTATATCACCAAACAAAACACATTTCAACACTTTGATTGGATTTATTTTTACATTCTAATACTAATACTTGAACCTTAAAAATTCCTTAAATTATCCATTTCAGTCAAAATGATTAAAAAGCAGTGCTAAAAATTGTGAAAAGTTACAAAAATATCAATATATAGTTTTTGGGGCTTGACTAAACCACAATATATAGTTATAATTAGAATGTCGATTTTTCGTTTAGATTTATATACATGATAAAATTTTTAGGAGGTTTTTATGAAAATTATTAAGAGAAACGGCTCTGAAGTTATTTTTGACGTAGAAAAAATAATCGTTGCCATAACAAAAGCAAACGAAAGCGTCGTTCCCACCGAAAGAATGACCGAGGAACAGATTAAGAAAATTGCTCAGGACGTTGAGTCTGCCGCTCTCAACATGAATCGCTCACTTAACGTAGAGGAGATTCAGGATATGGTAGAAGACCAGATTATGAATCAGCGCGCCTTTGAGGTAGCGAGAAGATATATTACATACCGTTACAACCGTGCGCTTGTAAGAAAGTCAAATACGACCGACGAGCAGATACTCAGCCTTATCGAGTGCAACAACGAAGAGGTAAAACAGGAAAACTCAAACAAAAACCCCACCGTCAACAGCGTTCAGCGTGACTACATGGCGGGCGAGGTCAGCAAGGATATCACAAAGCGAATTCTTCTCCCTGCCGATATCGTTGCGGCACACGAAAACGGTCTTATACACTTCCACGACTCCGACTATTTTGCACAGCACATGCACAACTGCGATCTTGTCAATCTTGAAGATATGCTTCAAAACGGCACGGTTATCAGCGGCACGATGATAGAAAGACCTCACAGCTTTTCAACGGCTTGCAATATAGCAACTCAGATTATCGCTCAGGTTGCTTCCTGCCAGTACGGCGGTCAGAGCATAAGCCTTACCCATCTTGCTCCCTTCGTTGACATCAGCCGTCAAAGAATAAAAAAGGACGTCGCAGCGGAACTTTGCAGTATAACTCCCGATGTCAGCGATGAGGATATTGCGAGAATCGCCGAAGCCAGAGTCCGTGATGAAATCAGGAGAGGCGTACAGACTATTCAGTATCAGGTCGTTACCCTTATGACAACTAATGGACAAGCTCCTTTCGTTACGGTATTTATGTATCTGAACGAAGCGAAAAACGAGCAGGAGAAGCGCGATTTGGCTCTCATCATAGAGGAGACACTTAAACAGCGTTATCAGGGTGTTAAAAATGAGAAGGGCGTTTGGGTTACTCCCGCCTTCCCCAAGCTCATCTACGTGCTTGAAGAGGACAATATTCACGAGGACAGCCCCTACTACTACCTCACAAAGCTCGCAGCAAAATGCACAGCCAAGAGAATGGTTCCCGACTATATCTCCGAAAAGATTATGCTTCAGAATAAGATTGACAAAAACGGAGAGGGACACTGCTATACCTGCATGGGTTGCAGAAGCTTCCTGACTCCCTACGTTGACGAAAACGGTCAGCCCAAGTATTACGGAAGATTCAATCAGGGCGTAGTTACTGTAAACCTCGTTGACATCGGTCTTTCCGCCGAGGGCGATATGGACAAATTCTGGGAGATATTCGACAGCAGAATGGAGCTCTGCCACAGAGCACTCCAGTGCCGTCACGAGCGTCTTACGGGCACTCTCTCCGATGCCGCACCTATTCTTTGGCAACACGGTGCACTTCTCCGCTTGAAGAAGGGCGAAACTATTGACAAATATCTTCACGGCGGTTATTCCACCTTATCCCTTGGTTATGCCGGTCTTTGGGAGTGTGTTCTTTCTCTTAACGGCAAGAAGCTCACAGAGCCCGAGGGCGAGGCACTCGGACTTGAAATAATGAAAAAGCTCAACGAGTACACCGCAAAGTGGAAAGCCGAGGAGAATATCGACTACTCTCTTTACGGCACTCCGCTTGAGAGCACGACGTACAAATTTGCAAAGTGCTTGCAGAAACGCTTCGGCGTAATAAAGGACATTACGGACAAGTCCTACATAACCAACAGTTATCACGTTCACGTTACGGAGAAAATTGACGCATTCAGAAAGCTTGCTCTTGAATCCAAATTTCAGACTCTCTCTCCCGGCGGCGCAATATCCTACGTTGAAGTTCCCAATATGCAGAACAACCTTGACGCAGTCCTCTCTGTAATGAAATTCATATATGACAATATTATGTATGCCGAGCTCAACACGAAAAGCGACTTTTGCCAGCTTTGCGGATTTGACGGCGAAATAGAGGTTATCGAGGACGGCGACGGCAAACTCATTTGGAGATGTCCCAACTGCGGCAACACCGACCAGAGCACTATGAACGTAGCAAGGAGAACCTGCGGTTACATAGGCACTCAATATTGGAATCAAGGAAGAACACAGGAAATAAAGGAAAGAGTTCTTCATCTTTAATTTGCAAAAAACAATCCCTTGCAGTCATGCAAGGGATTGTTGACGAAAGGTATTTATGAATTACGCATTGATACGAGAAAACGATATAGCCAACGGTCCCGGTGTACGCACAACCCTTTTTGTCAGCGGTTGCAGGCATCATTGCAAGGGCTGTTTCAATCCGGAAACGTGGAATTTTTCTTACGGTGAGCCGTTCACTCAAAATGAAATAGACAAAATCATTTCCGCGTGTAAGCCCTCTTTCATAGGTGGATTGACGCTTCTCGGAGGTGAGCCGTTTGAGCCCGAAAACCAGGGTGCGCTCATTGAGCTTTTGAAGCAGTTCAGGGCAAATTTTCCCGAAAAAAGCGTATGGTGCTATTCGGGATTTACTTTCACGAACGACCTTTTACCCAAGGCACAGCAAGGTCTTGAAAACGTCGCTGAAATGCTTTCGCTGATTGACGTGTTGGTTGACGGAAAGTTCGTTGAGGAGCTCAAGCATTCGGGTCTTCTATTCCGAGGCTCGGCAAATCAGAACATAATTGACGTAAAAGCGTCGCTTGCAGAGAAAAAAATGATTCTTTTAGCGGGAAAATGGGAAAGAACGCCGGGAAACGGCGACATATACGAAAATCAATAAAAAAGCGGAGAAATCTCCGCTTTTTTATTAAATTAAACTCCCGAGTAAGCGGAGAAGCCGCCGTCGATGGGAATTATTACGCCCGTCACAAAGCCCGATTCAGCGGGATTTGTAAGAAATCTCAATGCACCGAGAAGCTCCTCGGACTCGCCGAAGCGATGCATGGGAGTTGCGGCAAGAATCTTTCCCGTTCTGGCTGTGGGTGTTCCGTCGGGATTATAAAGAAGCGCTCTGTTCTGATTAGTTACAAAGAAGCCGGGCGCGAGAGCATTGACTCTTATGCCTGCGCCTGCAAAATGAACTGCAAGCCACTGTGTGAAGTTGGAGATACCCGCCTTCGCTGCGCTGTATGCGGGAATCTTCGTAAGAGGAGTATACGCGTTCATAGAAGAAATGTTAAGAATCGAGCAGCCTTCCTCGCCGAGCATATCCTTTGAGAAAACCTGGGTGGGAAGAAGCGTTCCCATAATGTTGAGATTGAACACGAAGTCAAATCCCGACTTGTCGAGATTAAAGAAAGTCTTGATGTCCTCTCTGTCCTCGTCGCCGATCTCATAATATTCTTTATCGGTGGAGGCTCTGGGGCTGTTTCCGCCCGCGCCGTTGATGAGAATGGTGCACTTGCCGAGGTCGCTCAAAATTGCCTCGTGAGCGGATTCAATGCTCTCTTTTTCAAGGCAGTTTACCTTATAAGACTTGGCAATTCCGCCGTTTTCGTTGATTCTGTCGGCAACTGCGCGTGCCGATTCTTCATTAAGGTCAAGTAATGCGATTTTGTAGCCGTGCTTTGCCATTTCCTCAGCGAACGAGGAGCAAAGAACACCGCCCGCACCTGTGATAACACAAACTTTATTCATTTTTATTTCTCCGTTTTTTATTTATTTTGAGCATCTTTTTCGATAGCTTCCCAAAGACCGAGGAGGTACGTTGCGCCGAGAGCACGGTCGTAAAGTCCGTAACCGTATCTGCCCTTTTCGCCCCAAATCATTCTGCCGTGGTCGGGACGCATATATCCGTCAAAACCGCCCTCATAAAGCGCTTTCATAATTCCGTAGATATCGAGAGAGCCACAAGCCGTGGGGTGCGCTACCTCATGGAACTGACGGGGACCGGTATGCTTAATGTTACGAATGTGAGCGAAGTGTATTCTCTTTGCAAACTTCTTGCTCATTCTTACAAGGTCATTTTCGGTTGAAGCACCGAGAGAGCCCGTGCAGAACGTAATGCCATTTTCGGGAAGGTCAACGATATTTAAGAATCTTTCAATATTTTCTTCGCAGGTGATGATTCTGGGAAGTCCGAAGATGCCCCACGGCGGGTCGTCGGGATGAATTGCCATATTAATTCCGACCTCGTGAGCCACGGGAATAACCTTCTTCAAGAATGCTTCGAGATTCTTCCAGAGCTGCTCCTCGTCTATTGACTCGTACTGATTAAGAAGGTCGCGGAGTCCGTCCGGAGTGTAGCTCTCGTCCCAGCCGGGCAAGGAAAGTCCGCCCTCGAGAGGGTTCATAGCGAGAACCGTCTCTTCGTCGTAAGCAAGGCTATTAGAGCCGTCGGGTGCCTCGTGTTCAAGTTCACTGCGAAGCCAGTCAAAAACGGGCATAAAGTTATAGCAAACACATTTAACGCCTGCCTTTGCAAGTCTTCTGAGGTTTTCGCAATAGTTTTCAATAAGCTGAGGTGCTTTTTCATTTCCGAGTTTAATATCTTCGGGAACGGGCACGCTCTCTACCACCTCAAATTTAAGTCCGTGAGCTTCGGCATTTGCTTTAATGGCATTGATGCTCTCCTCGCTCCAGACTCCGCCTGCGGGCACGTCGTACACGGCAGACACTATCGAATACATACCGGGGATTTGAGAAATCTGTTCAAGAGTTACGGGGTCTTTCGGTCCGTAATGCCTGAATGTCATTTTCATAAGTTTAACCTCCTGTTTTTATTATCATAAATACATATCGTACATACTTGAATTTAGTATATCACATTATTTTGCTTTTTTCAATATTATTTTTTGCAAATATTAAAAAATCAAAGAACGGCGAAGCAACCGCCGTCCTTTGATTTTGTTTAATCGAGCTCCTTTTTACCCGTATAGAGTTCGTAATATCTGCCCTGCATCTCAAGGAGCTCTTCGTGAGTTCCCCTCTCGACTATCTCGCCGTGTTCAAGCACCATAATAGCGTCTGAGTTTCTTACAGTCGAGAGTCTGTGCGCAATTACAAACGTCGTTCTGTCCTTCATAAGTCTGTCCATACCGTGTTCGATATGGCGCTCGGTCCTCGTATCGACCGAGCTCGTCGCTTCGTCAAGCACAAGGATAGGAGCTTTTGACAGCGCCGCACGGGCGATATTGAGAAGCTGACGCTGACCTTGCGAAAGATTTGCTCCGTCGCCTTCAATTACCGTATTGTAGCCGTCGGAAAGTCGCATTATAAAGCTATGCGCGCTTGCCGTTTTTGCGGCGGAAATAACCTCTTCGTCGGTTGCGTCAAGTCTGCCGTAACGGATATTTTCCATTATAGTACCCGTAAACAGATGCGTATCCTGAAGCACCATAGCGATATTCTTTCTGAGTTCGGTAAGGCTGTATTTCTTGATATCAACTCCGTCAACGGTAATACTTCCGGATTCAATATCGTAAAAACGGTTAAGAAGATTCGTAACGGTGGTTTTGCCCGCACCCGTTGAACCCACGAAGGCTATCTTCTGTCCGGGGTGAGCGTAAAGAGAGATATTTTTCAAAATAGTCTTATCGGGGTTATATCCGAATGTTACGTTTTCAAGGACTACATCTCCCCTTATATGTTCAGCAGGATGAGGATTCTCTGCCGTATCTGCCTCTGGCTCTCTGTCCATAATTGCAAATACGCGTTCAGCTCCTGCAAGAGCGGAGAAAATAGTGCTCATCTGCTGAGAAATCTGGTTAATGGGCATTGAAAACTGTCTTGAATAGTTCACGAATACGGAAAGACCTCCGACGTCAAAGCCGTTAAGTACGCAGAGCAAACCGCCGATACCGGCCGTCAGTGAGTAGCTTATTTGGCTCGTATTGCCGAGAACGGGAGGCATGATACCGCCGAAAAACTGCGCCTTGAACTGCTTATCACGCATATCGTTATTGAGCGTTTCAAATTCTTCCTCGCAAACCTTTTCGTGATTAAATACTTTAATGACCTTCTGTCCCGAAACGGATTCCTCAATGTAGCCGTTGATGGCACCGAGTGCCGCCTGCTGTCCGACGTAATATTTTGAGGAGCGCTTTGCTATCTCTCCTGCAAGGAAAATAAATATCGGCATAAACACTATGGTTATCATGGTAAGCCAGATATTCGTGTATACCATCATACAAAACGTTCCCACGAGAGTAATCGTACCCGAAATAAGATTTACGACTGTATTATTGAGCATCATATCGATATTATCGATATCATTGGTAAAACGGCTCATTATCTCGCCGTTTGAGTCGCTGTCGAAAAATCTTACGGGAAGCTTCTGCACCTTCTTGAAGAGGTCGTTTCTGAGGTTTTCAATGGCGTTCATCGAAACGGAGAGCATTATTCTCGACTGAACGTATGAAGATATAACTCCGCAAATATATACGCAAGCAATTACTATGAGTATTACTGCAAGATATTCGATGGGCTCATCAAAGGTAAAGCCGAGGAAATTGAGTTCGGCATCACCTACGAGAGCATTGATTACGGGACGGAGTATATACGAGCCCACAAGTGACGAAAGAGTCGTGAAAAACATACATACGAGGACTAAAAGCAAACGGAATTTATATTTTGCTATATATGAAAGCAGTCTTCTTACGGTCTGTTTCGTGTTTTTGGGTTTTCCCTGTGCTCTCGGACCGCGTCCGCCGGGGCCTCTTCCGCCGCCGTGGCCGTCCATCGTTTTGCCTTTTGGGGCTTTGGATTCGGGAATTTTGCTGCCGTATTGCTTTTGAAGTTCTTCAAGATTTCTTGCAGCCATATCAGTTCCCCTCCTTCTTATCCATTTGTGAATAGTAAATTTCTTGGTATTCGGTATTGTGCTCGAGCAGATAATCGTGCGTACCCACGCCCGTTATTCTGCCCTCGTCAAGCACGATTATCTCGTCAGCGTCCTTAACGGAATTGATACGCTGAGCGATTATAATTTTAGTAGAGCCCGCAAGGCTTTCGCGGAATGCTTCTCTTATTCTCGCCTCGGTAGCCATATCGACAGCACTCGTTGAGTCGTCAAGTATAAGAATCTTCGGCTTTTTGAGGAGTGCGCGGGCAATACAAAGCCTTTGCTTCTGTCCGCCCGAAACATTTGTTCCGCCTTGACCGAGGTCGGTGTTATAGCCCTCTGTAAAGCTCGTGATAAAGCCGTCAGCCTGCGCGTAATCCGCAGCTTCTCTTATCTCTTCCATCGAAGCATCGCCGTTACCCCAGCGGAGATTGTCAACGATGCTTCCCGAGAACAGTATGTTCTTTTGAAGCACCATTCCGACGCCCTCACGGAGATTATAGAGCGAATAATCCTTGACGTTTACGCCGTCAACCAAGACCTCGCCCTCGTCAACGTCGTAAAGTCTTGCAATCATCGAAACGAGAGTAGTTTTTCCGCAGCCCGTTGAGCCGATGATACCGACTGTATCCCCCGCCCTTATCTTCAAATTGATATTGTCGAGCGCTTTTTCCGCGCTGTCTTTATAGTAGCGGAAGGACACATTGCGGAATTCGACCTCGCCCCTCTCGACTTTATATTCGGAATGTCCCACGGCGTCAACTATGTCGATTTCCTCGTTCATAACCTCGCCTATACGCTTTGCCGATGCCATTGACCTTGAAAACATCATAAAGAGCATCGTTACCATCATAAGAGATGAGAGAATCTGTGTGATATAAGTTACGAATTTCGTAAATTCACCTGTGGTCATCTGACCCATAACGAGCTGATTTCCGCCGAACCAGTAAATCGCAATTGAGGTCGCGTTCATGATAAGCGTTATTATTGGAGAGAGGAGAATCATATTTTTCATCGCTCTCGCGGCGGTATCCTTCATATCCTTATTTGCCTTTGAGAATTTCTTTTCCTCAAAATCTTCTCTTACGAACGACTTAACAACTCTTACGTTCGTGAGGTTTTCCTGAACGGTGGAGTTAAGTCCGTCAATCCTCTTCTGCATCTGTGAGAACATCGGGAAGCCCCTTGCTATGATAACCGATATCGAGCAGAGCAACAGAGGAACCGAAACCGCCAAAACGGCGGAGAGAGAGGGATTTATGCTTATCGCCATAATGAGAGCGCCTATGAGCATACCGGGTGCGCGGAAGAACATACGGAGCATCATATTGACGAAGTTCTGAAGCTGTGTTACGTCGTTTGTGAGTCTTGTTACGAGCGAAGCAGAGCTGAATTTGTCAATATTTGAGAACGAGAAGCTCTGTACCTTTTTATAAATATCCGCACGAAGGTCAGCCGCAAAGTTTACAGACGCCTTTCCTCCGAAATATGCGCCGCCGACACCGCCGAGCATCATAAGAATTGCCGTCATTATCATTCCCATTGCTATCGCCACGATAAAAATGGCGTTGCTTCCGAATTTTTCATACACCCACAAAATAAATTCGGGCATATTTTCGGTTTTCCCGTCTATTCCGAGGTCGATTATATAGGAAAGAAGCGTCGGCATAAGCACCTCTCCTATAACCTCGATTACCATACATATCGGTCCCAAAATAAAGTAGGGCAGATACGGTTTTATGTATTTCATCCAATTGATAGTGTTACTTTTCTTCATCGTTTGTCCTCTGTCTTTCAAGCAATTTTGCCTGCATTTTATCTAAATAACCGTTGAATTTTATGATATCGTCCTCATCAAAATTCTCAAATAACGACTCGTCCGTTTCCTTGAACATCTTAAAGGACCTTTCCGCGATATCTATACCCTTTTCGGTAACGGAAATCTTATTGTATCTGCCGTCGCCGTCGATAGCGTGTCTTGTGATATACCCCTCCTGCTCAAGTGATTTTAATGAGCGCGCAACCGCCGCAGGTGTTATATTGAACTTTTCGGCTATCTCTTTTTGCGAATTTATCTCGCCGTGTTTGACAATATACATCAAAAGGTGATGCTGGCTGTGGTGTATTCCCATCGCCGAAATATTTCGCTCAAAGTAAGCTCTGTGAAGCCTTAATATGTGCATCATTTTGCGAATTGTGTTCTTATAAATCTCAACCTCATTCTCTTCCGTATGCTTTTCCATATACTTCTCCCCTCCAAATAATTAACGCGTTAACTATTATAACATAAAAGTTGAGAATGTCAATAGCGTTCACAGATTTTTTACAAAAAAATTTAAGGCTTTCGGAGCATCCGAAAGCCTTGCAGATTATAGTAAATTTATTCCGTATTTTTCGCAGAATTGATGATCGTTTTCGCTCCAGAATGACGATTGCACCTCGCCGATATGCGCCTTTCTCAAAAAGAACATACACATTCTCGACTGACCGATGCCGCCGCCAACGGTATAAGGCAGCTCGCCCGCAAGGAGTGCTTTATGGAACGGGAGCGATGCTCTGTCCTCACATCCCGATATTTTAAGCTGCTTTATCATCGCTTCTTCATCAACACGGATACCCATGGAAGAAAGTTCAAGCGCGATATCGAGCACGGGATAGTAGACGAGTATATCTCCGTTGAGCGTCCAGTCGTCATAGTCGGGTGCTCTGCCGTCGTGCGGCTTGCCGGAAGTGAGAGAGCCGCCTATCTGCATAAGAAAGACTGCACCCTTATCCTTACAAATTCTGTGTTCCCTCTCTCTTGGAGAGAGGTCGGGATACATATCTTCGAGCTCCTGAGTAGTAACAAAGGTTATCTCATCGGGAAGTATTTTTTCGATAAAGGGATACTCGCTTGAAATGTATATCTCGGTATGCCTTAGAGCTCTGTAAATACATTTGACCGTCTTTTTTAGCGTCTGTTCGTTTCGCTCGCTTTTATCGATTATTCTCTCCCAGTCCCACTGGTCAACGAACATGGAATGGATATTGTCAAGCTCTTCGTCTCGGCGAATGGCATTCATATCCGTATAAAGTCCCTCGTGAAGATTGAACTTATAGAGTTTAAGCGCCATTCTCTTCCACTTTGCGAGCGAGTGGACTATCTCAAGCTCCTCACCGCTTTGAATATCAAAGCAAACGGGTCTTTCGTGTCCATTCAGATTATCGTTAAGACCGCTGTCCGAGCGCACGAAAATGGGCGCGGAAACACGCGTCAGATTGAGCTCTACCGCAATCTGTCTTTCAAAAAAATCCTTTACCTTTTTAATTGCGACCTCGGTTTCTCGCAAGGTCAAAAGCGATTTATAGTCATCGGGGATTGAATAATGTAACATATACTACTCCTGATTAAGTATTTTTGGATTTGATAAGCTCGAAAAGTCTATCGGAAAGCGCGACGAACTCATCAATTCCGAGTCTTTCGCCTCTTATGTCGGGCTTGAAGCCGCAGGCGGTTATAGCCTCGGTTATCTCGTCCTTTGAAAGCTCGCCAAACGTTGCGGAAAGCGCATTGGGAAGCGTCTTTCTTCTCTGCTCGAATGAGCCCTTAACAGTTCTGAAAAGCGTCTTTTCGTCCCGTGGTTTATAGGGTTTATCCTCATGGAGTTTTATTCTTACAACCGTAGAATTTACCTTCGGAGCAGGCATAAAATTATCTGCACTCACGGTAAAGAGTTTTTCGGCGCAGCCGTAATACGCAAGCACTGCGGTAATAGCTCCGTAATCGGACGAGCCCGCTCTGGCGCAAAGTCGGTCTGCGACCTCGGACTGAATCATAATAGTTATATAATCAAACGGAAGTCCGCATTCAAGCAATTTCATCAGAATAGGCGTAGTGATATAGTAAGGAAGATTGGCGCAGACGGATATGCTTCCCTTTTCAAAATAGGGCTTTAAGAGCTCGCCGAGGTCCGCCTTCATAACATCCTCGTTGATGACGGTAACGTTATTGAACTCACCGAGCGTATATTTAAGCACGGGAATAAGTCCGCGGTCGATTTCAAGTGCCACGACATTATTATATCTCATAGCAAGCTCGGTCGTAAGCGGGCCTATGCCGGGACCTATCTCAAGAATGGAAGTGTCCGTACTGTCCGCACAGTTATCGGCTATATCCTCAACTACGGCTCTGTTGATAAGAAAGTTCTGTCCGAATTCCTTTCTGAATTTCAAATCAAACACCGTCATAATGTGTTTTATTGTTTTTACGTCGCAAAGATTCATTTTTTCTCCATATATTAAATAAATTTTTCGTTCTCCCACTTGACAAAACATTTTTTTAGTGGTACAATAACAAAGTCGCATAGACAAAGTCTAACAAATTGCTAGTGTAGCACAGTCGGTAGTGCAGCTGATTCGTAATCAGCAGGTCGAAAGTTCGAGTCTTTTCACTAGCTCCATGCAGCCGTTCCGTTTCGGAACGGCTTTTTTGTTTGCTATGGGATAATTATATACTATTTCTCCCGAAATTTCAAACGGTTTTGTAAATATTTTTAACATTTCTTCATATTATTTTATAAATTGACTGTTTTGGGGGCGATTTTTTGGATATTGAGAGAAAAAGATACTCATTTTGCGAGTATTTTGATTACACGGAATTGCAAAAGGCTCTTGATATACTGCAAAGCAGGTATGATTTTTTGGAAATTGGAAGCATCGGAAAAAGCATTTTCGGCAGAAACATACCGCGTCTGACGCTTGGAAAAGGAAGAAAAAGCGTAATTTACATAGGTGCTCATCACGGAATGGAGTGGATAACGAGCGCGCTTCTTATTAAATTCGTTGAAGATATATGCGAGGAGTACGGAAACGGTACTCATATTTTCGACCTATCGACGCGCGTGCTCCTTGAAACGAGGCGTATTCATATAATTCCCATGCTCAATCCCGACGGCATAGACTACGCTATACACGGAGTGGGAGAAAAAAACATAATGAAGGACAGGGTTTTGAGAATGAACGGAGGTTCGCCCGACTTCTCATGCTGGCAGGCAAACGCGCGGGGAGTTGACCTCAATCACAATTACGGTGCGGGCTTTGACGAGTACAAAATAATTGAGCGAAGGTCGGGACTCTTCATGGGTGCTCCCACTAAATACAGCGGCGACTGTCCCGAAAGCGAGCCTGAAACGAAATCCCTCTGCACCTTCGTCCGATTTGAAATGCCCGAGCTTGCTCTGACGCTTCACACGCAGGGTGAGGAGCTCTACTACACGAGCGGCGAGCGCTCCGCATCAAACTCTCTGCCCATTGTAAAAACCGTTTCCCGACTGACGGGATACAAAATCGCCCTTTCCGAAGGAACTGCCAGATACGGCGGTTTTACGGACTGGTTCATTGACGAATTTGACAAACCCTCGATAACGCTCGAATGCGGTAAGGGGAAAAATCCGCTTCCCTTTTCGGAGCTTGATTCAGTATACGGAAAACTCAAAAGAGCGCTCTTTACCGCTCCTATTTTGATTTAATCACTTGCAAAATTCGGCACAATGTGATAAAATGAAGTAAAAGGACGAAAAGGACGGGCAGGACGATGGAAGAACTACACAAAATACTGCTGAAAAAGAAGCTGAAAAGTATGAAAACATCTATTATTTACGGTGTTATCGTGCTTTTGGCTTGTGCTGTTCTGTATTTCGTCTTTTTCTATCACGCTCACTCATATTCGGAGTGGGAAGTTATCCGCGAGGCGTCGTGCACGCAAGACGGCATTGAAAGAAGCTACTGCTCCTGCGGTGAATACAAGCAAAGAACAATCTGTAAAACCTCGCACACAGAGGGCGAATGGACTGTGAACGAAGAGCTCTGCGAGCGTCAGCTTCTCTGCTCAACCTGCGGAACGGTACTTAATTCCGAAATCTACACCCCTCACACGCACGTCTTTGGCGAGTGGGAAACCGTCACTTTGCCGAAATGCGAAGAGGCAGGACTAAAAAAGCGTTTCTGCGCTTGCGGAGAAAGCGAAATCGAGATTATTGACGCGCTCGGTCACACAGAGGGCGACTGGGTTCTCGACGGCATTACGAAATCTTATCCGTGCATTCTCTGCGGTACTGTTTTGCGAGAGGAGAAATTTGAAGCGTCATCGGGGCTTCTCATTGAAAGCGGCGTAGTTCTCGGAATCGGAAACTGTACAGACGATGAAATAGTCATTCCGTCTACTTACAACGGAGAGCCCGTTACAAAGATAGCAGACAGAGCTTTTGGATATGAGAAAATAAAAAGCGTTTTTATTCCCGAAAGTGTCAAGGTCATCGGAAAAGAGGCATTTTACGAATGTACCTCGCTTGAAGAAGTCAGATTTGAGGGCGGTGTTGAAGAAATCGGTTTGCGGGCGTTTTGGAACTGTAAATTGCTTAAAGAAGTACAACTTCCCAATTCCCTTATCTCGCTTGGCACAAGTGCGTTTGCATATTGCTTAAATCTCGAAACAATTTACATTCCAAAAACGCTCTCCCGCCTTGAAATGTGGACTTTTAATCAGTGCACGAGTTTTTCTGCCGTGCATTTTGACGGCACGGTACAGGAATGGCAAGCATTGCAAAAGGATTCCGAATGGGATTTGGGAACTAATGAATACAAAATTTACTGCACTGACGGCAATATAGAAAAATGAGCGAATAAATTCGCTCATTTTGCTTTTTATTTACCTGCACCGCAGCAGTGCTTGTATTTCTTTCCGCTGCCGCAGGGACACGGGTCGTTTCTGCCGACCTTATCGCCCTTGACGACGGTTATTTTCTTTTTGGCTATCTCGCCCGATGCGGATTCGGTTATTGGGTTTGCTATCTGCACTCTCGCGGTTTCGGGAGCTTTTTTAGTTAAGCAGAGTATCATTCTCGCGGTATTTTCTCTTATATCGTTTATAAGCTCGTCAAACATATCTGCGCCACGGAAGCGATATTCGTTTACGGGGTCCCTCTGGGCGTAGCTCTGGAGTCCGACACTTCCCTTGAGGTCATCCATAGCATCAATGTGGTCCATCCACTTGCGGTCAACGTTACGCAAAAGCACGGCTCGCTCTATCTCACGCATATTCTCCTCGCCGAAGAGCTCTTCTTTGGATTTATATACCTTCTCGGCGCGCTCTTTGAGTATACTTGCAATTTCGTCAATATTATGCTTTTCTGCAAGCTCTCTTATCTCACGCAGAGGATATTCCTCTCGAAGCAGGAGTGCAAAATACGGTTCGAGCGAAGCTATATCCACCGTCCTGTCGTTTTCGTTATAGCACTCGTAAACTTTATTCTCAACGGTTGCATCTATCATATTCTGAATTTTGTCGGAAATATCAACCCCGTTGAGAACGTCCTGTCTTTGCTTATAAATAATCTCTCTTTGCCTGTTCATTACGTCGTCGTAAGCCAAAACGTTCTTTCTGCGTTTGAAGTTGATATCTTCAACCTTCTTCTGTGAGGACTCTATAACGCCCGAGAACATTTTGAAATCAAGGCAATCGTCGTCCTGCATACCGAGGTTATTTGCGACGAGGTGCATTCTCTCACCGCCGAAAAGGCGCATAAGGTCGTCCTCAAGCGAGAGGAAGAAGCACGATTCGCCCGGGTCGCCCTGACGGCCCGAACGACCTCTGAGCTGGTTGTCGATTCGTCTTGACTCGTGTCTTTCCGAGCCGAGAATGTAAAGACCGCCCGCTTCTCTTACCTTTTGCGCTTCGGGCTCTATCTCTTCCTTGAACTTTTTATTGAGTTCGGCAAATGTTCTTCTTGCGTTCATTATCTCCTCGTCGTCAACAACCGCGGAGCCTGTTGAGAGAGCTATGAGCTCATCGGAAAAGCCCATTTTTCTCATCTGATTTTTTGCCATAAACTCCGAGTTGCCGCCGAGCATGATATCCGTACCGCGTCCTGCCATATTGGTTGAGATAGTTACTGCACCGTACTTACCTGCCTGAGCAACTATCTCTGCCTCTTTTTCGTGGAGCTTTGCGTTGAGGACGGTGTGCTTGATGCCCTCTTTATCAAGAAGTCTTGAAAGTGCCTCGGATTTATCAATGGAAACCGTACCGACAAGCACGGGCTGACCTTTTGCGTGGCACACCTTGACCTGCTCGACTATTGCCTTGTATTTGGCGTTGATGGTCTTATAGAGAACGTCGTTATGGTCAACTCTTATCATGGGCTTATTGGTTGGCACTTCAACTACGTCGAGCGCGTATATCTCGCGAAATTCCGCGTCCTCTGTAAGTGCCGTACCCGTCATACCCGAGAGCTTTTTATACATTCTGAAATAATTCTGGAACGTAATGGTCGCAAGGGTCTGGTTTTCCTTTTCAATCTTGACCTTTTCCTTTGCCTCGATAGCCTGATGAAGACCGTTTGAATATCTTCTGCCGGGCATAAGACGTCCCGTAAAGGTATCGACGATGACTACTCCGTTTTCGTTTACTACGTAATCGACGTCACGCTTCATCGTACCGTATGCGCGAATCGCTTGGTTAATATGGTGCGCTATCTCATTGTTTTCGGGGTCGCTGAGGTTTTCAATGCCGAAGAATTTTTCAGCCTTGCGCGTACCCTCGGCGGTAATTACGGCATTCTTTGCCTTTTCGTCAACGATATAGTCCGCATCGACCTCGTCGTTATCCTCCTTATTATCCATTTCCTTAACTACGAGCTTTTTGAACTTGCGGACGAGCGTATCCGCCTTGGTATAAAGGTCGGTAGAGGGATCGCCTGCGCCCGAAATAATAAGGGGAGTTCTCGCCTCGTCAATAAGAATCGAGTCAACCTCGTCAACTATTGCAAAGGCGTGTCCGCGCTGTGAAAGATTTGATTTATAGACTACCATATTGTCGCGAAGGTAGTCAAATCCGAACTCATTATTAGTTCCGTAAGTAATATCCGCTTTATAAGCTTCCTGCTTTTGCTCGGGAGTCTGCCCGTGGACGACGATACCCGTTTTAAGTCCCATAAAGCCGTAGACTCTGCCCATTTCTTCGCTGTCACGGCAAGCGAGGTAGTCGTTTACGGTTACTATGTGCACGCCCTCGCCTGTAAGAGCATTAAGGTATGCCGGCATCGTAGCAACGAGGGTTTTACCCTCGCCCGTTTTCATCTCGGCAATTCTTCCCTGATGAAGAATGATACCGCCTATAATCTGCACGCGGAAGGGGCGTTTGCCGAGCACACGGTCTGCCGCCTCTCTGACTGCCGCAAAGGCGTCTGGGAGAATGTCGTCGAGGGTTTCTCCCTTGGCAAGCCTGTCCTTGAAAACGGCGGTCATACCCGAAAGCTCGGAATCCGTCATACTGCCGTATTTATCCGCAAGGGATTCGACCTGACAGACTATTTTATCTATTTTTTTAAGTTCTCTTTCGCTGTAAGTTCCGAAGAGCTTTGTAAAAAGTCCCATTTTTACCTCCGAAAAATTAAATATCAGTTTATTATACAACATATTTCAGTCAAATACCATACTTTTTTGTAAATTTTTTATTTTATTATTGAAAAAACGTGCAAGATAATATATAATTGTAGTTAAAGTACAAACCGACAAGGACGAAAAGATGACAGACATAAATATTGTTCTTCACGAGCCGGAAATTCCGCAAAATACTGGCAATATTGCGCGCACCTGCGCCACGACGGGCGCGGCGCTTCATATAATAAGACCCACCGGCTTTGAGATAACGGACAGAAATCTCAAGCGCGCGGGACTTGATTACTGGCATTTGCTTGATATCTACTACTACGATAATCTTGAAGATTTCTTTGAGAAAAATCCCGATGCAAATCTATTCTATTACACGACGAAAGCACCGAGAAAATATACCGAGGCTGATTTTTCGGGGAAAGTGTTTTTAATGTTCGGCAAGGAGTCAAGAGGACTTCCCGAGGATTTGCTCGCAAAAAATCCCGACTCTTGCGTACGTATTCCCATGCGCCCGACGCTTCGCTCTCTCAATCTTTCAAACTCGGTAGCGATAGCCGTTTACGAGGTTTTAAGACAGAGAAATTTTGAGGGAATGCTCGAAGAAGGAACGCCCACGACCTTTTCGTGGGAAGATTACAAAATCTGAATTAAGGAGATAAAAATGAAGGTACTCGTTGCTATGAGCGGCGGTGTTGACAGCGCCGTTGCGGCCTATCTCATTAAGCGGGAGCACGACGCGCTCGGCGTTACGATGCGCTTGCACGATGAGAGCGACAATTTGATATACGGAGAAAATTCCTGCTGTTCAAGCAAGGATATTCAGGACGCAAAGTCGGTTTGCTCAACGCTCGGCATTGAGCACGAGGTGCACGATTTCGGCGCGGAGTTCAAAAACACCGTAATTGCGGACTTCATCGACTGCTACAAATGCGGTGGTACGCCAAACCCGTGCGTTGTATGCAACCGCAAGATAAAGTTTGACGGGCTTCTGTCCTTGGCACTCGGGCGCGGCATGGACGCTATTGCCACGGGGCATTACGCGCGAATCGAGAGAGGCGAAAACGGCAGATATCTCTTAAAGAAAGCACTTGATATCACGAAGGACCAGAGCTACGTTCTCTACTCTCTTTCGCAGTATCAGCTCGCCCACACTCTCTTTCCTCTCGGCGAGATGACAAAGGCTGACGCAAGGGCGCTTGCGGAAGGGTTGGGCTTTTCAAACGCAAGAAAGCACGACAGTCAGGACATTTGTTTTATTCCCGACGGAGATTATGCTTCGTTTATTGAGCGTTTCACAGGAGAAAGTTTCAAAAAAGGCAATTTTATTGACACTTCGGGAAATATTCTCGGCACTCACGAGGGTATAATAAAATATACCATAGGTCAGCGCAAGGGATTGGGGCTTGCGCTTGGCGAGCCGATGTACGTATGCGCCAAGGATATTGAGAGAAACACCGTTACTCTTGCAAGAAACGAGGAGCTTTTCGGTAGCGAGCTCACCGCAAAAAATATTAATCTCATCTCCTGCGAGAGCATTGACTCCCCCATGCGCGTTCGTGCGAGAATAAGATACAATCAAAAGGAACAGCCCGCCACCGTAGAGCAGATGGGAAAAGACAGACTGTTCGTAAAATTTGATGAGCCACAAAGGGCGATAACCCGCGGGCAGAGCGTCGTTCTCTACGACGGAGATACCGTCGTCGGTGGCGGAATAATCGAATAATTAATAATTTTTCTCAATTTTTATTGATTTTAAGATATTTTATTGACATTTCAATTCGGATATGGTATAATCTCTTCACTCGAGGGAGTAGTTCGCGTATATCGTGATATGTCAACATTCATGAATTTTTTAATTCTGGCATATCTTAATGAACAAGACTCAAGTGTAGAAATACACTTGAGTCTTGTTTCGTTAATAAACCCCGACAATAATATTTTTGAATACAAAAGGAGAAAAAGATGAATTTCTACAACAAATCTACGGGGGAAGTTCTTTCGCATTTCAATACGAATGAGTCCGGACTTTCTTCGTCGGAAGCAAGTGCAAGACTTGAGAAAAACGGCAAAAACAAGCTTGCCGAGGGCAAAAAAGAATCAATGATTCAAAGATTCTTAAAACAGCTCGCGGAACCCATGACGATAATTCTCATCGTTGCGGCAGTTATTTCGGCGGCTCTCGCTATCTTTGAGCAGGAGTTTCCCTCCGATACCATTATCATTCTTGCAGTAGTTCTTATCAATGCGATTTTGGGAGTTTTGCAGGAGAGCAAAGCCGAAAAAGCCATTGAGGCACTTCAGGAGATTGCCGCCGCTACGAGCAAAGTAATCCGCGACGGACGTCAGATAACTGTCAAGAGCGAGGACCTTGTAGCAGGCGATATCATCGTGCTTGAAGCGGGCGACGCCGTTCCCGCAGATGCGCGAATTATCGAATGTGCTTCACTTAAAGCAGAGGAAGCGGCTCTCACGGGCGAATCCGTTCCCGTAAACAAAACCGAAAACACAATAGATGCAGAGGAAGTAACTCTCGGCGACCGCAAAAACATGGTCTACATGGGCAGTGTCATCGTTTACGGACGCGGAAAAGCCGTCGTTACGGGCACGGGCATGGACACCGAGATGGGCAAAATTGCCGACGCTCTTGCAAATGCCGAAGAGGGCAAAACTCCTCTTCAGATAAAGCTCGCTCAGCTCTCAAAGGTGCTCACGGTTCTCGTTATCATTATTTCCGTTCTCGTGTTCGGTATCAACATAATCCGAGAGCTCGTTACAGTCGGCTCGTTCACTTTCGGCAAGGTAATGGACTTCTTTATGGTTGCTATTTCCCTCGCAGTTGCGGCAATTCCCGAGGGCCTTTCCACAGTCGTTACGATAGTTCTCTCCATCGGCGTTACAAATATGTCGAAGAGAAACGCAATTATAAGAAAGCTCACCGCAGTTGAAACGCTCGGCTGTACGCAGATTATCTGCTCCGACAAGACGGGTACGCTCACTCAAAATAAAATGACGGTAGTTGACCACTACGGCGACGACGAGGCGCTTTTAGCAAATGTTATGTCGCTTTGCTCCGACGCAGAGTTTGATACCAATGAAAACACCGCAGTCGGTGAGCCCACGGAGTGTGCTCTCGTAAACTACGCCGAAACGCTCGGTCTTTCAAAGAACACGCAGAAAAATCTTTTCGTTCGCGTGGGCGAAGTTCCATTTGATTCCATGCGTAAAATGATGAGCACCGTTCACAGGACCGAGGACGGCTCACTTATACAGTTCACGAAGGGCGCTCCCGACGAGATTCTCAAAGTCTGCACAACCGCTCTTATCGGCGGCAAAGAAATTGCATTGACAGATGAGATAAGAGCCGAAATTCTTTCAGCTAACAAATCTATGGCTGATAATGCTCTGCGCGTGCTTGCGGGCTCGAAGAAAAATCTTGATTCTCTCCCCGAGGTATACGAAGCCGATGCGCTTGAGCGCGGTCTTTGTTTCGTCGGCATGGTCGGAATGATTGACCCCGTCCGTCCCGAGGTTAAGCCTGCTATTGACGAATGCCGTCTTGCGGGAATACGCCCCATTATGATTACGGGCGACCACAAGGACACTGCGGTAGCTATCGCTACTCAGCTCGGAATTATAAACGACGCCGGCGAAGCTATCACCGGCGCAGAGCTCGACGGCATATCCGACGAGGATTTCGACACCCTGGTTGAAAAATACTCCGTATATGCGCGCGTTCAGCCCGAGCACAAGACGAGAATAGTCAACGCTTGGCGTAAAAAGGGCAAGATTACCGCTATGACGGGGGACGGGGTCAACGACGCGCCCTCAATTAAGAATGCGGATATCGGTGTCGGTATGGGTATCACGGGCACTGACGTAACAAAGAACGTTGCGGATATGATTTTGGCTGACGACAACTTTGCAACAATCGTATCCGCCGCAGGCGAGGGACGCAGAATTTATGACAATATCAGAAAAGCCATTCAGTTCCTTCTCGCATCAAACCTTTCTGAAGTACTCACTATCTTCTTTGCAACGCTTTTCGGTGTCAACAGCATCTTCCTCCCCGCTCATCTTCTCTGGATAAATCTTATCACGGACTGCTTCCCCGCTCTCGCTCTCGGCATGGAAAAACCCGAAAGCGACGTTATGAAGCGCAAGCCCCGCGACTCAAAAGAGGGTATATTTGCGGACGGTCTCGGAGTGGCAGTCGTATATCAGGGACTTCTCGTAACAATTATCACACTTGCGTCATATTTCATCGGACGCGACCTGCTCGCAGAGCTTCATCACGCTGACGCTATTGCCGCAGGTCATTACAGCGCGGAAATGCTCGGAACTTCAATGGCGTTTTTGACGCTGTCCATGGCGGAGATTTTCCACGCCTTCAATATGCGCTCGCTCAAGGGCTCTGTTTTCACGATGAAAACTCAAAACGTATGGCTCTGGGGTGCGGGACTTCTCTCCTTCCTCCTCACTACGGCGGTTATTGAGATAGATTTCCTTGCAAACGCATTCAGCCTTGCGCAGCTTGACCTCACCGAGTACGGTATTGCCATGGCTCTCGCGGTTTGCGTCATTCCCATCGTTGAGATAGTAAAGCTTATTCAAAGACTTATTTCAAAAAAGAAATAACTAATTAAAAATAAAGTACCGCTTCCACAAGCGGTACTTTTGCTTTATTTGATTTTCACGAGTCTTGAAATTCCGTCGTCAAGTGCAGAAATAAGCTCGTCAATATCCTCTTTTGTATTCTCGGCGCAAAGACTGATTCTCAAAGAGCAATCCGCGTCAAAGTCGGAAAGCCCGAACGCTCGCAGTGCACGGCTGACCTTTCTCGTGCCCGAATTTGAATGACAGGCAGAGCCGCTCGAAACATAAATTCCGTTCGCAGAGAGATGATGAAGCATGGTTTCGCTCTTAATGTTCGGAAGTGTTATATTTATAATGTGGGGCGCGCACTCGCCATAAGGCAAGTTTACCCTGACGTCAAGCTCTGCGAGCCTTTCCAGTGCGTATGCACGCAGCTCGCGCATTTTAGATATGTCTTTTGAGAGATTCTTAAATCCTCTCTCGGCAGCCGCTCCGAAGCCTACTATTCCCAATACGTTCTCCGTGCCCGAGCGGAACGCACTCTCCTGTCCGCCACCGTAAATTATGGGGCTGAGCTGTTTTTTCTTTATTACCTCGGGGCTGACGTAAAGCGCGCCCACGCCTTTCGGTCCGTGAATTTTATGTGCGCTCACGGTAATCAAATCCGCACAGAGGTCGGTGGGCGACACCTTGGCTTTCATATACGACTGAACTGCATCTGTATGAGTTACGACGTCGGGATTTACCTCTTTTGCATACTTAAAGCATTTTTTGATATCGTAGAGTGCTCCCGTTTCATTGTTGACGTGCATCATTGTAACGAGAAGTGTATTTTTATTCACGGCGTTTTTGAACTGCTCAAAATCAATCACACCGCCGAGGGTTGAAATTCTTACAACCTCAAATCCGTCGGCTTCGAGAGCTTTTAAGGAGTTTTCAACTGCCGAATGCTCGGAATCGGTTGTGATTATTCTGTTTGCTCTGCGGGCTTTTGCGTAAGCCACGCCGAGAAGTGCGAGGTTGTCCGCCTCAGTTCCGCTTGCCGTAAATATCAGATTTTCCGGCTTTTCGCCGCGCACAAAAAGCGAGGCGAGCACTCTGTTTCTCGCTTCGAGCAAGAGCTTTGATGCTTCAAAGCCCTTTTTGTGCAAGGACGAGGGGTTGCCGTAGCACTCCATAGCCGTAAGCATTGCCTGCTTTGCCTCGTCGCAAAGTGCGGTTGTCGCGCTGTTATCAAGATATATTTCTCTCATATCAAGTCCTGTCAAGTACCGTCTGCGCGGCACTCATAATTCCTATTTTTCCGCTCTCGTAGGTGAGACCGCCTTGGAAATATACCGTATAAGGCGGTCTTATCGGTCCGTCTGCGGAAAGCTCTATGGACGAGCCCTGTGTGAACGCTCCTGCCGCCATTATTACCTTATCCGTATAGCCCGGCATATCCCAAGGCTCGGGGGTAACGAAGGCATCAACGGGCGAGCCTGCCTGAATACCGCGGCAAAACGCGCAGAGCACCTCTGGGTTCTCGGTGATGACGGTCTGAATTATATCGGAGCGTTTTTCAGTCCACTTGGGAACGGCGTTGTAGCCGAGTTTTTCAAACATATACGCCGCAAGATACGCCGTTTTGAGCGCCTGAACGGTCGTATGGGGGGCGTAGAAAAGCCCTTTATACATATTCTTATTCTGACCTATCGTTGCACCTACTTCTCCGCCCGTTCCGGGTGAGGTAAGGCGGTAGGAAACGAGCTCTACCGCTCTCTTTGTGCCCGCAAAGTACGCGCCCGTTTCAGCCATACCGCCGCCGGGATTTTTTATAAGCGAGCCGACACACAGGTCAGCACCCACCTCGGTGGGCTCTTTTTCTTCTACAAATTCACCGTAACAGTTATCAACTACCACGAAGGTTTCAGGGGAGCGGGATTTGACAAAGCGAGCCATCTCGCCTATTTCATCGACGGTAAGAGTTCTGCGGTTAAGGTACCCCTTTGAGCGCTGAATAAAGACCATTTTTATTCTCTTCGAGTTCTCTCTGAGTGCCTTTTCCACTGCCGTATAATCAAAAGTTCCCTCACCGTTAAGTTCAATCTGGCGGTATTCGACGCCGAAATCTTTAAGAGAACCGTTTCCGCTCTCACCTGAGATGCCTATTACTTCCTCAAGCGTATCATAGGGCTTTCCCGCGACGGAGAGCATAATATCACCGGGGCGCAAGATGCCGAAAAGTGCTACCGTGAGCGCATGTGTACCGTTGGCGACGGAGTGGCGGACGAGTGCTTTTTCCGAGCCGAAAACGTCAGCCCATATCTCTTCGAGCGTTTCTCTGCCCTTATCGTCGTATCCGTAACCGCTCGTGGAACCAAAATGGCTCTCGGAAACGCGGTGGGACGCAAAGGAGTTCATCACTCTTTGAGTATTCTTAAAGGAGAGCCTGTCCAGCTCGGCAAATGTATTTGCCAAGGCGAGCTCTGCTTCCTCTGCGAGTGACAAAACTCTATTTGAAAATTCCATAATTACTCCTTAATTTTTAATAAACTCAACTGCGAGCTCTACGCAAGCGCGGACGTCGTTCATATCTATCATCTCAACGCCCGAGTGAATATATCTTGAAGGAATGGAGAGCGCACCTGCGCGAGCGCCTGCGCCCGTCATCTGAATGGACGAGGTATCCGTTCCGCCGTAAGCAAGAATTTCAAGCTGGGATTTGATATTCTTCTCTTTTGAGAGAGTCCCGAGCTTTTCAACGATATCGACGTCGCATATTACGGACATATCCTTAATCTTGATTGCCGCACCGCCGCCGAGCTTGACTGCCATGGGCTTTGAGCCTGACGTATCACCCGTTCCCGTTACGTCAAACGTGAGTGAATAGTCGGGTGCTACTTCAAAAGCGGCGGTTTTAGAGCCTCTGCAACCAACCTCTTCCTGAACGCTGAATACGTAATAAATGTCGTCTGCAACGTTTTCTTTTGCAATCTGCTTTGCAATTTCGATTACAACGGCACAGCCCACTCTGTCGTCAAGAGGTCTGCCTACGACTCTCTGTCCTGCGAGCTTGCTTATATTGGATTTGAGCGCGAAGGTATCGCCGATTTTAACCTTTCTCTCGGCATTTTTTCCCGAGTCCGCGCCGATATCTATGTAGAAAAGGTCGGGAGCGAAGTCCTGCGCCTTAGTGCCCGAATTTGGCACGAGAACGCCGTGAGTTCCGTTTTCCGAGATGACCTCGCCGAAGGCACAAGCTACCCAATTAATGCCGCCCACGGGAGCAACTCTGATAAATCCGTTATCCTCAATAAAGTTGACAATAAAACCTATCTCGTCCATGTGCGCGCAGAGCATAATCTTCTTGGGATTTTCTGCGCTTCCCCTCTTTACGGCGATAAGATTTCCGAGCGCGTCGATATAAGAGCTGTCGCAATAGGGTGTGATGAGCTCTTCGACTTTATGTGCCACGCGGTGCTCCTTACCCGAAACACCGTGAACGAGTGTTACCTGTTTTAATGTATTGTACATAATATTAAACCTCCGCTTTCATATTTTTTAGCATTGTAAATACAAGCTCTCTTATTGACGTATAGTCCTCCATGCTTGCAACGCAGGCGGGAGAATGAAGATATCTCGTTCCCATTGATATGGCAACACACTTGACTCCCTTGCCCGATTTATGGATATGCCCTGCGTCGTTACCGCCCGAAACGTATCTCTTGACCTGAGCCTTGATACCGTTTTCCTTGGCAGTGCCGAGTGTAAAATCGACAAATTCCGTATTGTAGATGGTTGAGCGGTCCATAATGGACACGACTCCGCCCTCTCCTACGTCAGCTACTCTCTTATGTGCGGGTGCGCCTGCGATATCTCCGATAGCAGTAGTTTCAAGGATAATGGCACGCGAGGGCTTTACCTTTTCCGCGACAACCTTTGCGCCCGAAAGTCCTACTTCTTCGCGTACGGTAAAGCAGAAATACACGTCAAAAGGAAGCTTGAGGTTATTTTCCCTTATCTTTCTGATGACTTCAATCATAGCGCAGCAGCCCGCTCTGTCGTCTATAGCCTTTCCCTTTGCGTACTTTTTGTCCGTACCGAAGAAAACGAAATCGGAATTGAACACGCCGAAATCGCCGACGTTTACGTACTCGCGCACCTCGTCGCCGTCCTTTGCGCCGATGTCTATGTACATTTCCTTAACGGGAGTTACGCTGAATCTCTCCTCACGGCTTTTATGGTGTATTGCCTTTGCGGCTATAACGCCGTTTATTCTGTGATTCTCGTTTCCGAGAATTACCTGCTTACCGTAAAGCACCTTGGGGTCGATGCCGCCGAGATTTGAAAAATGGATATATCCGTCGTCGTCAATGAAAGTAATCATAAAGCCCACTTCGTCCATATGCGAGGATATCATAACTCTGTCGCGGGGGGCTTGTCCCTCTCCCTCGATTACGGCGTAAATGTTTCCAAAGCTGTCGCGTGCTACTCTGTCGCAGTCATTTCCGAGCTCTTCGGTGATGGCGTCAGCGACCTCAGCTTCAAATCCTGTAGGACCGAATTTTCCGCAAAGATATTCCAAAAGTTCTCTGCCTTCTCTCATATTTCAAGTCCTCCTTTGGCGAAATGTTCCGCAATCTTTGCGTCCTTTATAAAGGCTTTGACGAGTTCAGTAAGAGTGTTTGCATCGTCAAGTGAAATTATCTCGTTATACGTATGCATTGATGCGAGCGGAAGTCCCACGTCAACCGTCGGGATACCCTCTCTTGCAAGCTGAATGGATACCGCATTGGTTCCCGTATGCGTAGGAGAAACGGACACCTGATGCGGTATCTTATTTTCCTTTGCAATATCGAAAAGCATATTCGTAAGTTTTCTGTCGGTTACTGCGGAGACAGTAATGGACGGACCTTTGCCAATCTCAACCGTTTCCTCTTTTTTAGTTCCGGGCACTCTGCCGAGGTTTACGTCAATGGACATAGCGTAGTCGGCGTTTATGGCATACGCTCCGGGGAGCGCCATGCCCGTAACCTCTTCACAGCAGGAGAGCATTACGTATACGTCGCCTGCGAGTTCATCTTTGGGCGTATTTGCGACTGCGTAAATCGCGCAAGCCGCGCAAGCCTTATCGTCAAAGCTCTTACCCATAATCTTATTGCCGAGCAACTCGGTATATTTGGGTGCAAATCCGACGGGTGTGCCTATTCTTATCTTGCTTTCAAGCTCCTCTTTTGTAAGGCAGGTATCTATAAGAAGCTCGTCAATCTTGGGAAGCTCCTTATTATCCCCGCTCGCAAGGTGGGGCGGAGTTGATGCGATAACGCCGAAAAGTCTTTCTTCCTTTCCGTAAATTATGACGTCGCTCGCCTGTAAAATTCCCGTGTCGATGCCTCCGATATTGATGACGCGGAGAAATCCGCCGTCAAGAATCTCGGTTACGTACATTCCTATCTCGTCCATGTGTGCGTCAAGCATAATCTTAGGTGCTCCGTCGCGTCCGCAACGCTTGACAAAAATCTGATTTCCGACGTTATCGAGATAGCTTTCGTCAAAGCTGTCGCCGACCATGGAAAGCAGTTTTTCTCTTTCAAACCTCTCA
The DNA here is from genome assembly GCA_051867875.1 of Eubacteriales bacterium. Taxonomy (GTDB): domain Bacteria; phylum Bacillota; class Clostridia; order Oscillospirales; family CAG-272; genus RGIG4608. The sequence goes on from JBJDZG010000026.1 coordinate 96,277, forward strand.
AAACCGCCTATGCTCATAAGCGAGGAGAGGTCTACTATCAGATTTTTAAGTTCCATATATTTTTCTCCTATCCGTTAAAAGTCTTTTACTATCTGTTTGAATTTGTTTCCGCGCTCCTCAAAGTTCTTGAAGGCATCAAAGCTTGCGCAGGCCGGCGAAAGAAGAACGGTATCACCGCTCATTGCCATGCTCTTTGCAAGCAGCACTGCTTTTTCAAAATCCTTTTCGGTGCAAAGTACAAGCTCGGCTTTTCGCCTCTCAAGTTCCGTTTGCAAAACGGCTTTTATCTTTTCCGCAGTTGCGCCCGTGAGCACTACCGCTTTTGCTCTGTCGCAAAGCGCCTCTGCCAAAGGCTCAAACGGTATATTTTTATCATAACCGCCACAGATTACTATGGGCTTTTCGGATAACGCCGAAAGTGCCGCAGCGGTTCTTGAGGGACTTGAATCGATTGAGCTGTTGTAATACTTTACTCCGTTGTACTCTCGCACGAATTCAAGTCTGTGCTCCACTCCGCCAAAGGTTTTTGCGAGCTCTCTTATTTTTTCAATCCCAACCTCGCCCCACGTAAGCGAAATGGCGGACATATAATTTTCGATGTTGTGAACTCCCGGCACCAAAATCTCGCCCGTATTGAGTATATCCTCACTGTTCTTACCGTCGTAATACTTGATAAATCCGTCCCGAAGGTAAAACACCGAGTTTGCTTTCGGCATTCTGCGAAGTATTTCGCCGAGTGTAAGGTGAGCCGAAAAAAGACTTGTTTCAATACCGCACCGACGGGCATTTTCAAGGCAGACCTCGTCATTTGCATTAGTGGTAAGATGAGAAGCACCTCTGCGGTAAACATTCGTCTTGGCTTCAATATACTCGCTCATTCCCCTATGCCAATCGAGGTGGTTGGGGCTGATGTTGGTTATTACCGCGCGATGTGGCGACTTTTTCATCGTGAAAAGCTGAAAGCTCGAAAGTTCAAGCACGGCTATATCGTTTTCCGTCATATCTCCCACTTTTGAGAGCAAGGGCGTGCCGATGTTACCGCCGACAAATACTTTTCTGTTTGTATTCTCAAACGCTTTTTCAAGCAATTTATAACTGAGCGTCGTTGTAGTGGTCTTTCCGTCGCTTCCCGTGACCGCAAACACCTTTGCGGGAGTCAGCTCGAGGAAAAGCTCCATTTCGGAGATGAGCTCCGCACCGCCCTTGACGGCTTTTACGATTCCCTCATAATCAGGTCGGATTCCGGGTGAGCGAAAGATGATATCGGCGTCGATTTGGTCGAGATAACGCTCCCCCGTGACGAATTTTACACCGCGCGCCATAAAATCCTTTGCGCGTGCGTCAAGGCGGTCTATGCCGTTTTTATCGTGTACGGTTATTTCGTTTCCGCATTCGAGCAGAAGAGCAACGAGCGGAATGTTTGATATGCCGAAGCCAAGCACCGCCACTCTTGCGTCCTTTATTCTGTTTTTCACAAGCTCAACAGTTCTCATAACGCCTCCGAGTACAAACTGACCTATTGTATATTATATATTTTTCTTTCACTTTTTGCAATAGAAAAATGCCGATATTTCGTTATTTTTTTCATAAAAGCCCTTTTCAAACGCAATTTTTTTTGGTATAATAAATTTTGTATGAAAAAACTTGCAAAATTATATCGAATTGGAGATAAAAATGGCAAAAGCAAAAAAAGCGGCAACTCAATACGATAACCAAAGCATCAAGTCGCTCAAGGGTGCTGACCGTGTAAGACTCCGCCCCGGAGTAATATTCGGCTCGGACGGTCTTGAGGGCTGCGAACACTCATTCTTTGAAATACTTTCCAACTCCGTTGACGAAGCACGCGAGGGACACGGAAATATCATAAAGATAACTGCATACAAGGACCATTCCATTGAGGTTGACGACCACGGACGCGGCGTTCCGCTCGGGTACAACGAAGCCGAGGGCAGATGGAACTGGGACCTCATTTACTGTGAGCTATATGCGGGCGGTAAATACGACAACAACAGTGAGGATTCCGCTTACGAATACTCCCTCGGTCTTAACGGTCTGGGCGCGTGTGCTACGCAGTACAGCTCGGAATATATGGATATCTACTCATACGACGGAGAAAACGTTCATTCCATTCACTTCAAAAAAGGTGAGCCCGTCAGCGAGCTTGAAACGCGAGAGCTCGTCAAGGGCGAGAAGCGAACGGGTACGGTGGTACGCTGGAAGCCGGACCTTGACGTATTTACGGACATAAATATTCCGATTTCTTTCTTTGAGGAAACTCTGCGCCGTCAGGCAGTTATAAACGCGGGTATTGAGTTTGAGCTCCTGGTTGAAGAGGACGGCAAAAAATTCAGCAAAAAATCCTTCCTTTACGAGAACGGTATTTCCGACTACATTATGGAAATGACCGACGGAAGCAATATGACGGAGCCCGTGCTCTGGCACCTTGAAACTCAAGGACGCGACAGAAACGACAAGGACGAATACAAGCTTAAAGCGGACTTTTCATTCTGCGTTTCCAACACCGTAAACAGACTTGAATACTACCACAATTCGAGCTATCTTGAACACGGCGGTTCGCCCGACAAGGCGGTAAAGGTCGCTTTTGTCAACGCGCTTGACAAGTATATAAAAAATGCGGGCAAGTACAACAAGACCGAGGCGAAAATTCAGTTTGCCGACGTCTCTGACTGTCTTTGCCTCGTTATAAACAGTTTTTCAACGATGACCTCCTATGAAAACCAGACGAAGAAATCCATCACCAACACCTTTATTTACGAGGCTATGGCGGATTTTCTCAAGAAAAATCTTGAGATATATTTCATGGAGCACCCCGTTGAAGCCGAGCTTTTCGCAAATCAGGTTCTTCTTAACAGACGAAGCCGTGAAACTGCCGAAAAGACGAGAATCCAGCTTAAAGAGAGCCTTAAAAGCAAAATGGACTTTGCAAACAAGGTGGAAAAATTCGTCAACTGCCGAAGCAAAGACCCGAGCATCCGCGAGCTGTATATAGTTGAGGGCGACTCCGCTCTTACTTCCTGCAAGCTCGGCAGAAATGCCGAATTTCAGGCTATTATTCCCGTCAGAGGTAAGACTCTTAACTGTCTTAAAAGCTCTTATGATAAGATTTTCAAGAGCGAGATAATCACGGACCTGCTCCGCGTTATCGGCTGCGGTGTTGAGATAAACGGAAAGGTCAAGGGAAATATCGACCCGTTTGATATCAACGACCTAAAATGGTCGAAGATAATCCTCTGCACCGATGCAGACGAAGACGGATTCCAGATAAGAACTCTGCTCCTCACTCTTTTCTACCGTCTGCTTCCCACGCTTCTCAAGGAACACAAGGTGTTTATTGCCGAAACGCCTCTTTTCGAGATAACGGCGAAGGACAAGACCTATTTTGCCTATGACGAATTTGAAAAGGCACAGATACTTAAACGGCTTGAAGGCACGAAATACACGATACAGCGCTCTAAGGGACTCGGCGAAAACGAGCCCGACATGATGTGGGAAACCACTATGAATCCCGAGACGAGAAGGCTTATATCCGTTGACCCCGCCGACCCGCATCTCACAGACATAATGTTTGAGACACTTCTCGGCGACGATTTACCAGCGCGCAAAAAGTTTATTGCGGAGCACGGCAGCGAGTATATTAAAGATATTGACGTATAAAACAAGGACAGAGGCGATGAACGTATCATTGCCTCTGTCTTTTGTTATCTGCGGTAGCGTTCGACAATTTCACCGCACGCGATTTTTGTACCCGAGTTGCCCGAGGGCTGAGTTGTGAAATCGTCGGGTTTTGAATGCAAAATGACGGTTTTGCCGATAATTTCATCTATGCCGAATCGGTCTGTCAAACAAGCACTGACTGCGTATCCGTTTGCGCTGAAGAGCGGCGGTAAATCGCCCGCGTGGTACGGGTGGGGGCAGTTACGGGAATTATAATGCATACGCGCGTTGGCAAATTGGTCCTCGGCGTTGCCCGTACAGGAGTTTCCGTCGTGGATATGAAGCGCGAATATCGGCGACGCGCACGCGTTTTGCGTATCGGGCAAACCCTCGACCTCTGTTACTGCTAGCACACCGGAAGCGGTAGCGTAAAAACGCACCGTGCCGTATAAATCCGGATAGAGCGAACTGCCTCTCAATGTCGCCCATGCTTGCGGACGTGTGCGCAAAATCGAGTCAATATGCGGAAAACGATAATTTCTGTTCATAACGTACCTCACTGAGTTTTTATTTATAATTATATGTAAAAACCGTGCAAGCGTGAGGGTATATTCTTGAAAAAAGAAGAAAGCACCCAATTGGGTGCTTTCTTCTCAGAATGTTGCACTACGCTCTAACTGATTGATAAGGGAATAGTGCCGTTTTATGCCATCGGTCATTTTTAACACTTTGACCGCAAAATCCATAGATAAATCTGCAAGCTTGTTTTCTGCCATAATAATCACCCCTTAATATAAGTATAGCACAAACTTAAAACAAAAGCAACAATGAAATCCTGCTTTGCAGGATGAAATCCGAGTAAACTCGGATGAAATCTTCAGCCTACTGCTTCAGATGAAATTAAATCCGCCTCCCTTCACCCCGCGTTAGCGGGATTTCATCGCGAAGCGATTTCATCCACGAAAGCGGATTTATTCCGCAAAAGGCGGATTTAGTTGAAAAAGACTCAGAATTGTATCCAATCCTGAGTCTTTTTCTGGCGTGGCATGAGGGATTCGAACCCCCGACCTTTTGGTTCGTAGCCAAATACTCTATCCAGCTGAGCTAATGCCACATATCTTGTTTTTCGGACTTGTATATGATAACACACAAGTTAAGTTTTGTCAAGAAGATTTTTCAAAAAATTAAAATATTTTTTGAAATTTCAATTTTCATCTTCCCTTTTACTCTTATTTGTGTTACAATGTAGAAAAGATTTTGTATAATTGGAGGACAAAATGAGTTCATTCCCCGCACTTAGTGAATTTTCCGAACAGGTACAGCAATTTGCGATATACAAACGCACTATACAGGGCTGTTCCGAAAAAACCGTTAACGAATATATGCTCGACCTTCGTACCTTCTTTCGCTATCTGATTGCCGTCGAGCAAGGAATAGAGATAGATTCCGATGAATTTACAAAGATAGATATCCGCTCCGTTGACGCGGATTATTTATCAAAGGTAAAGACCGAACAGATATACGAATTCCTTTTTTATACGGGAAACGTGCGCAAGAACCTTTGGTCTGCAAAGGCGCGCAAGCTTTCCGCGATAAAGGGACTTTACAAATATATGACCGTAAAGCGCAATTATTTTGAGGACAATCCCGCCATAAATATCGAGTCGCCGAAGCCGAAAAAGACTTTGCCCAAATTCTTAAATCTCGACGAGTCGATGCTGCTGCTTCAAGCGGTGCTTGACGACGGGGAGAGCAACACAAAAGAGAGAGATTACTGCATTATCACGCTCTTTCTCAACTGCGGTATGCGTCTTTCCGAGCTTGTCGGCATAAATCTCAACGATATCGACCGAGAGCTTCGCTCCCTGCGGGTACTCGGCAAGGGCAACAAGGAGCGAATCATATATCTGAATGAAGCTTGCAGGACGGTGCTTGGCGATTATCTTGCGATACGCAACGGTCCGAAATATGAAAACGTACAGACACGCGCGCTGTTTTTGAGCCGCCTTAACAAGAGAATAAGCGCAAAGACCGTTCAATGGCTCGTTTACAAATATCTCGAACGCGCGGGACTTGAAGCGAAGCACTTCTCCGTTCACAAGCTCCGCCACACCGCCGCGACCTTAATGTATCAGAGCGGAAACGTGGACGTGCGCGTTCTTAAAGATATTTTAGGTCACGAACAGCTCAACACAACGCAGATTTACACGCACGTTTCAAATGAAAATATGCGTTCGGCGATGGAGCAAAATCCGCTCGCAAAGGTCAAAAAGGACAACTGAATCAGTTTTTAATATCAAACAGAAATTCAAAGCTTTCGGGCAGAATCTCGCGCCAGCTTTCCTCGTTATGAGGATATTTTTCGACGTACTTCTCCCCTATCAGATTTCCGTCGTAGCCGTATTTTACAAGCAAATCCTTCATTTGCTTTGCATCGGCTATCAGCAACTTTTCAAGAAAGTCGCCCTCTCCGCAGTAGATATGTATTTTCGGGAGTTTGTCAAGGTTTTCGGCAAAGTGTTTCTTTCCGAAATAATTCTCAAAGCCCTCTTTTTCATAGAGTGCGTAGGCGGGCGAGTACGAGAGCACGTACTTATAAAAGCCAAGCTCGCGCAGAGCGCACCAGAATGATGCAATACCGCCCATTGACGAGCCGCCTATTCCTATATCTTCCTCATTTACGGTATAGTTTTCGCAGATAAATGGGTGCAATGTCTGCATCATAAAGTCGGACAAGCCTTCAAGATATCCGCGTGAGTAATCCTCGCCCTCAAAAGCCGTTGCGAGCGGGGCGAGCTTGCCAAAGCTCGCGGGCTCGGGAAAGAGCTCCTGCTCTCTGTATTTGTCGGCGTTATCTATTCCGACTGCGATAATATTCTTTCCGTATTTTTCGTGCAGTTCGTCAAGTACTATGTCGAGCTTCCAGCCGCCGTACGGGTCGGCGTGCTCGGTATAATATCCCGCATTTGAGAAAAGATTTTGCGCGTCGAAAAAGTACAGAATACCGTGCGGTGTTACTCCGTCGTAGCTTTTCGGCACAAACACATTAATTATTTTTGACGCGTCTGCACGGTGGGAGAGATTTTTCTCATCTCTCAAAATATAGGTATCCACCCTGCCTGTTTTCGTTTTGGCAGTAAAATCAATTTTCATATCGTCACCTCACTTTTTTCTAATTGTATCACATTTTCGAGCGTTTGGCAACCGCTATTTGCAGGAAAACCGAATATTGTGCAATTTAGCAGGGTTGAATTTTTGCTCAAAATCGTCTAAACTTATAATGATGAGATATATTTTGGAGGTACTTATGAATAACGGCGTTAAAATATATTCCCTCGTTTTAATCCTTTCGATAATTCTCTCACTCTCCGCGTGCGCGGACGTACATATATGCAAAAGTATGTGCTCCGAATGTTTGCTCTGTAAAAATACGGAGTGCGCAGAGCCTATATGCTATCCAAAGTGTACCTGTAATAAAGGCGAAGAAAAACCGCCCGTTAACGATGACGAAAGGCTTGAGAGCGTTGTCGAATACGTTGCTCCGCCGTCGGGCGTTGAGCTTTACGACGGTGTAAAGGTGTTCGTCGAGGACGTCGAAATATCACTTTACAACGTTATGGTAAACAATTCGCAGGCGTGGACGCCCAACGTTACCGACAGGGACAGAAGCGGTGTCGGATATTTCACGCTCACGGGCAAGACTCAGATAAGAATTGAAAAAGAAGGTATGACCTTTTGCACCGTTCGTCCCCTCTCTGCGGGAGTGGACGTTGTCTGCAATGATGGCGTGGCAACCTTTACCCTTTCCAGTAGCGGAAATTACGCGATTGAACCCGACGGCAATCCCAAGGAAGCATTTTATCTCTTCGTTTCAAGCCCCGAATATGAGCCGGAGCCCATCGGGAACGTGATAAGATTTGAAAAGGGTTTACACACCTCGGAGAACAATTCCTACATTAATAATAATACCGTACGTCTTTCCTCAAACACGACGGTAATTCTCGAAGAGGGCGCGGTAGTTCGTGCAAGATTCGTCGCCAACGACGCCGAAAATATCAAAATTATCGGTAATGGCATCATCGACGGCTCCGCGTTTGCGCGCGACGCCGAAAAAGGTCTAGTTACCGTTCCCCTCGATTTTAACCGTTGCAGAAACGTTACTTTCAAGGATTTCACGGTGCTCGACCCTGCTGGTTGGTGCGTCAACTGGTATTTCTGCAAGGACAGCAGTATTGACGGCATAAAAATAATCTCCTCACGTTCAAACGGAGACGGAATTTCCATTCAGTCCTGCCAGAATATCCACGTTGCAAACTGTTTTCTCCGCACGTGGGACGACACGCTCGTGGTCAAAAATTATCCTTTATGGAGCGACAGAAGCATTGAGGGAGAAACAAGAAATATCACGTTTGAAAACTGCACGCTCTGGACGGATTTGGCGCAGAGCATGGAGATAGGCTACGAAACAGTCGGTAAGACACTGACGGACGTTACGTTCAGAAACATTACCGTTCTTCACAATTTTCACAAGCCCGTAATGAGTATTCACAACGGAAACAATGCCGATGTGCAAAATATTCTTTTCGACACGATAACAGTCGAGAACGCTCCGGTAGTAAGTCAATCGCTTTGCGAGTTTTCCGTTGCGTTCAGCTCCACTTGGTCAAGTCAGCACAAGGTTACGGGGCTCGGAAGCATATCCGGCGTAAGAGTTAAAAATGTTACGGTGCTGAACTGTGCCCCTTCGATGGCTATCAGAGTCTCGGGCTCGGTTGACACGCGTGCGGGCTACGGCACGACTCATTACGTAAACAACGTGGTTTTTGAAAACGTATGGATAAAAAATCAGCACATTGACCAGAGCAGGCTCCGTGTTAATAAATACGCCGAAGCGGAGATAGTTACAGGTGAGAGTGCCGTTATTTGCCCATTCGTGTTCGATATGGAAGAAAGCGAGCTTTTACAGTACAAAGATAACGCAAAAGTCATAATCAAGTAGAAAATATTTGTGTAAATTTCACAAAGGACAGCAGTATTACAACCCATTTTGCAATACTGTTGTCTTTTATTTTTTATGAAAAGGGTTTATAATTATATTACAATGAAATTGGTGTATCCAAAATCTAAACAAATGGAGATTGCTATGAACAGGAAAATTTTATCTCTCCTTCTGTGCGTTGCGATGCTTCTCGGCTTGCTCGCTTCGTGCTCTTTCCTATGCACAAGCAAATGCGAGATATGCGGCAAGTGCACTGACCCCGATTGCTCATTGTGCTCCGAAAAATGTCTCGGACACAGCGATACCCCCGGAACAATCGTCGGCGACAAGGTAGTAAAAGAAACCAGCCTCGTAACTTACGACGGTCCCGAAATCCTTGACTCATCAAGCGCAGTTTCGGTTAAGGTTGAAAATGAGGAGCTTTTCGTATTCGATACGAGAGTAAATCATCTTCGTTCCTTTACCTACGTTGCTCCCGAGACGATGAATCAGGTCGTTATATTCGACTTTGAAGGCAAGGTTACCGTAGAAGTCGTTGTCAACGGTGCAACGACTCTTACAGATGTTAAGGTAAGACCTCTTTCGACGGGTGTTGAGCCAGTAGTTGACAGTAACAAGATAACTTTCACTCTTGAATACCCCACGAACTACGTTCTTGAATATGCAACCGCCGAGGGCGAGGACCCTGCTGACAATGCTCTTCACATTTTTGCAAACGAAATTGAAGAAAAAACGATAACGCCCGACAACATTCCCGAAAACACTCTTTACATAGGTCCCGGTGTTTGGATGGCTAATTCTCTTCCCGTTCTCGGGGACAATTCCACCGTCTACCTTGCAGGCGGTGCGGTAGTCTACGGACAGATTCGCACGAGCAACGCAAAGAATATCACCATCAAGGGACGCGGTGTTCTCTGCGGTTCGGTTTACGACAGAGAAAAAGCGAGTGAGTTCACTCTTCCCATAGAGCTTCAAAACTGCGACGGTGTCAAGATTGAAGATATCACAATTCTCGACCCTGCAGGTTGGGCAGTTACTCTTTACAAATGCAAAAACGTTGAAATAGACAACCTCAAAATTATTACCGCGCGTGCAAACGGAGACGGTATCAGCGTTCAGTCATGCGAAAACGTTACCGTTAAGGGCGGATTCGTCCGCACTTGGGACGACAGCTTAGTAGTTAAAAACGTTGACCAAACCTCAACGTCTAACATTCTCTTTGACGGCGTAACCGTTTGGACTGACCTTGCACAGAGTATGGAGGTAGGATTTGAAACCTACGGTCCTACGATGAACGGCATCACGTTCAAGAACATTACCGTTCTTCACAACTATCACAAGGCGGCTATGAGTATTCACAACGCCGACAACGCAGTTATTACTAACGTAACTTATGAAAATATCACTATTGAGGACGCTCAGATGAAGGGCGACAACCAGCTCGACGGTGAAAACGATTTCCTTATTGATATGACCATCGCATTCAACACCGAATGGACGCAGTCCGGCGGTGAGCGCGGTTCCGTCAAGAACATCACGTTCAGAAATATCAAGGTTTTGGAAATGGCTGACTCCATTATCTGCCGTATGTTCGGCGAGGGTAAGAACAGCAATATCGACGGAGTAAAGATAATCGGTGTTGAAATCGAGGGCAAGCAGATAAGCTCCCTTGAAGAGCTCTCCTTGGAGCCCGGTGCGTACACCACTAACGTAACATTTACCAAATCCGAAGTCAGCGGTGCGCAGGTACGTATTCCCTACACCCTGGATATTCCCGAGGGCTCAAAGCCTACCGTTACGGTTAAGGAAAACATTTCTCAGACAGGTCTTGAAGTTCCCGATTTTGCAATTCTTATGAACGAGCCTACTTATGCCGGTCACGTCATCCCGGAAAGCTCTATTTCCGTTCTCGCTACACGCGGTCAGGGCGACAGAGCAAGAGACCCGTGGAACCTTAGCGACTATCCTCTTGACGCTACTGTTGCAAGCTCCGCTCAGTTGCTTATCGACGGCAACCGCGACACTGAATTCGTATTCGACGCTTGGGCAGACCTTGACACCGAGGCTCTCGTTCTCAGCTTTGAATTTGACGAAGCCAAGAAGATAGGTAATATCCGTATTCTCGGCTCCGAGGGTTCAAATATTTACAGCCAGTACGCAGTTTCCATTTTCGCCAAGAAAACCGCAACGGGCGACTGGACGAGAATCAACAATATGCAGGATATCTCTCTTAACCCTCAGGACAGCAACTACGCAGACCTCAAAAATAAGATAGATGCCAACGGCTACTACGGTATTCAGCTCCGTATTTTCAGACAGGAAGGAATTAAATATCCCGACGCTATCAGAATAAGCGAAATCGAGTTTTATCCTCCCTCAATGACAACGAACAAGACCTTTACAGAGGTTGCGGAGCACGAGGACGTTTACGATATTGACAAAATGCTCGACGGCAACACGCTCACTTATTTCGAGTCCAAGAAGGGCGTATTCCCCGCTTCCTTCGCAGTTGACATGGGCGAGGTTGTAAGAGCCAAGTATATCAACATTCACCTTCCTCCCCTTCTTCTTTGGGAAACGAGAACTCAGGAAATCGAAATTCTCGGAAGCCTTGACGGAAAGACGTGGGAAGTTGTAGTTCCGAAGACCGTTTACACATTCGACCCCGCAGAGGGTAACGTAGCAGCTCTGGTGCTTGACACACCGTTTGAAATGCGCTACATTAAATTCGTATTTACCTCCAATAGCACAGAGTACGGCGCGCAAATATCCGAACTCTACGTCTATGGAGAATAAATAAAATATTTTTTGGAGGAATTCTATATGAAAAAGCAAACACGCAAATTGACTTGCATAATGCTTTCGATGCTCATGGTACTTTCAGTAGTATTTGCGGCTGTTCCCGTTATGGCAGAGGAAGCACCGTCGTATCAGACAAGAGAATACGACGAAGCGTTCGACAGAATGCTTGATGCAGTTGTAGGCAGTACGGCAGCGTCCATCGCTTACAGAGCAAGCGCATGGGAAGCAGGTCAGGCTGACGACATCGAGGACCCTATCTACAAGATAGCCAGCCCCAAAATCTCCGCAGGCTTTGACCAGCTCGTACTTGAGGTTCGTTCTCCCGACGAAAGCGTTAAGCTCGCTGACCTCACACTCGGTATCCGTATTTCCGACTCGGTTCCCGTAAAGACATACTCTCTCGACCATGCTGATATCGTTGACGGTATCACGGTTTCCGAGGGTAGCGACATAGGCTCCGAGTGGACAACAATCACTATCGACTTCGCACAGACCGAGGTTGGTATTGAAACAAGCAATCCCGACGCTATGGTTGGCTTCCACCTTTACTCAAACGGTAAAGCAGGTAAGCTCGATATTCTCAAAATAGCAGTAGTTAAGGGCGGTAACGAAACTGTTGTTAAGCAGTTCGACGGTGCTGACTACGGCAACTGGTGGGACGGCGGAGAGTCCGGAACATTTAAGCTTGTTCCTCCCTCCTACGTAATCTCCGACAAAAAGCAGATAGCAAGTGAAGTTGCTACTTCCAACAACACCGACGGCGCATACGGCGCAGTTGCAGTTGGTATTTTCGGTTCCGGCAACGTAACGGTAGCTCCCGTTCTTTCTGACGGCACAGTCGGCACAGCAAAGGCTTGGGCTGACCTCCGCGACCTTGACGGCAACGCTCTTCCCGCTATCGACTCCACAGAGAGAAACGTTGTCATCTCTCTCGAATCCCTCGGTGCAAAAGAAATCCGCGGTATTGAAGTCGCAGTTACAGACGGTACTGTTAACGTATCCCGCGTATTCTTCACAAACCTTGAAACGGTTGTTCCCGAGGTTAACTTCCCCATCATTGACAAATCCACTATTGAATACATGACTCAGTTCGATTACGAATACCTCACAGCAGGTCCTGACTACGAAAAGGCAGTTGCAGACTGTGCAGGCTTCGGAATGAACTACATACTTTCTTACTCTTCTGTAAATAACGTTATCACAAACGGTCATCTCGTACTTGACGCCAAGGGTGAGGCGTTCACAAGCATTAAGCTTCGTTCCAACGTTTCAAGCGCAGGAAGAAAGTACCTCGTAATCAAGTACGCTCTTGACGGACGCGAGGACCTCACGGACTTCCGTTTTGACGTTCTTACAACAGACACTGACTCCACGGTTAAAATCGTATACGCTCATGACCTTCTTGCGGCCACAGCACTTCCTTCTCTCAGTTCTCTCAATCCTTATTCAGGCGAAAATTACAAATATCTTGTAGTTGACATTGAAAAGACTTGGGGCGTTAAGGACATCTCCGGCGTTGATATGTATATCAGCGGTGCAGGCAGAATTCTCATCGACGAGATTTTCTACGCTGACGCAGTAGGTGCAAGCCTTGAATTTACAGACGAAGCTCTTGCGGAAGACTTCCCCGGTAAAGAGATTACGGCAGGCGGTGCAGGTTACTCCTACGTTGGTTATATTGACGGCAGCGTCGGCGCAGGTTACAGATATATGTACGTCGACGTTGAAGGCGACGTTTCTCAGCTTCGTTTTGAGATGGCAGGCGGTGTTTACTGGGTATCTGAAAATGCCGAGGGAACACTCGTTGACCTCGACGGTAACAGCTTCACAAGCCTTAACGGCAAGCAGACGCTCAAAATAGACCTTCTTAAATCCGGTGTTAATATTTCCGCTCTCGGAGCTATTCACATTCACAACAATTTCGCAGCAGCAGGCGACGTTCTTAAGATTACGTCCGTTAAATTTGCAAAAGAGCTTCCTCCCGAGCTTGAATGGGGCGATGAGGCTCTCGCAGAAGACTTCCCCGGTAAAGAGATTACAGCAGGCGGTGCAGGTTACTCCTACGTTGGTTGGATTAACGGCAGCGTCGGCGCAGGCAACAGATACATGCTCGTTGAAGTTGAAGGCGACATTTCTCAGCTTCGCTTCCAGATGGCAGGCGGTGTATTCTGGGCATCTGAAAATGCCGAGGGCACGCTTAAGGATTACAACGGACAGAATCTTGCTTCCCTTTCCGGCAAGCAGACTCTCGTAATCGACCTTATTGCAAGCGGTGCTGATATCAACGCTCTTTCCGATATTCACGTTCACAACAATTTCGCAGCCGCAGGCGACGTTCTCAAGATTACAAGCGTTAAATTCGCTAACGAAATCGTTAACGAAATCACTTTCGGCGATGAGGTTCTTGCTGACGATTTCCCCGGCAAGGAAGTAACTGCCGGTGGCGAAGGTTATTCCTACATTGGTTGGATTAACGGTGGCGCAGGTGCGGGCAACAGATATATGCTCGTTGAAGTTGAGGGCGACATTTCTCAACTTCGTATTGAATTTGCCGGTCAGGGCGTTCGTTGGTTCGCAGCTAACGCGGAGGGCACTTTCAAGAACGTTTACGGCAGAGATTTTGCTCACCTTTCCGGTAAGCAGGTGCTCGTTATCGACCTTGAAGCATCCGGTGTTGATTACAATGCACTCTCCGATATTCACGTTCACAACAACTTCGCAACAGCAGGCGACGTTCTCAAAATTACAAGCGTTAAGTTCGGCAACGTCATGATTGACCTTACACACAACGACGACTCGAAGCCCGGTCTTGAAGTTACACTTCCGGAAGACGTAAAAGTCGGTGATGAAGTAGTTATCGGCGTATCCGTTTCCGACAACTATTCAAAGGCTGAAAACATCACTGTCACTTACGAGGTAATGCTCGGTGATAAGGTTGTTGAGGTTGTTGACGGCAAGTTCACAGCAGAGGCAGGAACGTACTCCGTTAAGGTTATCGCAACCGATGAGGCAGGAAATGAAGCAGTTTCCGTTTCCTCTCTTACGGTCGATGCCCCCGAACCCGAGACTCCCGATGAGCCTGAGACTCCCGATGAGCCCGAGACTCCCGATGAGCCCACAGCTCCTTCCTTCCTTGAAGTTATCATCAACTTCTTTACAAAGCTTCTTGCTCAGATAGCTAACTTCTTCAAAGGTCTTTTCGCATAAGACTTAGCACAAGCAAAATCTGCTGAACAAAAAGCAGTTCTTGTCTGCCCTCGCAAGAGGGCAGACATTTTTATAAGATTGCTATTGAAAAATAATGCAAACTATGATAAAATAAAGCAAGGAAGCATACGCTTCCCTGCAATTCCTTTTTCGGAGAAAATATTATGTACAAGATGATTTTAGTTGACGATGAATACCTCGTCAGAGAGGGCATAAAGCAGACTATCCCGTGGGAAAGCTACGGTATTCAGATAGTTGCCGTTGCGAAAAACGGTGAGGAAGGTCTTGAAGCCATCAGAGCGCACAAGCCCGACGTTATTATAAGTGACGTGAGAATGCCCAAAGTGGACGGACTCCAGCTCGTTAATCAGTTGGTCGAGGAAAATTACGACGGAATGATCGTAATGCTTAGCGGTTACAACGATTTTGAGTACGTACGCTCCACTCTCCAACGCGGTGCTTACAAGTATTTATTAAAGCCCATTGACAACGATGAGCTTATAAAAACCGTTCTTGACGCTATCGAAAAGCTCAAGAAAAAAAGGCGCACCGAGAGTATGCTCTCGGACATGAGAATAGGTCTCCCCGCAATAAAAACCAAGCTTGTAGATGATATTTTCCACGGAGAGTTTGAAGGCAATTTTGAAGAAAAGCTCAAGCTATACGACCTGCCCGTTATCAAAAGCGGTGTTATAATTTACTGCAAGGTTGATTTTTCGGTCTGCAACGTTTCCGACGAGGAAGCGCGAGAGGCTCTTGCTCTCGTTGAAAAGCAGATACTTTCCGTGCTTGAAAATTACAATACGATTTATTCGAGAAGCGACAAGAGAGTGGCGTTTGCGACGGATTTCACAGACGTAGCGGTGCTTGAACGAAGGCTCACGATGATGTTCCGCGAGTACGAGGAAAAAAGCAAGGTCATTATGTCGATAGGCATAAGCAAGCCCTTTTATTCGACCTCTGAAATTCCCTCCTCCTTCGGGGCGGCAAAGTTCGTTGCGTGCAACAAGCTCTTCGCTTCGCTCAACAGCGTTACCGCCTCCAAGCAAGAAAACGAGGAGGAAAAGGCGTACAAAAAGCACATTGTTGATGCACTTGGGTACGTATCCGAGCATTTTTCGCAGAACGACCTTTCTATCTCCGAGGTTTCCGAATATCTCGGCGTTTCCGACTCATATCTTATGCACTTATTCAAAAAAGAACTTGGGAAAACATTTAATACCTGTCTTACGGAATACCGCATAATGATGTCAAAGCGACTTCTTACAGAGGAAAAATACCGCGTTTACGAAATAGCGGAAATGGTGGGCTACGTGGATATGAAATACTTTTCACAGGTATTCAAAAAGATTGAAAACTGCACTCCGAGCGAGTACATAAGAAAACGAAATGAAAAGAAGTCTTAGTAAAAAATTCGCCCTCATTTTTGCGCTGATACTGTGCGCGCTCTTTACAGCGCTTCTCATAGCGGTACAAATTATCGCCGTGGGCGTTACGGATTCGTATATTCAAAACGACGTTTTTGCCAATCACGCGAGAATGAACGACCGCCTTTGCGTAATACTTGACGAGATAAACTACGGCTACACGCGCATGACGCAATGTGACGAGATATCTTTACTTGAAAGCGATGACCCCGAGGTGCGAAAAGATGCGTTTTATGCTATTGTGAACAACGCTTCCCTCTCCTCGGATTACGTGAACGTGGTACTTGCAATAGACGGCGAGATTTATTCGCAAAACGAGGGCTTTGATATGCCTGCGAACTCATTTATACGCACCGTTGAGAGCGGAAATCGCATACTGTATCAAGGCGCGCTAAACAGCAATATGGGCTATATCGAGATAGGCAGACGTTTTCAAAAGCACAATCTTACAGGCGCGGTCATATTCTACGTCAAAGAGGAAATTTTGACCGATATCTGTCTTGAAACGGACTCATCTCTCGGTTATTCCCAGCTTATTACCGAGGACTACCTTATCCTTGCGAAATCCGTCGGCGACGACGCGGGAAAAACGATACTTGAAAAAGAAAATTACCCTTTGTCAAGCAGCAATTATTCTCAAAAGTTCATTGGCGGAGCAATAACGAATATCGTAGTTACCGAGGCTACGGAGCAATACAACATGAAGTGGTATTTTGTGAGCGTGCTTGACAACAGCGCGCTTACTAAGGACTTTACCATTCTCGGCTGGGTGCTTTTTGCGATAGCTATTATCAGCCTTGGAGTTGCCATTCTTTTGGCGTTCAGGCTTTCAAAAAAGATTACCTCCCCGATAAACGAGCTCTCTGCGGAGATATCCGCAGTTGATTTCACAACGGGACGAGGAATTATTAAATTTGCAGAAGAGGGCGACGAGCTATATGCGCTCTGGCAAAACTACGACCTTATGATAAAGCGTCTTTTTAAGTTGATGGACGAGAATATCGAAAACATAGAAATCCAGCGAAAGCTCGAGCTTGACGCGTTGCAGAGCCAGATTAATCCCCATTTCCTTTACAATACGCTCGACGCGATAGCTTGGATGGCAAAGATAAAGAAACAGCCCGAGATTGAGGTGCTCGTTATCAACCTCGCAAAATTCTTCCGTCTGAGCTTACACAAGGGCGACAAGTACGTAAGCATTGCAGACGAGGTCGAGATAGTTGAACACTTCCTTGAAATTGAAAAAATAAGATTCCCCGACTCGCTTACGTATTCCTGCGACATTCCCGAGGAGCTCCGTGAATACAGAGTGCTTAAGCTCGTGCTTCAGCCCATAGTTGAAAACTGCATAAAGCACGGCTTTGCAGACCACGAGGGTGCGGGACACATTCACATTTCTGCAAGGGTTGACGGTGATGACATTATTCTCTCCGTCGAGGACAACGGCTGCGGTTTTACCGTGCCGGACAATTTCTTTGAGCAAGCAAACGACGGCAAACCCGGCGGTTACGGACTCAAAAACGTCAACAAGAGAGTTATGCTCGAATACGGAAAGTCTTACGGAATGTCCATTACCTCCGAGGTAGGCAAGGGCACGAGAGTTGACGTAAGAATACAAAAGACCATCTGAAACAAAGAAAGGAGAGCAAAAATGTTTTACAAGCTGAAAAAAAGAATTTATAACAGCATATTTTTGCTCTCCTTGATTTTTGCCATCACGGTCAGCGTAATATCGTACGTCGTAATTATATCAAATCTCTACGATTTGCAGGTGGCAAAGTCGAACAGCAACTGTTCGAGTGCGGTGAAAATGACCTCAACCTATATAACGCAGGTTATGAGTTTCGTTGAGAACACCGCCTCGCAAAGTATGCTCTCCGAAGCTATACTCGGCAATGATTATGATGTTTCAAATGAGCTTAACAGGCTTTGCAATTACTCCGTAAAAATAGACGGTGCGACGCTTTACGGCTTCAACGGATATATGGCGTATTCTGCGGAAATGGGCGCTCCGCCCACGCTTGACGAGCTTTTGCGCGAGGCGGATATTATGAGATTTATCGAAAGCGACGAGCAAACTCATATCTCGATAAGAACCGATAATGTCGCCGATGTTTACAACAGAACTTACTACAATTCCGAAAACGGCGTTATTTCCTGTATGTCGAAAATCTATTCCGACGGAGAGGTCTGCGGTATTCTCGTATCCGACCTTCTGCCCGAAACGCTGTTTTCCTCTCGCTTGCTTTACAACAGCTTTGGAGAGCCCTGCCATTTTGTCATTCAAAACGGTGAGGATATACTGAACGCCGACGCCGACGTGCGCGACATAATCTCTAACGGCAGTGCGTTTAACGGTTACTATATCACTTCCCGTGAGCTTATGGAAGGTTCAACCCTGCAAATGTACGTTTCAAAGGGAGGGTATATCAGGCAGTGCTTCGTTATCTTCGCGGCAATGCTTGCATATCTTTTCCTGCTGATTTTTGCGGTTTCTTATCTTGCAAAACGCATAAGCAGAAACGCGGTTGCTCCGCTTGAAAAACTGAACAGACAGATGAATATGAATATACCTCACCCGTAAGCGTGAGGTGTATTTTGCATTGAGAGTAAAATTTAACCCGTAAGACAGTTTTCTCGACTATTTTGCAGTATTACTCTATTGAAGAACAGCATAATAATGTTTTATAATAAATATATAAAAATATAAGTATAACTATATCAATTTTTATGCGAGGTGCTTATGAAAAGAAGATTTTTGTTAATCATTTGTATAGCGTGCTTGATTTTGAGCGCACTTGTATTACCCTCTTGCGACGGTGAAAAAGATGACAGAATAGAAATCAAAATAGGTTTCTGGCCTGAAAAATCTCAAAAATCCGACGTTGCAATGTATGAGGAATGGAAGGCAAATTTTGAAAGAGATTATCCTCAGTACAAAATCGTTGCCGAGCCCTATACGTACAGCCCTGAAACGGTCAGCGCAAAAGGAAATCAGGGACAGCTCCCGACTATTTTCCAGACGTACTTCACCGAGCCTGATATGCTCATAAGAGAGGGCTACATTCGTCCCATTACCGAACAGATAACAGCGCTCGGTTGGATTGACAAGATGGACGACAGCATGCGCGCGGCTCTTACAAGGGATGGAGAGCTCTACGGTGTTCCCCGTGACGGCTACGGCATGGGACTCTATCTCAACCTTGCTATGATGTACGACTGCGGTATCATTGAAAAAGATGGTAACGGCAAGTACATTATTTACGATGAAGAAGGCAATCCCCTTTATCCCACGACTTTTGATGAAGTAACGGAGGTCTGCCGCATTGTTTCCGACACCTATAACGGTGAAAAATACGGTATTATCATTCTCTCCGCTAACAAGACGGGCGGTTGGCAACTCTGCAACATCGCTTGGAACTTCGGCGCAGGCGCGCTTCAGACCAAGGGTGCGGACGGCAAGTGGACCTCAAACCTCATGGACGAGGGTATGGTAAAGGCACTCACTTGGATTCAAAGCCTTGCAAACGAAGGATTGCTCTATCCCAGCGCATCATTCAACTACAACGACTGGGCACCCCAGATTGGTACAGGCAATGTTTGTATGGCTTTCGTCGGTAACGACGCACTCGGTCAGCCCATCACTGCTTACGGATTCAACAAAGACGATTTCGCACTCGTCCCCATGCCCACAGGCGACGGTACGAGCCATGCGGCACTCTTTGGCGGTACGCCTTACGTTTTCGCTGAAAACGCAACCGACGAGCAGGTTGAGGGCGCGCTTCTCTTCCTCAAATACATAGGCAGAAGTCCCGAGGTTGACGAAATATCCGTTTCCGCTATGGAAAAAGGTCATCAGGTAGCTCAGTCCAAGGCTATGCCCATTCTTCCTACAATCAAGGCTTGGAAGAACGCGGACTATCTCGAAATTGCAAATGCTCTTGAAGAAAAATACGTAAACGTAAATTACGAGTACATGAAGGATTTCTTTGACACAATTTACGAATACAGGCACGACGAGGAGCCCAACTACTGCCAGGACATGTACGGCTTGCTTGACTTGGCTATTCAAAACGTTATCACAAATCCCAACGCAGACCCGAGATCTCTGCTCACAACTGCAAACAACAACTTTATGGATCGTTTTTTAAGTAAATTGAAATAAAATGATTAACGAAAACACTGAAAAAATCGGAAAGAAAGGAATACTTGGCAAGCTGTCAGCCTTCTTCAAAAAGAACATCGGCGGTTGGGCAATTATGCTCCCGACGCTCGTGCTGTTTGCCTTCTTCGTCTGGGGACCGCTGCTCCAAAATATTCTCTATTCCTTTTACTCAATAAAGCGATTTCAACCTCAGGAATTTATATTATTTCAGAACTATATTGACGTATTTACGGACCCTGCGTTTTTGAAGGCTCTTGAAAATACGTTCCTATATGCGTTCTGGTCGCTTTTGATAGGATTTTTACTTCCGCTCTTCTTAGGGCTTATACTCAACGAAGTAATACATTTCCGCGGGTTCTTCCGCTGTATGCTCTATTTGCCGAGTATTATCTCGGGCGTTGCGGTAATGCTCATGTGGACACAAATTCTTGACGGCTCTTCGGGAAGTATGATTAACGGTATACTTGCGCTTTTCGGACAGAAGCCAATTCAGGTGCTGATGAACTCCGAATGGGTAATTCCGTCCATAGTCATAGTAATGACTTGGCGAGGTGCGGGCGCGACTGTGCTTATTTACCTCTCCGCGCTTCAAACGGTTGACACCTCTCTTTATGAGGCGGCAAGACTTGACGGAGCAGGTCTTTTCCACAGACTCCGCTACGTTACTCTCCCCTCTATAAAGCCCACTATCAAGCTCTTGTTTATATTGCAGATAATCTCTGTATTCCAGGTATTCTATGAGCCCATGATTATGACCGCGGGCGGTCCTGACAACGCGTCGATATCTCTTATGTATCTCTGTTACAGATATACGTTCATCGACCACGAGCCCGGACTCGGCGCGGCGTGCGGAGTAATTCTGGCGATAATTATTTTCGCATTCAGTATCCTCTACTTCAAACTTTCAAAAAAGGACGAGGAGGATAGCATATTATGAAGTTAAAAGACAAACACGACGGACTTATAAACTCCCTCGAATACAAGCGTCCCGCTTACAAGCTCCTTTACGCCGTTATGATATTTATTCTCATAGTGGCGTCCTTGGCAGCACTTATTCCGATAGGCTGGCTCTTCCTTGCAGGCTTTAAGGACGCAAACGAGGTTTTCAAAGCCCCGTTTACCTTCTTCCCCGATTCTATTGACCTTGGCAAAATAATCGAGGTTTGGGAAACTGTTGAATTCGGAACATATTTCTTAAATACTCTTATTTTGATGATTGGCTCAGTCGCCAGCGCGGTTGTATTTAACGGACTTCTCGCTTACGCGGTATCAATCCTCAAGCCCGCGGGATATAAAACGGTATACAGACTTGTTATGGCAAGCTACATGATACCCGCAGTTGCTTCCCTTGTCCCACTTTACTCAAACATTATTTCTTTGGGATTTAAGGGATATGCGATGTACGTTCCGCTCTGCTTGCTTTACGGAGCAAATGCGTACTATTTCATGATGTTCAAAAACTACTTCGACACTTTGCCGAAGGCGGTAATCGAGGCATCAAAAATTGACGGTGCAAACGCCATGCAGATATTTTTCAAGGTCGTTCTGCCCCTGTCAAAGCCCATTATCGGAGTTATCTCCATTTTCGCCATGACGGCGTCGTGGGCGGACTTTCTGCTCCCCTATCTGCTCTTGCAGGACGAGAGCCTTTACACGGCTATGGTTAAGATTTATAATCTCGAAGCCGAAATGTCCAATATGATGAACTTTGGAATTGACAAGTATCTTATGGCAATAAGCATCACGGTTATTCCCCAGCTCTTCATATTTGCAATATTCCAAAAACAGATTACGGGTACTAACGCTACCAGTGGTCTTAAAGAATAAAAGCCGTAAGACCGCTGAAAAAGGCAGGTATATTTTTCGTTCTCTTTTCCATCGGCGTGCAAAGATGCACGGGAAAATATAACGGTAAAAGAAGTAAAATCAGGGGTTACTCTACGTATCCCCTTGATTTTTTAAGATACAACGGTAATTTTGCTTTACTTTGAAAGGAAAAACTATGGGAAAAACACCGAGAAAGCATTTTGCGATAAATCCGTGGAATGTTACAGAAACAGAATACAGCAAGGATTTTTCCAAGGTAGCTGAATCAATTTTCAGTCTTGGAAACGAATACATGGGCGCGCGCGGATATCTCGACGAGGACACGTCTTACCCCTCGCTTCGCGGAAATTACCTCAACGGCATTTACGAATACGCCAAGGACAGAAACGCCACGGGCTACAAAGGTATTGCGACGATAACGCACTACATGGTGAACGCCTGCAATTTCTTTGATATTGAAATTGAAGCAAACGGTGAAAAGCTCGATATGGGCTCATCGAATTATTCAGACTACGAGCGCACCTTGAATTTGCAAAACGGCAAGCTGTACAGGACTCTTCTCTGGCACACAAAAGGCGGGGATATCAAGATTGATTTCGTTCGCTTTTTGGATATGCAGTACTACCACAGAGCATATCAGAGAATAAGCTTTACGTCGAATGGGGACTGCCAGCTGACTCTGCGAATGAACGCTCATTTTGAGGGCACTCATTTCGGTGCGCCTTCAAGATTTATACCGTTTTCCGAAAGTGATGACGGCATAGAATGTACGACCGAGAGCACCGCCCAGCACGTTGCAGTAGCTTATGCGGTATCAATGCCTTGTGCGACTGAGCACCCTTCAAAGAGAAAAATCAGCAAGGAGATAAAGCTGTCCTTAAAGGCGGGAGTTACGCAAACTGCTGACAGAATTATCGTCTGCCTTGCAGACAAGCGAGGCGGTGAGTGCCTGGCAAAAGCAGAGGAAGAATGCAATACGGCTATGCGTGAGGGCTTTGACGCCGCGAGCGCAAGAAACGATGCATACTGGGCAGATTTCTGGAAGAAATCCGATATCTTTATTGACGGAGACGAGGAAACTCAACAAGGAATTCGCTTCTGCATATTCCAGCTCCAGCAGACCTATCACGGTGCAGAGCCGACGGACAATATAGGTGCTAAGGGACTAACGGGCGAGGCGTACAGCGGTCACGCATTCTGGGACACGGAAACCTACTGCCTTCCCTACTATCTTTTCAACAATCCGACTGCCGCAAAATATCTTCTTGAATACAGATACAACACCTTGGACAAGGCAAGACAAAGAGCAAAGGACCTCGACTGCGAGGGTGCTTGCTATCCTATCGCTACGCTTAACGGAGAGGAAGCCTGCACGCTCTGGCAGCACGCTTCCCTTCAAATTCAGCCCACGACCGCCGTGGCTTACGGAATCTATCACTACGTCAACGTCTGCGGCGATACAGAGTTTTTACATTCTCACGGCATTGAAATGCTGATTGAGATTTGCCGTTTTTTAGCCACGAGAGGTCAGTTTGACGCGTCGGGCGAGAATTTCGGCTATTACGCCGTAATGGGACCTGACGAGTTTCAGATGATGGTAAATCATAATACCTACACAAACTACATGGCTAAAAAGTCGTTTCTTTATACGCTTAAAGTTCTTGACGAGCTTCCCGACGAGCGCCTTTCCGCTCTCGGTCTTAGGGACGGCGAGCGTGAGAGGTGGCAGACCTTAGCTGAGAAAATGAAAATTCTCTACGACGGGAAGACCATGCTCTACGAGCAGCACGAGGGCTTCTATTCGCTTCCTCACATTGATGTCGATTCCATTCCCGACAGCGATTTCCCGCTCTACTCGCATTGGAGCTACGACAGAATTTACAGAAACGATATGATAAAACAGCCGGACGTGCTTATGTTCCAGCTTCTCTACAACTCCGATTTTTCAAGAGAGTGCAAGAGAGCAAATTACGAATTTTACGAGCCGAAATGTATTCACGAATCGTCGCTATCCCCCTCCGTTCACTCAATTTTAGCGTGCGAGATAGGCAAGCACGGCGAGGCGCTTGAATTTTTCTCGTTCGCCACAAGACTTGACCTTGACGACTACAACAGAAATACGCACGAGGGCTTACATACGACGAGTATTTCAGCCGCCTGGCTCAATATAGTCTACGGCTTCGGCGGTCTGCGCAGTGACGGAGAGCTTTCCCTCTCGCCGATGCTTCCGCAGAGCTGGAATTCTTATTCATTCTCGCTTCTCATCAAGGGCAAGACGGTCAAATTCACGGTTTACAAAAACAAGCTTACTCTTGAAAGCGCAAGCGACGACGAGATAAGCATTAAAATTTACGACGGCTATCACACGGTAAAAAATTATACGGTAATTCCGAGATAGGATATTTATTCAGAAATTATGAAGATTATTGAAACCGATTACAGTGCCGACAGACTCTCTCTCGGCGACAGATTTCTCATCGGAAACGGCGTTTTCGGATACAGAGGCACGCTTGACGAGCACAGAAAAGACGCCTGCGTTGCCTTGACGACTGCGGGATTTTACGACCGTGGAGAAGGCTGGCGCGAGCCAGTAAATATGCCTAATCCACTCTACACCGCGTTGAGGGTTAACGGCAAAACTCCCACGGACGTCCTCTCTCACAGAGAATGTCTTGACATAAGCTGCGGCGTATATTCAAGAAAAACGCTCTACTCCGTTGACGGTGCGCATATAAAGATTGAGAGCGAGAGATTCTTCGCGCAGGAAGATTACAGACTTCTCTATTCCAAATACAGAGTTTCAAGCGACAAAGAAGTCAGCATTTCCGTTTTGAGCGGTATTGACTTTGACGTCTGGAACATTAACGGAAAGCATTTTGACGTAAACGGCACATACACAGAGCCCGCGAGCGTTTTTGCAACTACCAACGAGGGCAAGCATCTCTCGGTAACTCTGCACGAAAAATCTTCTTTTGAGCCCTCAAATTCTCACTCTGACGGAGAAATTGTCGGCAGGCGATATGAATGTAAACTCACTCCCGAAAAGCCGTTTGAACTCGAAAAATGCGCTTGCATTACACACGACGGAATTTCTCTTGACGGAGATTATTCGTGTGATTACGGGAACGCGAAGGCGGAAAACAAGGCTTGGTGGGACAAAAAATGGAGCGCGAGCCGTGTTATAATCGAGGGTGAGGCGAATATTCAGCTTGCGCTTGATTACAGCGTATATCAGTTGATTATTTATGCCCCCAAGATTGACGGCGTTTCGATTTCGGCACGCGGTCTTTCGGGACAGACCTACAAGGGTGCGGTTTTCTGGGACACTGAAATGTTCATGCTTCCCTTTTACACCGTAACCGACAAAGTGGTTGCGCGCAGGCTCGTTAAATACAGAATATCCACGCTTGAAGGCGCTAAGGAAAAAGCCAAGAGTTACGGCTTCGAGGGTGCTTTCTACGCTTGGGAGAGCCACGAGGACGGTCAGGACGCTTGCAGCGATTTCAAC
The DNA here is from genome assembly GCA_051867875.1 of Eubacteriales bacterium. Classification (GTDB taxonomy): domain Bacteria; phylum Bacillota; class Clostridia; order Oscillospirales; family CAG-272; genus RGIG4608. The sequence continues at coordinate 121,887 of JBJDZG010000026.1, forward strand.
ATAATTGACGTTTTTACTTCCCGTCCCGTAAGGACTTATTTCAAGGACAAACAGATACATATTTCTGCCGATGTCGCCGTTGCGATGTATAAATTCATAAAGCAGTGTAACGACTGGACGCTCCTTGACGAGGGAGCGCTCGACGTGCTCTGCGAGAGCTCGCTTTTCTACCTTTCTTACGCATATTACAGTCCCCGCAAGGACAGATTTGAGCTTCTTGATGTAATAGGTCCTGACGAGTATCACGAACGAGTCAACAACAATGCTTACACAAATTACATGGCTCACGAAACGGTGCTGAATTTCCTTGATGCGCTCGAGCATTACGAAAAGCTCTGCCCCGAAAAGTACAGAGCGTTCATCGGCGAGCATAAAAAAGATATAGAAGACCTTAAAAGCTTCGCTGAAAAGCTATATCTTCCCTCACCGAATGAAAACGGCATTATCGAGCAGTTCGACGGATATTTTTCACTTGAAGACGTTTCGGTAGAAAAAGTCAGAGGAAGGCTCTCTCACCCGCAGGAATATTGGGGCGGCACGGGCGGAGTAGCTACGGCTACGAGAGTTATAAAGCAGGCGGACGTCGTTACGCTGATGTGCGTTTTGCCGCATCGCTTTGACAGGCGCATAAAAGCCTCCAATTACGACTTTTATCTTCCCTATACCGAACACGGTTCGAGCCTTTCCGCTTCAATGTACGCGCTCTGTGCGTGCATGACGGGCAAGGCTGACGCTTCTTACGAGTGGTTTTACAAAACCGCTTCGATAGACCTCGTCGGCGGCGGCAAAAAATACGCAGGCAAGCTCTATATCGGCGGCACTCACCCTGCTTCATGCGGGGGCGCGTGGTTAACAGCGGTATTGGGCTATGCCGAGTACGGACTTCCCGCACAGATAAAAAGCATAAAATACAACAAAGAAAACTGAGGTTTGCATTATGATAAAAGCTATTATTTTCGACCTTGACGGAGTTATAGTCTCTACGGACGAGCTTCACTACCTCGCGTGGAAGCAAATGGCGGACTCCGAGGGCATCTATTTCGACCGAAATATAAACAACCGACTTCGCGGTGTCAGCCGTATGGCGAGCCTTGAAATAATTCTTGAACGTGCGACAAAACGGTATTCCGAGGAACAAAAGCTCGCTATGGCAGAGCAGAAAAATGAGATTTATAAGAACTTGCTATTGAATCTCACGCCCGATGACAGACTCCCCGGCATTACGGAAACGCTTGCAAAATTGAGAGAGCGAGGATATAAGCTGGCGATAGGCTCGTCGAGCAAGAACACCCCCGCGATTCTTCGGCAAATAGGTCTTGGCGATTATTTTGACGCAGTTTCCGACGGAAACAATATCTCGCACAGCAAGCCAGACCCCGAGGTATTCCTTAAAGCCGCACAAATGCTCGGAATTTCTCCCGAAAATTGTGCGATAGTCGAAGACGCAGAAGCAGGAATTGAAGCAGGCTTGCGTGCCGAAATGACGACTTTCGCCGTTGGCGACGCAACGAAATGCCAAAAATCAACGTATTCGCTCACTTCATTCTCGGAAATTCTTGAAATATTGAAATAAGAATTATAAAGATAATACCATACTAATTCGATAAATATTTGCTTGCGGTAGCACGGCTTTCTCGGCGGTCTTTTATTATTGATTTTGGACTGTTACGGCAAAGCGGTCGCAGAAGACACTTTGCGCCGGACCTATTTCGTAAATTATCGTATATGAATAAGGCTTCTCGCTTAAATCCTTGACTGATGCGTAATATTTATAGTTGTCGATCTCCTTTTTGAAAATTTCAGGCTTATATTGTTCACCGTTTATTACTACTATTATGTTGAGATAATTCCATATATCATCATCGTCTTGAATATCTTTTCCGGGTTTCACATAAGGAACACACGATTCATCACAATAGTAAAATTCCAAGCCTTCAAAGATCAGAATATTTAATTTGCCGTCGGTGTACTCGCATTTTGAGGACAAATCGCTCAAAGCTTCAATTTTCCACGTGTTTCCCGATAAGTTTTCCGAGTTATTTTCCACTTCAAGATTAACCGTGGCGGTCTTGCCGTTGTCAAGAGTAAGTT
>JBJDZG010000027.1:0-31275 GCA_051867875.1 Eubacteriales bacterium
GTCTATGCTTACTGCAACCTGCACAGCCTTTGGAAAGCATAATATAAGTTTTCGAATACCGAAAAGATAGATTTGCCACGGTTATTGCCGTGGCTCTTTTCTTTGTATTCGATAAAACAATATTGGGCTTTTGACAGTTCAAATCCGGATACAGATTCGAAAAGAATGCAAAGCGCAGAACTTCATTTTCAAAATTTCAAAAAACATCAGAATCGAAAAAGCGGAGAAATCTTTCGAAATCTCCGCTTTTCGGCGTTGCGGTCGCGCCGCATTGCCGTTTTTATCTACCCGATATCTTTTTGATCTGTGATTACTGTATGGCTTGTCTTGCCTCGGTCAGCTTCTCTTGATCAAGGTCGGCGCTCTCGGCTTCGACCTTACGGTATTCATCGACCTTTTTTGAAATGGCGTTTTTACATTCCTCCCGTTGCGGCTTTAGCTCGGCGACCTTGCTCTCATAGAACTTCACATCACGTTCTGCCACATCAATACTCGGTGCGCTCAACCTGATGCGATTCGCATAGACTTGTTTGCTGTGCTGAAGCTCGGAGATGTCCTCGCCAAGCGCATACATTTTTGCATCAAGCTCCTTGTGCTTGCCTTTGAACAGGCCCGGCGTTTTCTTCTTGATGTGGAACAACTCATCGCGCTCGGCTTGCTTCCCGGCAAGTTCAGTGGAAATTGATTTGTACTTGTCAAGGTCACTTCGCACATCTTCGGCTTTGTTCTCACACCGATTCAGCTCGCTACTTATCTCGTTTTTATGATAGGTCAGCACGAGCAGGTCTGTTCGTATTTCTTCAAGAGCAGATGCCGCGCGGGAGATAAGCACACCGACAGTCTTGGCAAGATACTTAACGGCATCAAGCAGGTCATTTATCAGTTTATTGTCACTTCGTATCTGCTGATTGATTCGCTTGCGGTCAGATACACCTCGGAAGATGCCGACGTGAATGGTCGGCTTGACTTTAAGTCCTCTTGCCTTATGGCTTCGGTGGTCGATGCGGGTATCAAGCTCGCACAAGTCAAGGCTTCGGTTGACATATCTCGCCCATGCTTCACGAAACCGCATCAACTGCTCCTCACTGTTCCATTCCTCATAGATGGGATTTTGCCTGCCGTACTGCGTTGACTTCGGGTATTTGTTTATCCTTTCAAGTCCATCGGCACGGGAGGGCGGCAGATACATTTTCTCATCATCAACCTTGTAGAGATACTGTTTCTCCCACCCCTCTTTCTCCGCCTGCTTGTACTCGGCGGCGGTAAATCCTTTCTCAAGACCTCGACGGATACATAAATACTCTTTCTGCGTTTTCGCCTGCCAAGTACCTTTTGATGTCAGCGGTCTGACCGTCAGCATAATGTGTGCGTGCGGATTATGCCCGTCGGTGTCGTGATAACAGACATCGGCACACATCCCCTTTGCCACACATTCACGCTTGATAAACTCCGAGAGAATAAGTTCGTGTTCTTCGGGCGCAAGCTCAATCGGCAGGGCGACGATCAACTCACGGGCAAGGCGGCTGTCTTTGGATTTTTCGGCGGCTTCGACTGCGTTCCACAAAACGGCTCGGTCTTGCCATTCTGCGGGGGCGTTGTCGGGGAGAAATACCTTCTCCCAAACAAGTCCGTGCTTTCGGGTGTAATCGTGTGTGATGCCGTCATAGTCGTTATAGATACGCGAGCAGCTCATATAGGCAGCCGCCGCTACTGCCGAGCGTCCCGAGCCTCGGCTGATGACCTTGGCTTCAAGATGATAGATTGCCGTAGGCGTTCACCTCCGTTCTGTTTGCGAAGCGATTATATACCGTTGGAAACCGCACCTTACACCATTCGCTCCGCGAGTGGTGAGTAAGTGCGCCCTTACGGGAATACGGCAGTTCACATTGATTCGCATCTCTGCGCAATTTCATAGAGCTTCTGCTCCAAATCGGCAAGCTCCATGCCCTCGGCAAAAGGAAAAACCTTTTCAAGTATCGCGCCCTCCTGGATCAATCTGCGAGTGCGAAGCTTTCGTTCTTTCTCTCTGTTTCTTGCAAGCGCTTCCTGCAAACGACGCTTTTCCTGTTCTAACTTTTTCTGTTCTTCTGTCATAAAACATTATTCCTTTCTTCGTTTTGAGTGAAATGAAGCAGTCCGCAAAATGTCACGGACTGCTTTTTGGTTTTTGTTTGGTTTTCATCTTTGCCAATTGCGATGACCGGGCACTCCCGCGACCGATACGACAGCGGCATTGAGATTGCCGGTCTCGTGGAACATCTGCTCATCCTTGCGAACCTCGGCTAAGATTTCCGATACTCGCTGTTCGTGCTCGGCGGGAAAATTTTTGGCTCTCTGTGCGTCATCTTCTTGCTTCTTTCTCTTGCGACGGGCAAGTTCTTTATCTCTGACCTTCCAATACCTGTCCTTCCAATATTGCTTGATTCGCTGTTGCTCAAGTTCCTCGGCGGTAGGCTCTCGTTCTTCGACGGGAGCGTCAAATTTGCCGATAAAGTTCAGATAGATTTCCACATCCTGCACTCTGTCCCGTCCTATCCTTTGCGGTGCGTGGACAAGTATCTTGTCAACAAATTCATTGAGCATCGGCGTTGTCAGCTCCGTGAAATCTGTGTACTTCTCTGCAAGAGCAAGGAACGCTTCTGCATTGGATTTGTTCGCGGTAAATTCGTTGATTTGTCTTTCGGCTTCTGCAATCTCCCCTTCAAGATTCTTTTGCTCGGCAAGGTACTCACCGGAAAGAGCTTCAAACTTATCCTCGGGGATTCTTCCGACAGCATAACTCTCATACAGCTTCTTGTAAAGAACATTGAGTTCATCAAATCGGCGCTTGTCTTTACTCAGCTTTCGCTTGATCTCCTTAACGGATTGCTCTTGCTGAATGGCAGATGCTTCCTGCACCTTTTTCATAAATGCCTCTTTGTCTGCAATGGCAAAACGGCTGATCTCACGAATGGTGTACAGAATCAATTCGCGCAAGGCTTTTGTTGAGATATGATGCGAACAACAGCTGCCCTCAACTCTGCGGGTTGAGAGCTTGTGCGTTGAGCAATCATAGCCATCAAAGCCGGGAACCTTTCGCCCATCTTGATTCGTATAAGGTCTTGAACGATGGTTATACATCTTCGCTCCGCAGTCGGCACAGAAAACAAGTCCCGTTAAAGGATTCGCTTCGCCGATTGTATCGCTTCGACGAGGTGTTCCGATCAGTTTTTGAGCAAGATGCCATGTTTCCGAATCAACGATTGCTTCCTGCGTGTTCTCAAACACTGCCCACTTGTCGGGAGTATTGATAATGTTCTTTTTCTCCTTGTACGATTTACTGGTAGTACGGAAATTTACGGTATAGCCCATATACTCGGGACGCTTCAAAATGTCCTTTACCGTGTTACTGCTCCAGTCATACGGATTCAATGCTTCAAGGTTATTCTTATACCTACCGAAGCCATGCCGCGCTTGGTAGTATGCCGGTGACTCCACCTTGTCTCTTTGCAGTATTCGTGCAATCTCCATTGTCCCTTTGCCCTCAATGCAGAGCTGATAGATTCTTTTAACCGTCGGTGCGGCTTCTTCATCAATGAGCCAATGGTGCTTGTCCTCGGGATCCTTGCGATAACCGTATGCCGCATGAGCCGAAAGATGTCCTCCTGAGTTACCGAGCACCTGCTTGGATGCCTTGATTTTGCGGCTGCAATCGCGGAGATACCATTCGTTCATCACATTGAGAAACGGAGCAAACTCGCTGCTCCCTTGATTGTCGCTGTCTACACCGTTGGCAATGGCGATAAAGTGAATATCCCTTTGCCGAAACACGACCTCGGTGTAGTAGCCGACTTCAAGATAATTTCGACCGATACGGCTCATATCCTTTGCAATGACCGTACCGACCTTTCCTTCTTCAATATCGCTCATCATACGCTTCCAATCGGGGCGGTCAAAAGAACCTCCCGAGTAGCCGTCGTCTGTATAGTGAACGATATTGGTGTAGCCATTGTTTGTCTGTTTTTCCGTCAAATGTTGTCCTCCTGAAAAATGAAGTACCGACGAACAGTTCATCACGATGCCCGCCTCCTTTACGGGACTTTGGGTTTGTGATCTTTCTGTTCTTTCGATATGTAATTTTCAGAAGTATTTACTGAATATGTTTCGGATGTTACGGCAAAAATAGAGAATGGAGAGGTCTGCCCATCTGCGCGTTATGATATGGGAGCAGTTTTTATTTATACAAACTCACTTTCTCCTTCATATATCCCCCGACATAGAAAGAGCGAATTATTCCCAAGTGCGTAAAATTTCGCAAAAATTTATGCAAATATGATTTCTTTCAGCACGGTCTCCTCAGCCGCGGCTTTGCAGTTGTTCATCTCCTGCGCCCACAGAAGTCCGTCCCTCGCCTTAAGGCTTTCATCTATCCCGCGCGATTTAGCAATCTCATTGGTCATATTTTCGACCATAGAGCGCGCTTCCCGGTCAATCTCATAAAGATATGCGTTCAGCCGAAACTCGCTCAAAAGCGTCGTATATGTACCTCTGCGGTGCTTTTTAATAAAGGTCAAGTGCATCTGCCCATACTTGCCGATTGGGTAATAGGTCTGCTCGGGAAGAGCAAGGTCGGGATAGTATTGCTCGCCCCTCAATGTGTAGCTGATGCCCGTTCTTTTGTCTGTCATGTGTTGTTCCATAAGTCGTTCCATAAGTTTTCCTTTCTGTTTTTCGCTTTCCGCTTTATTCTTTCAGCAAACGAGACAAGCGGCTTTTTGAAAGTGGGTTGGTGCTGTACACACTTAACCCTTTATAGAATAACTTATGGATGTGGTCGGTGTTTCGGTGCGTGGCAACCAACGCTTGATAGCCACCGAAGTATTCGGCGAAGCGCAGACCGATCTCGTGAGCCACCTCAGGCGTGATGTCATCGTCCGGACTGAAGGCTTGTACGATGTGAACGTAAGTCCTTCCGTCCTCCTTTTTGAATTGCTTTTTCACAAAAGTGAACTCGGAAAGCACCGTGTCCGGTGAGCAACCGATGCCCGAAATCAAATTTTCATCGGTCTTCTCTCGGTTCATCACGTAGGGAAAAATATTATTCATCGGGCATCCTGAAGTAACGAATTTAACGATTGCCATATCTTTTCAAGCTCCTTTCTTGTTTCCGTAAGGTTGATCTGGGATGCATATCCCGCGTTGACGGCTCGCGTGAGCTGATTGATATTGTTTCCGATGCGGCGAAGCTCGGTTGCCACATCGCCCGCACCTGTGATGATGATCATTTCTTTTTTGAAAACACAGTCCCGAACGAAGTCACTGATGAGTTGATAGTGACCGTAGGAACGGTCCTCGATCCACTTCTTTTCTTCAGCAGTGACACGAAAAGAAATGATACAGTTTTTGTTTTCTTTATCATTCATAGAGTGAAATCCTTTCCGTAATAGTGAAATATTCCGCAAGCGGAATGTGAAATGTTGCCTTGCGGCAACGTGCAATAGCGGCTGTCTCCGCTGTGAAATTTCTTTTGCAGGCAAAAGAAGTTACGCCCACGTCTAGGGGTATGGGCATAGCCCGACGCCTTTGCGGCCGCCGTTTCGGCGGTCGTAATACAAAGGCGAAACTGGCGATAAAGCGTTTCATCCGACATCCTTCGCAGGAACGCAAGGGACGAAAGGGACGGAATCTGTGAGAGCAGAAGAAACAGAGTCACTTGAGGCACTTGAGTCACCGTCAGGGATGGGACGGTATTTGACCACAACGTATTTCTGTCCGTTGCTCCGCTTGCTCTCAAAGAAGACACCGAGGTCTTCCAGCTGATAACGATAGCGGTTCATCATTTGCTTGAGCCCCTTGGGGTTGACCTCTTTCCCTAACGCGATGGAAACGTGCTGAGCCAGTTCGGTGTTCGTGCCTACGAATTGGAAGGTCTCATGCTATCAGTTTACACGGCATTTGACATCGATATGCCGTGGGGCGATGATATCGACACTTTCATGAGCAACCCCACAAACAAGCTGGTATTTAAATAAGGGGGTGCAGCATGATTTTTAAGTTTATAAGTTGGATATTCAGTAAACTGCGCAACTTTTTCGGATCGAAGGCTGGCAAAATAACCGCAGCAGCAGTGGGCGCGTTTGGTGTTGGCGCAGCGGGTGTCGGAGCAGTGCAGACTGGCAAAGCTGTAAGGCTCAACAGAGGGTCCAAGAAAATGTGCGATGAGGCGTTGCAGCGTCACGAAGAACACTACAACAAAGTACAAGGCGCATTGGAATCGGCTGGCGCAGTAAAACTGACCGCAATTGAATCGTTTGATGATTTCGCGGATCAGATGGCAAAGATTCAAGGTAGACCCGAATTTGATGAAATCATCTGTAAGGGCGTTAAGTTACCAGAGTTTACCGCAAACGACCTCAAGGTCATATCGAACAATGTCGCTTTTGCAATCAAAGGTGCGGCAGGTGCTGGTGCAGGCATAGGTCTTGGCATCGCAGTCTGCGGACTAAATTTAGTAGCACTCGGACCGGGACTTTTGATTGGTGGCATCGGTTTATTTGTAGCAGGCGGTCACATCAAGAAAAAGGCTATCGAAAGCAATAAGCAAGCAAAGCAGCTGGCAAAGGATGTCGATGCGCTCGTAAAGCAGTATGATGAATTGGCAACGGCGGCAGCGTTACTTGAAAAACATATCAGCGCAGTATACGCACAGTACGATAAGCATCTGGCAATGATGAAGAAAATACTTTCGAAGAAAACGCGCTGGGGCGATATGACGGATAAGGAAAAAAACACTATTGAGAACACCATTTTGCTGGTGGGTATGCTGTTAAAGCTCTGCAAGATCGAGCTTATCGTGAAGGAACAGAAGACAGAGACCATCAATGCCGAGGAGGTAGAAGCCATCAGTGCAGAGGTCGATGTAGCATTAAAACATACAAAACCTAAGTTGTTTTTTACATAACACGCAAAAAGCACAACCCCACCTTCATGGCAGGGCTGTGCCTTTTTTATTCCGTTCCTTTTTTGAGTATATCCAAATAAGCGGTATAAGCGAATGCCTTACTTCTCGACGCACTTTTGCTTTTTTCAAGAATGCTGAGATTGCAAAGATTTTTGATTGCTGTTGCTGCCGTGTTATAGCTGAGACCGAGAGCATCAGCGGTTTTTTGTGTTTCGATAATCGGATTCTGCTCGACATATTCAAAAAGCTTCGCCGCATTGGTTCTCATTCTGCCCAGCGTATCCAGCTTCGCATTGTTTTCCTCATGGAGTTTATGCAGGGCGTTTACGGTAATGATCGCATCCTCTGCCGATTCAGCCACAGCGCGAAGGAAAAATTTGATCCATTGTTCGTAGTTTCCTTTGCTTCTGACCTCGGTCATTCTATCGTAATACTCAATTCTGTTGCTCTTCAGAAAGTAAGAAATATAGAGTGCGGGCGAGGTAAGAACCTTTTTCTCCATCAAGAACAGCGTGATCAAGAGTCTCCCGACGCGACCGTTTCCGTCAAGGAAAGGGTGGATGGTTTCAAACTGATAGTGTATCAGCGCCGCTTGAATCAGAACATCAAGCGTATCGTCCGAATTCATATATTTTTCGAGGTCAGACATACATTCAATCGTGTCGGTCGGATTCGGCGGAATATACCTTGCGTTTTTCAGCGTGCTACCCTTGCCGCCGATCCAGTTTTGAGAGTTTTTGAATTCTCCAGGGCACTTCTCCTGTCCCCTGACATTCTCCATGAGAACGGCGTGCGTTTCTCTGATCAGCCGATTGCATAGCGGGAGCGTATGAAGCCTTTCAAGCGCAAACTCTGTTGCTCTGATATAGTTGACAACATCGGACACGTCCTGATTTGCATTTTTATCTATCGTAGGATCGAGAACGTCTTCAAGCGTCGCCTGCGTTCCTTCCATCTGCGAGGACATGAGCGCTTCTTTTCTCACGTACATCGAAGTAAAGAGCTTGATGCTCGGAATATGGGCAGAAATACTTTCCAACGCATAAAGTTGTTTATTTGCGTCAACAAGCAAAGATACCATTTCTTCGTCCATCACGATTTCTGGCGGAAGCGCAGAGGGCAGAAAGGATTTATACTCTGCTTCACCCGAAAGGTTGGAAACAAATCTTCCGGCTTTATTCACGGTATCACCTCCAAATTGAAATTTCTATTTCTATTATACGCCGATTGTTTCAATTTGTCAAGTAATTTTGAAATCTCGGCATTAAAAATAAGTATTTTATTTCAAGTTTGACGTGGAAATTGAAATAACTCGCTCTAAATTCTGCTGAAATTTCAAGTTTGTAGAGAAAGCACAGCCCCACCTTCATGGCAGGGCTGTGCCTTTCTTTTACAGGATTTTAACTCCTGTAACTTTACAAATCCCCCATTTTATGCTATACTATAACTACAAAAAACACTTATGCGTTTCTCCGACGAAAGAGCACTCACATGGATTATATAAAAAAATTATTTAAGCTGAAAAATCCGTATGATTACGGCAAAAGCGAAAAATTATTTTCAAAGGCTATCGAACAAAATTGCATATATCACTATGAGCACAATATCGAATATAAAGCATTACTCGATAAACTGGGCTTTTGTCCTTACGGCGATGGCGCTTTTGACGACCTTTCGAAGCTGCCGCCGCTGCCAACGCTTTATTTCAAGCATCATTTGTTGATGTCGGTGCCGAATAAAAAGCTGGTCATCAAAGCAACCTCCAGCGGAACAAGCGGTCAGAATCAGTCTATGGTAGGGCTCGATTTTTATAGCCTTTGGCGAGGATTCGATGAAGTTAAAAGACTTTTTGCGTATCATAAAGTATGGTCATTAAAGCCTACAAGATTTATTATCTTCGGCTACGAGCACAAATTTAAGAACAAAAAAGGAGTCGCTCAGACTGCTTGGGGCTTTACCTTTACTGCTCCCGCCGTATCAAAGGACTACGTACTTCGGTACACAGACGGCGAATATGTGGCCGACCTTGACAATATCGAGAAAAAACTAATCAAATATTCGAAAGGCAAGCTGCCTGTCAGAACGCTCGGCTTCCCTGCTTACACCTATTTTTTGCTCAGACAAATGAAGGAACACGGCGTCAGCGTGAAGTTGCCAAAGGGCAGTATGATTACTCTCGGCGGTGGGTGGAAACAGTTTTATGCGGAAAAGATATCAAAAGAAGACTTTTACGCACTTGCCTACGAAATCCTCGGGGTTGATAAAGAAAATATTATAGAGTTTTTCGGTGCGGTGGAGCATCCTGTTATGTGGACACAATGCAAAAATCACAAATTTCACGTTCCCAATTACGCCCGTGTAATAATTCGTGATGTTGACGACCTGCACCCTCTGCCAAACGGTCAGGTCGGAATTATAAATCTACTCACGCCTATGTGCCGTGCCACACCGTTGACATCAATTATGACCGATGATCTTGGTGTTCTGCACGATAACGACTGTGATTGCGGAATACGCGCACCTTATCTTGAAATAATAGGCAGAGTAGGTATTGAAGATATTAAAACTTGCGCGGCAGGTGCAGAAAATCTTTTGAAAGGAGGCAAAAAATGATACTTGCACACGGGAAAATATACGAAAACAAGGAGCAGGATAGAATTATTGCCTCTCTGCAAAACGATATTTGCGAAACCCTGATGGGTCAAAGGCTGAATATTGAAGACGTGATATCTGCCTGTGACAGACTATCCCAAAAGGCGACGAACGGCGAGTATGACGATATTGCGAAGCCGTTACTTGAATATGTGCAGATATCTTATGAAACATATCTTGACTACTGTAAAATGTTTTCTGCAAAGGAACTGCGAAAAAAGGTTGATGCCGAGCTTTGCGGTCTGCCCTGTCGGGAGGAGCAGGTTTCCGAACGGCTTTTTCGGGAACTCCGGCCGCTTGGCGTGCTTTTACATATCGCGGCGGGAAATGTAGATGCACTTCCCGCATATTCGGTTATGGAAGGCTTGCTTGCAGGAAATATCAATATTCTAAAACTTCCCACGGGAGACAGCAGTGTTTCGGTCAAGCTGCTGTCCGAGCTTATTTCGGAATGTCCTGCACTCAGGGATTACATATATGTGTTTGACGTTCCGTCTGCCGAAATTGAAACCATCAAAGCCCTTGCAGATATTTCAGACGGCGTCGTAGTGTGGGGAGGCGATGCCGCAGTCCGTGCGGCGCATCAGCTTATATCCCCCAACACAAAGCTTATCGTGTGGGGGCATAAGCTTTCATTTGCATACGCTATGCCTGACTGTTCCGATGCGATGCTTGAACGTCTTGCAGAGGATATATGTAGGACAAATCAGCTGTTGTGCTCTTCATGTCAAGGAATATATGTGGATACCGACGACTTCGAACAGTTACGAAAATTCGGCGCCCGTTTCTTCGAAATACTGAAAAAAGCAAATATGAAATCAGGCAAAGTACCGCGTGGGATGAGAGCGAAAAACACGTTGAAGATTTATAATGACAAGCTTGAAAACCGATACACTGTCTTTTCGGAGGACGGTGTTTCGGTAGTGGTAAAGGACGATTCTGAGCTCGAGCTCTCCTATCTTTTCAGAAATGTTTGGATAAAATCACTTCCGAGAGAAAAAATCATATCCACGCTAAAGCGTCAAAAGGGATATTTGCAAAGCTGCGCATTGCTCGCCTTTGACGGCGCCGACAAAGAAACTGTCATTGAATATCTTAAGCGAGCCGGGCTTACGAGAATTACCGATTCGTCGCTTTCGAACGTACTCATCGGAGAAGCGCACGACGGAACGTTTGCCTTGAAAGAATATTCTCGCATAGTTGACGTTTACCGATAAAATACATAAGCTTCGTTACGCGCATGGAGCCGGTTCTTTATAAGACATTATCATACCGCGTTTCGTTTCAGGTATACTCAGCCAAGGAAAAAAGCACTTGCATAAGCAAGTGCTTTTTTTACTAAAATTGGTTTCTTGCGGAACGGGTGAAATATTGTCCCGCAGATGAAAAATTCATTTTACGCAAGAATATTTGCCAGCTCCTTCATCAGTTCCTTGACGTTGATAGGCTTGGCAATATGTCCGTTCATGCCCGCCTTGTACGCATTCTTCTTATCCTCCTCAAAGGCATTCGCGGTCATGGCTAATATAGGAATACACGCCTTTTCGGAATTTTTGAGCGCCCGTATCGTGCGGGTTGCATCATAGCCGTTCATATTCGGCATCTGTATATCCATGAGCACAAGGTCATAATATCCCGCGGGTGCATGTTTCAGCATATCCACACAGATAATACCGTCCGAAGCGTGTTCCAATATAAATCCCGCTTCTTCAAGAATAGCGGTTGCAATTTCCGCATTAAGCTCATTATCCTCGGCAAGCAAAATGCGTTTTCCTTTGAATAAATCTTTATCATATTCAACGCAGTTACTCATGCTTTGTTCGCCGTCTCCGACGGAAACTATTTGATGCGGTAATGTTACCGTAAATTTTGTGCCTTTTCCAATCTTGCTTTCTACCGTTATTGTTCCGTCCATAAAATCAACGAGCTTCTTAACGATAGCCATACCGAGTCCCGTGCCGCTTATATGGCTGTCGGTACTCGTTCGTTCTCTTGTAAACTCATCAAAAATATGAGGAAGAAATTCCTCGGACATACCTATGCCCGTATCTTCAATTTCCGTACGGTACATTGCATAACCGGGACGGTCTGACGGTATCTCTTTAAGCCGCATTGTAACCTTTCCGCCTGCGGGAGTGTATTTCAAGGCGTTGCTGAGAATGTTCAGGAATATCTCGCGGAGCTTTGTTGCATCACATATTACCTCCGTATGTTGCACATCAATGGTCCTTGTAAATTCAATTCCTTTTTCAGCCATCTGAGAATCAAACAGCGAGAACAGAGTATCGTTGAACGCCTTTGCATTCCAGTTGGTTTCGTCAAATGTGGTTTTTCCGCTTTCGATACGAGCCATTTCAAGGACGTTGTTGATAAGAGAAAGCAGAAATTCATTTGACGTCTGTATCTTTTTTATGTAGCTTCTTGCAAGCTCTTTATCGTCCAGATGCTTATCCAGCAGCTCCGTAAATCCGATGATAGCATTCATCGGTGTACGGATATCGTGGGACATATTGAACAGAAACGCGGATTTTGCGGAATTGGCGGCATTGGCAATTTCCAGCTGTGCCTTTGTGTCCGCCTTGTCATGGGCTTCCGTAATATCACGTCCGAGAATATTGGCTATGCGGTCGCCGTTTTCATCCGTTCCGAGGAAGATATTTATTTCGTGCCATTCGATTCCCTTTTCTGTTTTTGCGGCATATTCCAGATTGCCGATATATCCCGTTTCGTTCTCGCGTTTTCTGAGCGCGGACAGGCTGCTGAAATTATCAAACGCCTCGATGTAATCCTCCGTAACATACTGTATTTTCTGATTGTAAGCCGTTTCATAATCGTCCGTAGATTCAAAAATCTTTACGAACTCCTTCATACCCGTACCAAGGATAAGACTGTATTTTCCGCTGGCAAGATTGAGCGTCAGGTTATAGCTGTAAAGAGTCTTGGTAATATCGGAAAGAATCTGATCCTTTGCCGCAACTGCTTTAAGCTCATTTTCACGTCGCTCCTGAGCCTCGTGAGTTTCGGTAATATCGCGTCCGAGAATGTTGGCTGTGGGATTTCCGTCCTCATCAACGCCCATAAAAGCGTTGACCTCAAACCAACCGAGACCATCCGATGTCATGGCTGCGTATTCCTTCTGACCGATATGACCGCTCAGATCCTTCTGTCTGCGGAGCGCTTCCAGTGAGAAATTGTTGTTCATATCCTCCCTGTATTCGGGGAGAACGTGTTCGAGCAAATATCCGCAGGCTGTATCAAAATCGTCTGTCTGTGAGAAATGCCGTATCAGTTCTTCCATACCCGTACCGACGATAAGACTGTACTTTCCCGTATTCAGATTTACCGTTGCATTGTAGCTGTACAGAGTTTTTGTAATATCCGAAAGTATCTGATCTTTTGCGGCAGAGGCTTTCAGCTCACGTTCCTTTACTTCCTGCTGCTCATGAATCTCCGTAATATCACGTCCGAGAAAATTAGCTACCGCAACGCCGTCTTCATTTGTTCCGATAAAGAGGTTTACCTCGTGCCATTTGTCCCTGTCATTTACAACTCTGTATACAAGCGAGCCTACGTATCCCGTTGCGTTTGATTTATCCTTCAAAGCCTGAATACCGACTATGTCTTCCATTTTATCCCTGTACTCGGGTGCAACGTTCTTAATAAGCTTTGCATGAAGAAGAACGTAGTCATCATTATGCTGAATAGTATTCAAAACCTTGTCCATACCCGTACCGGTAATGAGCGAATATTTCCAGGTTTCCAGGTTTACGGTAATGTTGTAGCCGTAAAGCATCTTGGTGATGCCCGACAGCAGCTGGTCGCGCGCCATTGCAGCCTTCTGTTGATTTTCACGCTGTTCTTTGCGTTTGTGGGCGTCCGTGATATCTCTTCCGAGGATATTTGCAACGGGCTCGCCGACCTCATCTGTACTGATGAAAACGTTTATCTCGTGCCATTCCTCGCCGTAATCGGTGATTGCTCCGTATTCAAGATTGCCGATAAATCCGTTGGCATTTTTTCTTGCGCGGAGCGAGTCAAGGCTTGCAAGAGCCGCAAACTGCGGTACGTATTCGGGGTCCAGATAAGACAGCTTTTTATTGTATGCCGCTTCGTAATCATCGGTGGATTTGAATATCTCCATAAACTGCGTCATACCTGTACCGATAATCATACTGTATTTGCCTGTTCTCAGATTAAGAGTAAGGTTATAGCTGTACAGCATTTTCGTAAGCTCCGACAGTATCTGGTTTTTAGCCGAAGCCGCACGGAGCTCGTTTTCGTTCTTTTCCTGAGCATTATGAGCGGCTGTTATATCCCGCCCGAGGATATTTGCGATTCTTGTTCCGTCCTCTTCCGTGTTAATGAATACATTTATCTCGTGCCACTCATATTCATCATCGCCCGGGTAAAGAACGGGATATTCGAAAGTTCCTCTGAATCCTTTTGAAACCGAGTCATTCTTTGCGGATTCAAAGTCCGTAAGTTCATTAAAGCGTGCCACGTAGGAAGGGTGAAGAATACTGTTCTGAAACGCTCTTATCTCCGACATATTGCTATACCGCTTATATTCATCAACAGTGCGCTCCATTCCCGTTCCGGTAATAAGAGTATAGTTTCCTGTGGCAATGTCAATAGTGAGGTTATAGCTGTACATAATCTGGGTGATCTGCGACAGTACTATGTCTTTCTTTGCGGGAGCTATTTTCAGTTCATTGTTGGCTTTCCAGACATAGTAGCTTTTCTCAATAAAGAAATTCAGCGTTTCTTTTAAGAGAGCATAGGCTCCCTGCATTTCCGTATCGGTCTTTCTGTGAACACGGGAAAGCACATCTTTTATTTTTTCTTCATCTATCCCAAGCTCCGCAGTCTTTTGCAGGATATCCTCTTCCCTTTGATTTACGGAAAACGCCTGACCTGCCAGCACTTTTCCGAGCACCCGTCCGTTCGGCAGAACGATGGGTATGGAAAAATCCCAAAATCCGAAAGGGCACTCGTAAATGCCGTTCAGGTCTGATTTCCACGTTAACTTGCAGCAGGCCAATCCCTTATCAGAGGACTGAATCATCTGACAGAACTCCGTCATTCCGAAATCCTCGGATATCTGATTACCCTCATTATCGATAATCACCGTAGCCATTCCGCAGCTCTTGGACCAGTTATCGAGCAATTTGTACAACTGTTCCATATCGCAGAATTCCCGCAAATCAAGGTCGGAGCTTCTGACTTCCTCTTCTCTTATTTCACTGATTTTATCCATTAAAGTTCTCCTTTTCGGTAATATACGAACAAAAATATTAGGCAGTTAATTTTCAGACCGTTTTAGTTATTTAAGCCATCTGCCCAGCGCTTTTGCAAGCGCCTTTATATCAAGTGGCTTTGCAATGTGCTCGTTCATTCCCACGGTTTTTGCCGCCTGAACGTCCTCTGCAAATGCGTTTGCCGTCATAGCAATAATGGGTATCTGCTTGCAGTATATGCGATTCATAGCCCGTATTGCTCTTGTTGCATCATAACCGTTCATCTGCGGCATCTGAATATCCATAAAAATGAGGTCATAATATCCGTCTTTGCATACGGTCATTCTATCCACAGCCTCCGTTCCGTCAGCGGCGCGTTCAACGGAAAGCCCCGTCATTTCAAGTATTTCCGTAGCAATCTCCGCATTCAGTTCATTGTCCTCCACAAGAAGAACACGCTTGCCTGTAAGATGCATATCGGACAGATCGAAGAACGGTTCGCCTTGTTCGGTTTGTTCATCCTCGCCCACAAGAGCATTGAACGTCTTTTCCAGTCTGGAACGGAAAAGCGGCTTGCTGATAAAGGCGTTTGCTCCTGCCGCTCTTGCTTCCTGTTCGATATCCGACCAATCGTAGGCGGAAATGATAATAATCGGTACATTGTCTCCCACTGCCGTGCGAATAGCTCTGGTTGTTGCAATGCCGTCCATATCGGGCATCTTCCAGTCGATGATGCAGGCGAAATAATCCTGATTCTTATGATGACGGTCTACGACATATTCTACCGCCTCCATACCTGTTGATACTCCGTCGGGCTTCATTCCTAAATCCTCCAACATACCGCAGCAGGATTCAAGACTTAATTTATCATCGTCCGCGACAAGCACGTTAAGGTCGATGAATTTGTCCTGTCTTATCTCCTCGGTGTCCTGAAGCTTCAAAAACATTGTTACCGTAAAACGCGAGCCGACATTAAGCTTGCTTTCCACCTTGATATCACCGCCCATCATTCTTACGATATTTCTGCTGATAGGCATACCGAGTCCTGTGCCCTGTATCCTGTGCACTCTGCTGTCGGGAGCTCGGGTAAAGGGCTCGAATATCCTTTCCAGATATTCCTCGCTCATACCGATACCGTTATCTTCAAATATAAATTCAAAGCAACCGACTTTGGCGTAACTCGAGGGCTTTTCCATAATGGAAAGACTTATCTTTCCGCCGTCGGGAGTATATTTCACCGCGTTGCTCATCAGATTGGTAAATACCTTCTGAATGCGCAGGCTGTCTCCGATAACTTCCTCGTGCGTCACTCCCGTGATATTGACGGAAAGCTCGTGATGATGACGGCTTATCTGCTCGTTTGTCATTGAAAGCAGGTTATCTATTAAATTTGAAAGATTGAATTCCTCTTCCACAAGATCGACCTTTCCCGATTCAATCTTGCTCATGTCAAGGACTTCGTTGATAAGACTGAGCATATGCTTGCTTGCCTGAGAGATTTTCTGCAAGCTGTCGCGCACGCGCTCCTTGTCATCGAGGTGCGTTGCCGCGATTGCCGTCATTCCGATAATGCCGTTCATGGGAGTACGGATATCGTGGGACATATTTGACAGAAATTCCGTCTTTGCCTTGTTTGCCGCCTCTGCCGCGTCATACGCCGCCTGTAACGCCATTTCCTGCTGACGCTCCTTTTTGATAAGGTCGTCCACGTTTCTCGTTCCGATAACGGCAACACAGCCTCCGTTCTTTTCCTGTACGAACGCTACTCTTGCCTGAAGATAGATGATACCGCCGGCTGTAAGCTTTTCGTAGGTAAAAGAGTAATCCTCACCGTCCTCACGAATATGTTCAAGGGACAGCTTTTCCATAAATTCGCCGCGGCAATTTTCCGAAATGTTTTCCTCGCAATAGCTGCGAAGTCCCTTTGACCAGCAGTAACCGTGCCTGTCAAAATGCTTCGCAATTGCCTTGCCGTCCTCGCTTTCCGCGCGGAATACAGTCACGTAATCCGTTACGGGATTAACCAGAAGAACGGAATAGTATTCAGACCCGAGACCTTCGATTATTTCGCTCTGCGTTTCTATCTCTCTCGCTTGTCTGAGCTTACGCTGCATTTCGTCATCAATGTCACGCAGTCCCAAAATATACGTAACACGTCCGTTGTCATCAACGGTTTTGACAGCGTTCATTTCAAAGTATGCAATTCTGCCGTCCATGTTTCTTCTGTATCCCTGCTTATACAGACCCACCTCGGGTACTTTTTCGGCAAGAACGCTCAATCTCGTAGCTTCCCTTATACGTTCGCGGTCCTCGGGTACGATAAATGCATCGATATACTTTGAGAGCACTTCTTCGTAGCCGCCGTATTGCATCAGTTTACCGAGCTTATCGGAATCCATACCGATTCCGTCCGTACGGTAGAGAGATAATTCCCCCGTGGCCGCATCTATCTTGAAAAGACTGTGATATTCCTGACTGAGTGCACCGATAATACGCAGCTGTTCTTCCTGAATAGCTCTGTTTTTGTGCTCTTCCTCAACGATAGCGTCAATACAGCGGAAGCCTAATATGATCTGGCTTTCTGTTTTTTGCCGTGAATAAAAGCGAATAAATGAAGCCTGATAATAGTGAATCCCCGTATCATCGGATATAACGCGATAACCGCATGAATACTCATCGCTTTTTTCAAGAGCGCGTTTTACGTTTTCAAGAGAAACGGCGGCTTTAAGAGCCTTCTTGTCCTCTTCAATAACATATTTTGAAATATAATAATCCCACGTGCCGTTATAGGAGCGGCGTATCGTTCGCTGATTTTCCGCAATCATATCACCGTTGCGCTTGATGGTAACGGCGGTATCGTTCACAAGGTCCAACAGCACAACGTCGGGATAATCTCTGCTGAGCGCGCCTGCGATTTCCATCTCGTCCTGTATTTTTTTCATGGCTTCCAGTTCTTTTACTTTTACGTCATGAATGGACTTCGTGGTAAAAATGACGTGTGCAAGCCGTCCGTCGGCGTCTCTGTCGCCCTCGATAAACGAGCACTCTCTCCAAGTCCTGTGAGACTCCGGATTGGTAAATAAGGTGCTCAGATATTGCTTGGATACAATCCGAGTTTGCTCCATACGTTCATTCAGTGTGGAAAGATCCACGAACGCAAGCATCTCTTCCCTATGTTCGGGAGCTACCATGTGATTGCTGAAATATGTCAGCCGATCCCGGGCGTCGCCGGAGTAACCGATATGTGCATGGACGTCTGTCACGGAGGAAAGCTCCGTAAATAGCCCCGTGGAGAGGTCGATATAATACAGTGACGTATATATCTCACCCAGAGATTGAATAACCTGCATACGGTCCATCAGCGCCTTATTGGTCTCCGCCAGCTTTTCGTGCATCATACGCTCGGTTGCAATCTCGCTGTAACAGGTAGAAGCCGCGACGGACAACAATAGCAAATCATCGATATTCTTTCGCGGATTGTCCACTCCAAGGAAGCCGACCACTTCACCGCCGACCGTAATGGGAGCCGCCATCAGACTTTCGATTCCCTGCGGTTCCAGAATTTCATAGGTCTTTGAGCCGGGGTGATAGTCGTCCGACAGCGAGGAGATATAGAATTCCCCCTGCTTTTCAAATGCCTCAAACCAACATTCCATTCCGTCAACGGGAATATTCTGAAGATTGTCAATCTCTGCATTTACTCCTTCACGACACCACTCAAAGGTATTATTGAATACCCTGCGATCCATATGTGCCTCAAAAATATAGGCGCGATCCGCATCGTAATACCTACCGATATCCTGCATAATGCTGTTAAGCGTCTGTTCATCCTTCGCCTTATCCAAATAATCCCGAAGAAATTGCTTTACCGCCTGTTCCTGATAGGTCTGTATTTTTCTGACGTCTTTCATAATACACCTCTGAATACTGTCATTTCATTTTTTCTTTGTTATTTTAATAGCAGTTTTTATGGTATTCTGATGAATTTTATTGTATTATAACACATTTTTACATAATAATCAAGAGAAAAGTCTGCATATCAGCCCACTTTACCCAAAATAAATATATTCATCGAAAAGTGCCGACTGTTAAACCTTTGAATAATGGCAATAAGCAGAAAATAATTTCCCGTCGGGTGCTCCCCCGTTTAGTACGTTGCTCTGCGTTTTCCTTTATGCTTCGGTTACGCAATCGCAGTATCCCCCGTTCCGCGGTCAATACGCGCGGCGGCTCGGCGTATTTTGAAAAGTTTTTGAATATTCTGTGATTTCCGTCCCCGTTCCCACGATTTTCACTTGACACGGAGCTTTTTCGGTGATATAATATCTGTGTATGATAAAAATTTAACGGAGGTATATCATGAATAATCTTAAAGGCAAAACAGCCGTCATCACAGGCGGCAACTCCGGCGTCGGAGCGGCAACGGCTCTCCTTTTCGCAAAGAGCGGAGCAAATGTTGTAATCAGCGCGCGCCGTCAGGCAGCTCTTGACGAGGTGGCTGAAAAAATCAAGGCAGAGGGCGGCAGCGTTCTCACCGTTCCCACCGATATTTCCAAGGACGAGGACTGCAAAAACCTCATGAAGGCGGCAGTTGACACCTTTGGCGGTATCGACATTCTCGTAAACAACGCAGGCGTTCTCGACACAGGTCTTGCTCCCGTGGACAGATTTGACGACGTTGAAACCCAAAAGGTCATTTCCATCAACCAAATCGGCACGATGCAGTGCATTCGTGCGGCGCTTCAATATATGACCGAGGGCGCGTCCATCGTAAACGTTGCGTCCGTTGCAGGCGTTAACGGCGGCGGCGGAGCGGCTTACGTTTCCACAAAATCCGCAATTATCGGTATTACAAAGCACACGGCTCTCCTTCTTGCAGACAAGTACATTCGCTGCAACGCGGTCTGCCCCGGAACTATCGTAACTCCGATGACAATGAATATGAAGCCCGAGGCTCTGGATATGCGTATGATGGGCGCGATGAGCAAGCACGCAGACCTGAAAATAAGACCTTGTATGGCTGACGACGTTGCAAACATCATCGGCTTCCTCGCTTCCGACGACTCCAAGGCTCTTAACGGTCAGATACTTGTCAGCGACTTTGGCTCTTCACTTTAATTTACATAAAAAGCACGGCATTTCGTATGAATTGCCGTGTTTTTTTATTTGCATTTAATCACTTGACAAAGCGTAATATGTTAAGTATAATATAGACAGAACGCATAAAATGTCGAAACAGGGGGACATATATGGAGAAGGTCAAAATTCTCGAAATCAAGCAAAGCGTTTTTGCAAACAACGATGCGCAAGCCGACAAGCTTCGTGCGGAGCTTAAAGCAAAAGGTATCTATCTTTTGAATTTAATGTCATCGCCCGGCTCGGGCAAGACTACCACGCTGATACGGGTTATCGAAAGGATAAAGGACAAAGTCAAGATGGGCGTTATGGAGGCGGACATAGACTCCGACGTTGACGCTCTCACAATTTCCGAAACGGGCGTCAAGGCAATTCAGCTCCACACGGGCGGTATGTGCCACCTTGATGCGGAAATGACGCGTCAGGGACTTGACGGACTTGAAATAGGCGAGCTTGATTTAGTCATTCTTGAAAACGTGGGCAACCTCGTTTGCCCTGCGGAATTTGACACGGGCGCGGTAAGGAACTGCTCCATTCTGTCCGTTCCCGAGGGACACGACAAGCCTCTCAAATATCCGCTTATGTATCAGGTTTGCGATGCCGTCATCATCAATAAAACGGACGTTTTGCCCTATTTTGATTTTGATATGGACAAATGCCGTGAATATATTCTCATGAGAAATCCCAATGCCAAAATATTTCCGCTCTGTGCAAAGACGGGCGAGGGTGTTGACGCATTCTGCGACTGGCTTCTCTCGGAAGTTTACGAGTGGAAAAACAGTTAAAAACAATAATTATTTGAAAAGGAGATACTACAATGTCGGATTATTTAGCGGATTTTGTACCCGATTTTATTGAAAACGAAGAGCCGAGAGAGATAATCTTAAAGCTCGGACACATGGTAACGAACCGTATACCGTACAAACTCAAACTCAAAAAGCTCACGAAATACGACCCCGAATACTGGGGACTTTCCCTGCTCCTCACCGACGAGCAGGCGGAAATCGCGCTCAAAATGGGAGTCCGTAAGCCGAGAACTATGGCTGACATAGTAAAACTCACGGGCAAGACCGAAGAGGAGCTTGAGCCCTTGCTTGCGGATATGTCGTTTTCGGGTGTTCTCGAATACAACTGGGAGAACGAAACCCGCACGAAGCAGTGGGTAGTTCCCATGTTCGTGCCCGGAAGCGCCGAATTTACGAATATGAACGATACAATCCTCAAAAAACACCCCGAAATGGGCAGATTCTTTGAGAGAATGAGCCGTTTGCCCCTTGAAGCGGTTACGCCCATGGTTCCCCCCGGAGGCGCGGGAATAGGTATGCACGTTATCCCCGTTGAAAAGGCTATTTCAACCGAAAACGAGGCGATAGGCATTGAAAAAATCTCTCACTGGCTCGACAAATACGATGGCAAGTACGCCGCATCTCCCTGCTCGTGCAGAAAATCGCGCCTGACCTTTGACGAAGGCTGTGCGGACGACCCCGAGGGTTGGTGCATCGCCGTCGGCGATATGGCTGACTACGTCGTTGAGACGGGCAAGGGCGGAAGATACATAACGAGAGAAGAAGCTCTCGAAATATTCCGTCAGGGTGAGGAAAACGGTTTCGTTCACCAGATTACCAATATCGACGGCGAAAACAAGATTTTCGCTATCTGCAACTGTAACGTAAACGTATGCTACGCTCTGCGCACGTCCCAGCTTTTCAACACTCCCAACCTTTCGAGAAGCGCGTACGTGGCAAGAGTGGAAACGGCAGACTGCGTTGCCTGCGGAAAGTGCGTTGAGGTCTGCCCTGCGGGCGCGGTTAAGCTCGGTCAGAAGCTCTGCGACAAAAACGGTCAGAATATCAAGTATCCCAAGCACCCCCTTCCCAGCGAACAGAAGTGGGGACCGCACATGTGGGACGAAGATTACAGAGATAACAACAGAATAAACTGCTACGATACCGGTACTGCTCCCTGCAAGACGGCTTGCCCTGCACACATCGCAGTTCAGGGTTATCTCAAAATGGCATCTCAGGGCAAGTACCGCGAGGCGCTTGCGCTCATCAAGAAAGACAATCCCCTGCCCGCAATTTGCGGACATATCTGCAACCGCCGTTGCGAAGACGTCTGCACGAGAGGCTCTATCGACGAGGCGATTGCCATTGACGAGGTTAAAAAATTCATCGCGCGTCAGGACCTTGTAAGCGAAAACAGATACGTACCCGAAAAGGTAGTCCCCACTCTTGAGGGCAAGTTCGACGAAAAGATTGCCATTATCGGCTCGGGTCCTGCGGGACTTTCCTGTGCGTATTTCCTCGCTCTTAAAGGTTACAGCCCCGTAATATTTGAAAAGGACAGCAAGCCCGGCGGTATGCTCCGCTACGGCATTCCCTCATTCAAGCTCGAAAAGGACATTATCGACGCGGAAATAGATATTATCAAGGCGCTCGGCGTTGAGATAAGATGCGGAGTTGAGGTCGGCAAGGACGTAACGCTTGACGAACTTCGCGCAGAGGGCTATAAAGCGTTCTATATCGCCATAGGCTGTCAGGGCGGAAGAAAGGCAAATATCGCAGGCGAGGACGCAGAGGGCGTTATGAGTGCAGTTGACTTCCTTCACGCAGTTGCAGAGGACGAGAGCTACAAGCTTGACGGCAAAACCGTTGTTATAGGCGGCGGAAACGTTGCCGTTGACGTTGCGAGAACGGCTGTAAGATGCGGTTCTTCCGACATACAGATGTTCTGCCTTGAAGACAGGGCGCACATGCCCGCATCTGCCGAGGAAATCGCAGAGGCAGAGGAAGACGGAGCAATTATTCACTGCTCTTGGGGACCTAAAGAGGTTCTCACGGAAAACGGCAAGGTACGCGGTGTAGTTCTCAAAAAATGCACCTCTGTATTCGACGCAGATGGACGCTTTGCTCCCAAATATGACGAAAACGATACGATGAGCGTTGAATGTGATAATCTGTTCTTCTCGATAGGTCAGTCCGTCGTTTGGGGCGACCTTCTTGACGGCGCAAAGGTTGAGCTTCGCGCAAACAGAACGGCAAATGCCGACGCAGTTACCTACCAGACCGCAGAGCCCGACGTATTCGTCGGCGGCGACGTATACACAGGTCCCAAATTCGCAATCGACGCTATCGCGGCAGGCCGTGAGGGTGCTATCTCCATTCACCGCTTCGTTCAGCCTCATTCGAGCCTGACGATAGGAAGAAACCGCCGCGACTTTATCGCTCTTGACAAGGACAATATCAAAGTCGAGCAGTACGACAACTCTTCAAGACAGATTCCCGCACATAAGAGCGAAGACAAAAAGTCCTTCCGCGATACAAAACTCCCCTTCACCGAGGAGCAGGTCAAGATTGAAACCGCAAGATGTCTCGGCTGCGGTGCGAGCGTGGTTGACCCCAACAAGTGCATCGGCTGCGGAATTTGTACCGTTCAATGTAAATTTGACGCTATCAAGCTCCACCGCGAGCGCCCCGAGTGTTCAAAAATGGTAGTGAGTGAGGATAAACTCAAATACGTCCTCGCAAACGGCGCAAAACAGGCTATCAAGATTAAGTTTTCAAAGAAACCCAAGGAAGAATAATATGCACGAGCTTGGTATAGTGTTTCACATTATCGACTCCGTTGAGGCAGTTGCCAAAGAAAACGGCATAAGCTCCGTTAAAAACGTGGTCGTTGAGCTCGGAGAGGTCTCCTCGGTCATTCCCGAATACCTTATCGACTGCTGGAATTGGGCGGTAAAGAAAAAGAGTACCGTTCTTTCGGATTGTACGATGAGCGTTGAAACGATTCACGCCGTTACACACTGCTCGGAGTGCGAGCAGGATTACGCCACAGTCGAGCACGGCAAAATTTGCCCGTTTTGCGGAAGCGAGAAAACCTGGCTCATCACCGGAAATGAAATCAACATCAAAGAAATAGCCGTCCCCGAAAATGACGGCGAAAGCGAATAAGAGCTATACAAAACGGCAGGCTTACAGTCTGCCGTTTTCAGTAAAGTTATTAAAAATTTATTCGCTTTTTTATAGACAAACCGGAATTTTTATGTTATACTAAACTGAATATATATGTAAAATCATTTTTGTAAAAGTGAGGACGGTATTTTGAGCAATTTATTATCTACACAGCCATACAAGGGCACTCGCGATTTCTACCCTGCGGATATGCGTTTCCGCAACTGGTTTTTCGGCAAAATAAGAGAGGCGCTTGAACTCTCCGCATACGAGGAATACACCGCACCCATGGTCGAGTCGCTTGAACTTTATATTGCAAAGAGCGGCGAGGAAATCGCCAAGGAGCAGACTTACAATTTCACAGATCGCGGCGGTCGCGCGCTTGCAATCAGACCCGAGATGACACCCAGCGTTGCCCGCATGGTCGCAGCGAAAATGAATGAGCTTAATATGCCCCTCAAATGGTTCTCAATCCCGAATATGTACCGCTACGAGCGCCCCCAGCGCGGAAGACTGCGCGAGTTCTGGCAGCTCAACGTTGACATTTTCGGCTGTGACGGCTTTGAGGCGGATATGGACGTTATCGAAAGCGCAATCAACGTACTTCGCGCACTCGGCGCAGACGATACTATGTTCAAGGTTCACATAAACAACCGCCGTTTCTTCAACGACGTAATTTCCGCTGTTTGCGGCACGGACGCCGAGAAATCGAAGAAGGTTTCAAAAATTGTTGACAAAAAGAACAAAATTCCGCGCGAGGTCTACGAGCGCGAAATGGGCGAGCTCGGTATCGACGCCGTAAAGCTCGAAAAAATAGATGCTCTCTACACGATGGACGTTTACGAGGCAACCGCTCTCTGCCTCGATTCCGTCGGCGCACGCGAGCTTTACGACCTCTTTAAGCTTCTTTCCGAAACGGGGCTTGACAAATACTGCGTATTCGATTTCGGTATCATTCGCGGTCTTGACTACTACACCGGTACTGTTTTCGAGGTTTTTGACGAAGCTCCCGAGAACAACCGCGCTATGTTCGGCGGCGGAAGATACGACAACCTCGTAGGTCTTTTCGCAAAGAATGCAAAAGTCAGCGGCGTGGGCTACGGAATGGGCGACGTAACGCTTGAAAACTTCCTCCTTATCCACAATCTCTGCCCCGACTTTTCCGAGAACAACACGAAGGTGCTCGTCGCAAGATTTGACGACGTGCCATATAATGAATATATTTCGCTCGTATCCGAGCTCCGCGAGAGCGGCGTCAGAAGCTCGCTCTACCTCGGTCAGAAAAAGTTCGGCAAGCAAATTGACTACGCAATCAAGGAAAATTACAGCCACATCGTCATTATGGGCGGCGGCGAGTACGAGGGCGGAAAGGTTAAGATCAAAAACCTCGTAACGAGAGAAGAATCCGAACTTGAACGCGAACATTTCACATCTTATTTTAATAAATAACGGAGGAAAACTATGATTTACGTATTTTTGGCTGAAGGCTTTGAGGAAATTGAGGCGTTGACTCCCGTTGATATTCTCAGACGTGCGGGACACGAGGTAAGAACCGTCGGTATAGGCAGCTCAAACTGCGTAAGAGGTGCGCACGGAATCCCCGTCGTTACCGATATCACGGACGCCGAATACTGCGATATCAAACCCAAGGTCGTTATTCTGCCCGGCGGTATACCCGGAGCAGAAAATCTCTACGACTCTTCTTGCGTAAATTTTGCCGCAGAGGACTGCGTAAAGCACGGCGGTCTGCTCTGCTCAATCTGCGCCGCTCCCTTGGTTGCGGGAAGGCTCGGACTCCTTAAAGGTAAGAAAGTAACCGTTTTCCCCGGCTTTGAGCACGAGCTTTGCGGTGCCGAAGTAGTTGAGGCAAGAGTGGTACGCGACGGCAATATCATCACCGCGCGCGGTATGGGCTGCGCCGAGGAATTTGCCCTCGCCATAGTCGAGGCTCTCGACGGCAAGGAAAAGGCTGACGCTATTGCACGCTCCGCTTTTATTAAATAAAATATGGACAACAAAACAGAACTTCGCCAAAAATGTCTTGCGCTTCGCAACAGCTTTGGCGAAGATTTTATAATGAGAGCAAGTGAAAAAATTTGTCGGATTATCGCGCAAAGTGCCGAATTTGAGAGCGCCGACACCGTTCTGCTCTATTATCCGATAAGGAATGAGCTCTCCGTTTGCTCTCTGCTTCAAAGCGCACAAAAGCTGGGTAAAAAAGTCGGCTTTCCCGCGTGCGATAAGGCGAACAGGACACTTACTTTCCGCGAAATAACGAACCTTTGCGACTTGGAGAGCGGGAGCTACGGAATTTTTGAACCCGGAGCAGATATGCCCGAGATATCGGCAACAGAGTGCACGCTCTGCATAGTCCCCGGCGTGGCTTTTTCTCGCAAGGGCGAACGGCTCGGCTACGGAGCAGGCTATTACGATAGATTTTTAGCGGATTTTCGCGGGAAAAGCATCGGAATTTGTGCTTCCGAGCTTCTTTTCGACACGCTCCCGAACGATGAGTACGACATTCCTATTGACATAATAATCACCGAAAGCGAGGTGTTACACCGTGCAGGGACAGAATA
The DNA here is from genome assembly GCA_051867875.1 of Eubacteriales bacterium. Classification (GTDB taxonomy): domain Bacteria; phylum Bacillota; class Clostridia; order Oscillospirales; family CAG-272; genus RGIG4608. The sequence goes on from JBJDZG010000027.1 coordinate 26,498, forward strand.
AAAATGCTCCGACGGCAGAGCAACAACCCCGACGCACCGCACGCGGACAAGCCACCAAAGCTCCCGCGACAGAGCAACACCGCCCGCGCGTCCCGATAGAACGGAACTCAAAGATATCCAACGCGGAGCAACAAACATTCAAAATTTTTCTGCGTGAGGTCGTTTTCGCGCCCGCAGGCGAGGCTCTGCTCGTCTTTTGCATAATGCTTTTGCTCGCTCTGTCGGCTCTTATCAACTCGCTCTTTCTGAAATCAACCGTCGGTTGGTTTTTACCGGCGGTTCTGATATCGTTCGGTCTTCCCTGCCTGCTTTTTGTAAGAGCAAGAGGCGGCAAAAAATATGTGCCGACCTTCCACCTGTCGCTCCCGCGAAAATGCCACATTCCGACACTCATTTTCGGCACGCTGACGCTCGTTTTGGGTACACTCTGCTTAAAACTCGTCTTTTTCGATGGAAAATACACAGAATTTTCTCTCTACGGCGCCTTTTCGGCGCACCGAAACGGCAATATATTGAGGGATTTGTATCTGCTTTTGTCCTTTTGCGTAACAGTGCCCGTGCTTGAAGGCGCGGTGTTCCGAGGAATACTCTTAAAGGAGCACGACAGGCGCGGAAGGCTTGCCGCGGTTGCGTTTTCGTCGCTTTTATGCGCTCTGCTCGGTTTTTGCTTCGAGAAATTTTTACCCCGTCTTTTCGTAGCGGTACTGCTCTGCGTGATAACTTACGCAACAAATTCGCTCGCATCGGGTGTTGCAATACATATCATTTACAGTGTTTTTGCGGTTTTTTGCGAGCCCACGCTCATATCTCTCAAAAACGTCAGCTCGAATTTTGACCTTTTTCTCACGATTATTACGGTTTTGGCACTGATTTTCGCCGTAATGCTGACCTCGCACCTCTCTCGGCTGTATAAAATGTACTCAAAGACGCGCTTCGGCTTAAATTCGGCGCGCTCCGTACCGCGCGAGCGCTCGGCGTGGAGCTTCATCACGCTGTCCCTCTCGCTCCCCGCACTCCTCTCTCTCGCGCTCTTTTTGGCGGCAACGGTGATTTCGGCACTGTAAATAAACGTTCTAAAAGGAAAGACCGTGTCTATAAGTATCTTAATCTTGACTTTTATGCACATTTGTGATATAATCGGCAAAAAGTATTTTGGAGATAAGTATGGATAATTTTATTGATGAAAGAGATTATAAATTATTAGAGAATGACGAGTGCACTTTTTTCGTGCTTCGCCGTATTATTGGCGGAAAATGCGAGTTGCTACTCACTGACCACGAAAGATTAATCATCTGTTTTACTGCTCATCCGTTTCCCGTTTGGATCTGGACTCCCGACGATGCCTCAGAGGAAGAAATGGAAAAGGCGTACGAAAAGCTGTGCGAGCTTTCTATGCTTAACGGCGAATATCACTTTAACCTCAAATATAATTTGGCGGAGTTTTTCGTCAAAAAGTCCGCGGAAAACGGCAAGCCCCTCTCCATTTCGATGAATATGTTTGCATATACCTGCGAAAATCCGAACGAACCCAAGTATAAAGCTGACGGGGGACTTCACCGTTGCTCCCGCGACGACGTTGAGGATTTGCTGGACTTCATAATTTCTTTTCAAAACGAAGTCGGAATTGACAAAAGGGACAGAGAAGTTTGCCGTGCAGACGCTGAACGCTTCATTGATTCAGGGCGTATGTTCTTCTGGAAGGACTCATCGAAAAACAGCGTAGCAAGCTGTAAGTTTGAGCCGAACGGCACCATGGCGTCCGTCAATCTTGTGTTCACCCGCCCCGAATTTCGCAGAAAGCACTACGCCGAAAATTTGGTTTACCGTGTTACTAAAATCGTGGCGGACGAGGGCTATCTCCCCATGCTCTACACGAATGCGGATTACGCCGCGTCAAATGCCTGTTATGAGAAGATAGGCTACACCCTTAAAGGCAAGCTGTGCACGATAGGCTATATGGGGGATTAATATGATAATTGTTAAGATTTTGAGCGCGTTGCTCGGTATTATGTTTTTGTCGTTTGGATATTTTATCTGCTTTCGCAAAAGGTTTGGTCTTATCAACGGCTTTGCACAAGATTTCAAGCACGGCAGAAAAACCGAGAAATACGCCTTAAAAGTAGGGCTTATTGAGTTCACCGTCGGAGCAATTTTGCTCTCACTTTCGGCTGTGCTTATCATGTTTGCGTAAAATAAAGTATAAAACCGCAGAGAAGCGAAAATCTCTGCGGTTTTTATTTTATTTCACCTTTTCGAGCGCTTCGAGAAGCTTGAAACGCAGATAATAGGTCGTGCCGTCGGTTTCGGTGATTATTTTGTACTGGTCGCTGTTGAGCCCGACGGCGATAAATGCCTCTTCGTTTTCAATTTTCTCTGTCGCGGACGACAGGCAGAGCGGCGGAAATAGCACGCACCACCAATTCTGCCCCGCCGCCTCGCCTATAAGCACGCGCAAGGACACGTACTCGCCCGACGGAAAACTCATACTTTCGTAATTCCGTGTGGGATACTCCTCAATCGTGAGCGTTACGTCCACGGGATAGCTATATCCCTCAGCCGCGACGACCTCACGCGCTATGCTCTTGATTTCTTCAAGCTCGCCCTGCAAAATGCTGATGGCTTCGTCACGGCTCTTGCTGTCGATAACCTTCGGCGAGGTGTGCGCCAAAATGGCATCACGGACTTTGAGCTTCAAGGCTTGGTCGGCCTCGGAATCGGAATTTGCAAGCACGTGCAGCCGCACGACGCTCTCGTATATTTTTTCCTCGCCGTGCACGGGCAAAACGTCGCAGACGGCAACGCAAATAAATAAAACGCAGAACATTATCAGTATTTTTTGAATTTTCATATTGTTTTTCTCCCGAATAAGTTGATAATTTATTATTTCCCGCGTGCGCGAAATCTATTCATCATATCAAAAAATTATTCTTTTCATATAATTATTAATAACAAAAAATTTTGGAGTTTGACTATGAAAACCTGTGTTGCGACGATTCCGTCAATTAATATATGTATAAGTGCAAAAAGAGCGCTCGCCGAAGCGGGAATTTTTTCAAATATCGTCAGCATTGACCCGAAAGTTACCCGCCGCGGCTGCACCTACGGCGTGGAATTTGCGTGCGAGAACGAAAAGGAAGTCCGAAACGTCCTGCGAAAAGCCAGAATAAACTATTCGCAGATAATAAATTACGACGGGGGCATATCAATATGACAAATTCACCTCTGTGTTACCTCGACAACGCCGCTACGACCTTTCCGAAGCCCAAAAGCGTGGTCAAAGAAGTGTCAAAATGCCTTAATACTTACTGCGGGAACGCGGGGCGCGGTTCTGGCAGGCTCTCGCTTTTCGCCATGCAAAAAATATACGAATGCCGTGAGGAGCTTTGCGTATTTTTAGGCGCGCCCTCACCCGAAAATATCGCTTTCGTGCCGAGCTGCACCTACGGGCTCAACCTCATAATCAAGGGGCTTTTACGCGCGGGCGACCACGTGCTCATCAGCGATATGGAGCACAACGCCGTGCTCCGCCCCATCGAAAAGCTCGCCCGTCAAGGCAAGATTACCTACGACATTTTCGAGGCTATGTCAAAGCCCGAGCAGAGCGATGAAGAACTGATTTTGGGTATTGAGAAGAAAATAAAGCGGAACACCCGACTGCTCGTCTGCACGCATCAGTCGAATATTTGCTCCTATTCCCTGCCCATTTCTAAAATCGGAGAATTATGCAAGAAAAATAACGTATTATTCGCACTTGACGTTGCACAAACGATAGGTCATTACAATATAAATATGCAAAAAATGTGTATAAATTACCTCTCCGCTCCGGGGCACAAGGGGCTTTACGGTCCGCAGGGCAGTGCTTTTATCGCGATAAATTCGGATATTCTCCCCGACAGCTTAATTGAGGGTGGAAACGGCATAAATTCTCTGCTCTCAACGATGCCCGACTTCTCGCCCGAGCTGTACGAGGTAGGCACTCTGCCTCTGCCCGCGATAGTCGGGCTCTGCGAGGGCGTAAAAGAGGTCAAAAAGCGCACGCCCGACGCAATTTCCGAGCACGACAACCAGCTTTTCAGGTATGCACGCGAAAAATTGCTCAACATTAAGGGAGTGAGGATATATCTGCCCGAGCGCGTGGGCAGTACGCTCCTTTTCAACATTCAGGACCTCTCGCCCGAGCTCGTTTGCCGTGCTCTCGACGACAGTTTTATCTGCGTAAGGGGCGGTTTTCACTGCACCGCCCTCGCGCATGCTTCGCTTTCGACCGACGACACAGGCGCGGTCCGAGCAAGCTTCGGCATTTTCAATTCAAAACAAGACATTGACCGCCTCGCCTCGGTGTGCAACAAATTGGCACTTTCATAAATCCCGAAAGCACTGCGAAAAGCCTGCAAATCTGCGCTCCGACAGAGAAAAGAAAGCCTTCCCAAATGCATCGTACCCTTAAGGACAGTAACTTAAAGGTGCGAGCATTGTGAAGGGCAAGAGAATAGAGAGAGGTTTTTACGCTTCTCTCTTTTTTCTTGCCCTTTTTCTGTTTATAGCGGTACATTCGACTCTTTTGCTGCCTTTGAGTACAATTGTTATAGAAACTTAAAGGAGGTTGCAACATGCGAGATAAGAAGTATTACATAGCGTTGGATGACTTTGAACACAGAGTAGTTGTGAACTGCCTGAACGAAATGCGTAACGAGCTTATTGCTGACGGCAAGTACACCGATGCGGTGGATGAGGTTCTGCTGAAAATCATTGGCGCAAAACAAAAGAAATTCAAAGTA
>JBJDZG010000028.1:0-28962 GCA_051867875.1 Eubacteriales bacterium
TGGGCTATCTTTTTTCTTTTCCCCGGGGGGGTGCAGTTAAAACTTTAATCTGCCAATTTTTCAAAAAGTACATAAAATGCCTTGACTTTTTGGCAAAATAATGTTAAAATGTCAAGGCATTGTATGCGGGTATGGCGGAATAGGCAGACGCGCTGGATTCAGGTTCCAGTGACTTCACGGTCATACAGGTTCAAGTCCTGCTACCCGCACCAAAAAAGGAACAGTAGATTGATACAATCGTATCGGCCTACTGTTTTCTATTTGTTGTTAAAAATTATCCGAAAGCATACTGATTAAGTGTTCAAGTGTTGACAAAATTGTATATATATGCTATAATAAAACATCGAAAAAATAATAAAAGGAGACTTTATTATGCGCGATTTACTACTCGCTTCAAGCCCGCTTATGTTGTGGGTCATTACCGGTATTCACGTTGTTTTTTTGACGGTTATGTTTTTGAATTTTGCAAAAACCAAGAACGTTCTTATGCTTCTTTCTGCTCTTATCACGTGCGGTCTTTTCTATGACGCACTGATACTTTCTATGGGAAGTGTACTTCCCGAGGGAGCTGCTTTGATGGGGCTTAGCAGAATTCGCTTTGTGAGCCACGGCGCACTTATTCCTCTTATTTTCCTTATCTGCGCTTGTGCACTCAATTTCAATTCGCTTTGGAAAAAGATTGCCCTTGTATTTACGGGCGTCCTCGTTATCCTCGGAATTGCAGAAGGCTTTTCGGTTGAGCTTGTTGCACAAAATGCCGCTAACATTGTTCGTTATGCTTCGGGCGACAACACACCCGCTTGGGCAGAGGCTGTCAGCGGTGTGCTTTCATACGGTACGGTTGTTCCCCTTATTATAGCAGGCATCGTTATCTGGATTAAAGAAAAAACTCCTACTCTGTTTCTCTCCGGGGCACTTATGTTTGCTTTCTCGGCACTCGGACCTGCTACGGGAAATTTCGACCTTATCTTCTATATCAGTATGTACGGCGAGGTTTTGATGGTACTTTTCTTCTACCTCTACGCAAGAAAAAAGGTTGTAACGCTTAAAGAATTCGGGCAGAAGAATTAAAATTTTCACGGGGAAATAATGTTTTCCAATTGTATAAATGGGATATATAAACAAATAATATAGCCTGCCGATTATACGTAAAATCAAAATGCACCTTGAAAGCAGAAACTTTCGAGGTGCATTTTGTTTTATTTCTTTTGCGCGACACCGACAAAGTCGATTTCCGAATACCAGAAGGTCTCGTCCGCGAATTTGTTTTCCAGTTCGCTCAAAAAATATTCGATATCCTCTAATTTTTTTTGATTCACGGCGTTGTAGGGGTCTTTTTCACAAAGAGTACGGATATAGTTCTTGCGGTAAGAAAAACGTTCCAGAAAAATCTCGTATCGCTCATCCATATCCATGCCGGAGATTTCCTTCACCCAGTTGAACATTTTGACGTTCTTGTAGCCGGATGAAATGAGTTGAGAATAGATTTTTCTGCCGTTGTGGCGGTCGGAAATGCCGTCGCAGGAAAGGTGCAGGTCTATCACCTTTTGCACCAGACCGTCGTCGTTATAACTGACAACCGAGCCGTCGTCCGAGCCTCGAATGATGATATATCCGTCCTTTGACAACACTTTGCGGATGGTTCGAAGCAGTTTGTTCGGGTTTTTTAAGTGGTGGATTACAAGAGAGGCGAAAATAATGTCGAATTTTTCGACGTTCTCATCTTCCATGATTTCTTCAAGGCGATCAATTACTTCGTCATCTTCCAAATCGAGAACGTAGTAAGATGCGCCTTCAAAAGAGGAATTCTCTTTGGCATAATCTATCAGCTTTTCGCTGCGGTCCACCCCAATCAACTTGACACCCGGAATGTGTGCAAATCGGTCTTTTGTAACGTAGCCGTATGCGCAACCCATATCGAGAACATTGACCGTTTCCTTCTGCGGCAAGTGAGCGAGTACGTAACGAATGGCGTTGTTGTCAGGCTCGCGGGTATTTGCCGCTTGGATTTTCAGGCGTTTCAGTTCGCTTTTGATCTCCGCCTTATAGGAAGAAAGATGCTTTCCGGTGGAAAGGGAGAGGGATTCCTTTTGGAGTTGTATCTGCCCGTTTTCCGTGGCGCTTACAGTATGTATATATTTCTTAATAAAGGAGGCAACTTCAGCGACAGAGGAAACACCTATTTCAAAGGTTTGGTAGTTGCGAAGAGACCGCGGAACGTCACAGCCGCTGATATTTTTCATATACGGGACGATGCAGGCAGACTTCTTTCTGCCGGAGAGAATGTCGTTATGAAAGCTCTCCCGTTCGTAGGATACCCATTGGGAAGTCAGATGTTCGAGCTTCGTGGCTATCGAAACAAGCACTGTTGATTGCTCCAGCGCATCTTCAATAGCGTTCTTGTATGCCGCCGCGCCCACCTCGTTGAGCACGATGTTGCTGTAAAACACATTTAGATTTTCCTGCTTCAAGGCAAGGTAGAGCTGCTCTGCGAGATAACTGTCCTCTGTGTACGCCCCGTTTTCATCTGTGTTTTTGAAGGAAATAAATACGTCGTATCTCATTTTATTCACCGTGCCGTGCTTTTTATTTGAGCGCGTAAGTGGAAATTATCTTGCAGATTTCCTTTACGTCGGTTGAACCCGTAAACTCAAATTTTACCTTTCCGACTGCGGAAATGTATATTTCAAGCTCGGCGTCGAGATCAAAGATGCCCGCGGTTTCAAGCGAAAACGTCGTGATTTTGCTGTACGGCAGGGAAGTATAGTCCTGTTTCTTTCCCGTGATGCCCTGAACGTTTATGGCGATGATTCTCTTGTCCGTGAAAACAACGCCGTCCCTTATGCTCTGGTAGGAGCCGATTATCGTTTCGCCGTCAATCAAAAAGTTGCAAATCGCTTTTTCAAAAACAGTATCGTTTACTTTTTTAAGTCTGGCGAAAACGCCGCCCTCATTGAAATCTATCATGTCAGAAAACTCCTTTTTCGTTTTGTTTTGCAATGAGAGCGAAAAGCCCCCGCTATGCAATTACAATATATCACATTCCCGCCGAAAATTCAATAAAAAATTTGAAAAATCATATAATTAATTGACAGCATTTATCCTATATGCTATAATCTAATAAAATGCGACAAGGCAGGAGGATATTATGAGGAACAAAAAAAGCAAAAGAACCGATTACTCAAAAAGAATAAAATTTCTTGCCATAACTGCACTCGTGTGCAGTCTTATCCTCACGGCGTTTTTGATTTATTCAAGTTCGTTGACGGGCACAGAGAGTGCGAAACAGTCCGAGTTTGTCAAAAATATCGTCAAAAATATCTTTAATGTTGACGAAACCGTTAAACCTCAAAAGATACAATTTGACGAGAAAAAAATGTCAAAGACATATTACTTCACGAACGAAAAGGTAAAGCTCCGTATATCCACCATTCCCTCAAATGCGAGCAAGGATTGCGTATACAGCTTTTCACACGAGGGATGCAGTGTTGACGAGGACGGTTATTTTTCGTACAGCGGAGCGGATTACGCAACGATAAAGGTAACTGCAACGAGCGTTTATGATTCGTCGGTATCCGACGAGGTGGAGATATGCGTCCGCGGCATAGCACCGAATGACGAGGCTGTGGAAAGCATAGGCGTTGACTGGTACTTGGATAATGAACCCGTTTCTGCCGAGGAACTGAACGTCGGAAAAAGATATGAAATCAGGACCTATCTTACAATAAAGGACGAGTACCTTGAAAAATATAATCTTGAGGACAAAAAGCTCTACGTTATTGGACTTCCTTTTGACGTTTTGCTTAACGGAGAGGATTCCGAGAACCTCTATCTGTTTGACAGTATTCAAAGATACATAACCTTTTTTAAGGAATGCTCGGGCGAGCTTGAGATGACATTCAAGAAGGCAGAGGGAAACAAATTTTTCTACGGCGACGGTGACGGCGCAACACCGCTGTCAAAGACCGTTTCATTATGTGTAATCGAGGACCCCGAGCACATTTATAAGCCGAGCGGTGCGATAAAGCCGAGTGTCGGAGTTTACGACGCGGAAAACGACGAATACGTGATAATAGTGCCTCAAAGCGACAATCGCATAGAAATTCAGGGCATTGAAGCCGAGAGCGGAAACCTGACGGAATGCCGTTTTGAATACGCAGATAAAGACAGTCGGGGAGTTGCGGACATTGAAACAAGAATTACCCTCAAGCGCAACGCGACCTTGGGCGTGTGCAGACTGAATCTCATTTCGCTCTACGATGAAAACCTCAGCGTCAAACTGAAAGTCATATTTGAGGGCGAATTTCCCGAGAGCATGACGATAGCGGGCAAAGAAACCGTTGCGATGTTCAGCTCCGTTAAATATGGCTGTAATTTTGATAAAAAAGTTGTCGGTGACGGGGGCGTGAAATGGAGTATCGTCGAGGGCAGAGAGCTCGCGGAAATTAAGGACGGAGTTCTTAAAGCCAAGGACAGGCTCGGCAAGGTCGTGCTCAGAGCCGAGAGCGAGGAATTTGAGGGGCTCTATGACGAAATAACGGTGCGTATAATGCCGTGGGGCGATTTCAGTCAGTTTATAAGAAAAATTATCGGTCATTTCAGCCTTTTTGCTTTTCTCGGAGTGGGATACGTGACATTCTATTTCATTCGATTCAAGAAGCATTGGCTTGCGTATGCTTTGGCACCGGTGACAGTATTTTCGGTTTCCGTAGTGACGGAGATTATTCAGTATTACACCGAGGGACGCTCGGGTAACGCAGTTGACGTGACTATCAACTTCCTCGGCGGGCTTACGGGTATAGTGCTCGTTACGCTTGCAGTTGCGACGGCTTCATTCATTATCAAAATGCTTCGCCCCAAAACTTTTGAGAAAATGAAGGACGCTTTGAATTCGTCGTTTAACTTAAAATAAGTGAAAAAGAGCTCGCAAAAGCGGGCTCTTTATTTTTTGAAAAAGCTCTTTATCCATTCCGTTTCTTCTTCGTTTATGCAGTTCGTGAGCCGTATGAGTGCGAAATAAATAACGACGGTTAGCAGGACTGCACCGACAAGACCTATTCCGATTAGACTTGAAAGATTTTTGCCGACGGCGGTGCTTATTATAATGGAGAGGACGGGCAAAAAGAACCATTTACCAACCCGAAAACGCATTTTTGTTACCCTGACGAGCTTATAGATGCTCATACTCGCGTTAAATATTTCGCTGATGATTATGAGTGTTATGTAGCCGTAAATGCCCATCTGCGGAATGAGAATCCACACCATTACGAGCGAGCAGAGCGTATCTATGATGTTAATTATCATCGTGTAAAGCTGTTCGCCGAGCCCTTTGAGCATTGAGTCAACCGTCGTGTCAAGGTACATTATAGGAATGATATGGGCGATAAGTGCTATATATATACCCGCCTCGGTGCTTCCGTAAATGCTCTCGCCGAGCTCGCTTGCAAATGCTATCATTACGCCCGAAACTCCCGTTGCAAACACGAGCGCGAGATGGCACACCCGTGTGGCGATGTACTTTATCTCGGTTTTGTTGTTTTGAATTTTCAACTGGGCGAGTTCGGGAATGAGAAGTCCCGCAAAAGACTGAATGAGTGCGGACGGGAAGAGCACGAGGGGCATTACCATGCTTTGCAGAGTGCCGTACGATGCGAGCGCGCCCGAGCGGTCAGCGCCGCTTTTTTCAAGTCCTATGGGAATTAAAATGTGCTCTATTGATAGTAATGCGGAGCGAAAATAGGTTGAAAAAGCGAGGGGCAGAGCTATTGAGAGCATCTTTTTTGTGATTTTTCGCTCGGGGAAATCCTCTTTTTCTTTCTTTTCTTTTTTCTCCCTGTCAAAAACGAACATTAAAAGCGAGAGCGAAAACGAAAGCATCTCCGAAAGCGCTCCGCCGAGCACGAGAGCGACACAGCAGGATTCCATATCGCGGCCGAAGAAGAAATCAAGCAGTATAGCACAGAGAAAAATCCTCGCCGTCTGCTCAAAAATTTGTACCGTCGCGTTTTTGTAAACTCTGCGGACTGCGGTAAAATATCCGTTAAAGCAGGAGGTCAGCGCTATGAGCGGAAGCGTTGCGGAGCAGAGACGGAGTGATTTTATAACCCTTGCATCTTTGAGCGCGTGAAGTGCGAGCGGTTCTGCCAAGGTGAGCAGTAATACCGACGAGAGTGTGCCGAAGAAAAGGGAATAGCAGACGCATTTTTTCATTGATATACGCACTTTTTTGGGGCTTCCCTCGCCGAGCGCGTCCGATACGAGTCTTGTCGTCGTCAGATTTATTCCCGAGAGCGCCAAGGTCAGCGCAAAGGAGTACACGCTCCCGAGAAGCGTGTAAAGTCCGAGAGCTTCCGCTCCGATTTTCTTTGATATATATGCGTTGAACGTAACTGCAAGACCGCGCAGAGCCAGCGTTACCGCCGTCATCAGCGCGCCGTTGGCAAGATATTTTTTCAGCTTTGACATTTTTCACTCTCCCGTTTTTTAGAATTATATGAGACGGAAGGCGCAAAAAGAAGTCAAAAAGCAAAGAGCTTGGTTTTTTAGATGAAAGCAAGCCGTAGAGAAATAAAAAATTACAAAAAAAATCTCGGATTTTTTGAAAAATTTGAAAAAACCCCTTGACAGTTGAATACTCATTCAATTATAATATATACAGTTGAATATACGTTCAACTGTAATTCGATTTTGAAAGGAAAACGCTATGCCAAAAAACGAATATATATGCGACTGCAACATAGTTCACGCCGAGCACGTTGACGCGGCGCTTAAAAATTTGCCTCCCGACGGGCTTATTTCCGACGTCGCAGGATTTTATAAAATAATCGGCGACGGTACCCGTTGCAAGCTCCTCTTTGCTCTTAGTGCGGGCGAGATGTGCGTTTGCGACCTTGCCAACGTGCTTTCCATGAGTAAATCCTCCATTTCCCATCAGCTTTCCAAGCTCCGCTCGTGCGGCGTCGTCAAGTGCAGAAGGGAAGGAAAAGAAGTTTATTATTCGCTCGACGACGCTCACGTCAGCGAAATTTTCAAGGTCAGCCTTGAGCATATCAACCACAGACACGGAGAGAAAAATATATGAAAATCGAAAGAAAAATACTTATTGCATTCATATTGAACCTTGCTTTTTCGATATTTGAATTTATCGGCGGAGCAATTACCGCGAGCGTTGCCATTATGTCCGACGCGGTGCACGACCTCGGCGACGCGACGAGCATAGGAATTTCGTATTTCCTTGAAAGGAAGAGCAAAAAACAGCCCGACAATACCTATACGTACGGCTACGCCCGCTTTTCCGTTATGGGAAGCGTCATCACCACGTTCATTTTGCTTGTCGGCTCAGTAGCGGTCATCTACAACGCCGTGCTCAGAATTTTCAACCCCGTTGAGATAAATTACAACGGAATGATAATTTTTGCGCTCATCGGCGCCGTCGTCAATTTTCTTGCGGCGTATTTTACGAGCGGCGGAGATTCGCTCAACCAAAGGGCGGTAAATTTACATATGCTCGAGGACGTGCTCGGTTGGGTTGTAATCCTCATCGGCGCAGTGCTGATGAAATTTACCGACATTTCGGTAATAGACCCCTTGATGTCCATAGGGGTTGCGATATTTATTCTCGTCGGCTCGCTCAAAAATCTGCGTGAGGTGCTCGACCTCTTTCTTGCCAAAATCCCGCACGGAATTGAAATCGGGGAAATCGAGGAGCACATCTGCGCCATTGACGGCGTCAAGGGTGTGCACCACGTTCACGTATGGAGCATGGACGGACAGAGCAATTACGCGACGATGCACGTAGTTGCCGACGGCGACTGCCGCGAGCTCAAACAGAAAATCCGCGAGGAGCTGCGCGAGCACGGAATAGGTCACGCTACTCTCGAATTTGAAAGCGAGGGCGAGGAGTGTCTTGAGGAGCATTGCCACGTCGAGTTTAACGAGGACGGAGATAGCCACGGACACAGTCACGGGCATCATCACCACCATCATTGATAAAAAATGAACTTTTTGCGACTATTTTATGAACTTTTTCAAATTGATTGATTTTTTCATTTTTGTGTGGTATAATGAGGTCAAGAAAGAAGAAAAGCTTCTTTCTTCCTCCTACAACTAAGAGCGTAAAGTCCACATTTGGACACTCTTGATGAATTGGATAAATAAAAAGTGCGAAAAAGCACAAGCGGGAAAAATGATATACACCCCAAAAGTTAGACCCTTCTGGAAGTGATATCAAAATCCTGCCTGTGCTTTTTTGTATTAAATTATATCCGCGATGTCAAGTATGAGCTTTTCGGTTCTGTTCCAGCCTATGCAAGGGTCGGTAATTGACTTGCCGAACACGCCCCCGTCAATTTTCTGCGCCCCGTCCTCGAGATAGCTCTCTATCATAAGTCCCTTGACAAGACCGTTGATATTTGCGGAATGACGGCGCGAGTGGAGCACCTCTTTTGCAATTCGCACCTGCTCCTTGTAGTGCTTATCGGAGTTTGAATGGTTGGTATCGACGACGACGGCGGGATTTTGGAGTCCCATTTTCATATAAGTGTCGTAGAGATGCGCGAGGTCCTCGTAGTGATAGTTCGGAATGGAATCGCCGTTTTTGTTGACGTATCCGCGCAGTATTGCGTGCGTGTATGGATTTCCCTCGCTTTCAACCTCCCAGCCTCGATAGATGAACATGTGCGAGGACTGACCTGCCTTGATTGCGTTCATCATGACGGATATATCGCCCGAGGTGGGATTTTTCATACCGACGGCAACGTCCATGCCCGACGCGGTGAGGCGGTGCTGTTGATTTTCAACGCTTCGCGCGCCTACGGCAATATAGGAGAGAAGGTCGGAAAGATAGCGGTGATTTTCGGGATAGAGCATCTCGTCCGCCGTCGAAAAGCCCGTTTCTTCAAGCACACGCATGTGGATTTTACGAATTGAAACGAGTCCCTTATACATATCCGGCGGCTCTGCGGGGTTGGGCTGATGAACAAGACCTTTGTAGCCCTCGCCCGTAGTTCTCGGCTTTCCCGTATAAACACGCGGTACGATGAGAAGCTTGTCCTCGACCTGCTCGCTGAGCTTTTTGAGCCTGTGGACGTACTCCATTACCGCGTCCTCACGGTCTGCGGAGCACGGACCTATCACGAGCAGAAATTTATCGCTCTCGCCCGAGAGGATTTTTTTAATCTCCGCGTCGTTCTGAGCCTTTTTTTTCGCAAGCTCTTCGGAAAGGGGAAATTCTGCCTTGACCTCTTGGGGAATAGGAAGCTTTCTTTTGAAAATCATTCTTTTTACCTCTTAATGCTTAATAACTTCAATGCCGACACTACGGAGCTTCTCAAAATAATCGGGGAAGCTCTTGTTGACGGCTTCAGCACCCTCTATTTCACCGCCGAACACGGTGGCAAGAGTGGAGAGTGCCATAACGACTCTGTGGTCGCCGTGACCGTTTAATACCTCGCGGGGCTTGTGAAATTCCTTGGGGAATACCACGACGTCGTCTTCGTTTACGGTTACGGAAACTCCGAATTTGCGGAGCTCCTCTGCCATAGCTTCGGCTCTCGCGCTCTCCTTCATTTGCAGGCGACGAGTACCCGTAAAGATACCGCCGTTATTCGCCGCAGCGAGCGCAAAGAGAATGGGACCGAGGTCGGGACAGTCGGAAATATTAATTGAGGGAGTGCCCTTCTTAATCATTTCAAAATATTTTGAATATATTCTGTCGCCCTGAACGGAATTTTCGTCAAGACCTTTGATTTTGACGTCGCCGCCGAGCAGATTGAGTGCAGAGAAGAATGCCGCATTCGAGTAGTCGCCCTCAACGGAATCAACTACGGGGCTGTACTTCTGACCGCCGGGAATGTAGAGCGTGCGCTCGTTTTTCCACTCTATCTTCATACCGAATTTCTTCATTACGTTCAGCGTAAGGTCTATGTACGAGTGGCTCTCAATGGGCTGGGTTATCGAAATCTGGCTGTCCTTTTTGAGGACGGGAAGAGCAAAGAGCAAACCGCTGATAAACTGGCTTGAAATATTGCCCTGAACCTTGAAATTTCCCGCGCGCAAGGGTCCTTCAAGAATTATTCTGTCCTTTTCCTTAACGAACATTAAGTCCTGCTCCTTACAGATGCTCTGATAAACGGAGAGGGGACGGGAGAGAAGTGTCAGTGTGCCGTAGAAAATGCTCTTTTTACCCGTGAGAAGCGCAAGGGGTATAAAGAAACGGAGCGTACTTCCGCTTTCGCGGCAGTAAAATTCCTGAATTTGCTTGTTTTTCTTTACCTCGCGTCCCGTAATTTCAAGCACGTCGCCAGTGTGATTATACTGAACTCCTATCGCGGCAAGGCAGTCGAGCGTTGCCTGTACGTCCTCGGAATTGTTAATGCCCGTAATGGTACTCTTTGCATTTGCAAGTCCTCCGCAGATGAGCATTCTGTGAGCGACGCTCTTTGAGGGTGGCGCGACTATCGTGCCCTTGGCTTTGCCTCTATTTATCGTAACGTTCATTTTCTGTCCTCCTTGATGCTTTCAAGCAGTATGTCTACGGCGTGGAGATATCCGTCCGTGCCTTCGCCCGAAACGGTACCGATGCACGCCTCTCTTATATAGCTTATCCGTCTGTAATCCTCGCGCGCGCTCACATCGGAGATATGAACCTCAACAGTAGGAAGCATTACTGCCTTTACCGCGTCGAGCAGTGCAATACTCGTGTGCGTGTATGCGCCCGGATTTATAATTATTCCGTCGGAGCCGTCAAAATAAGCACCCTGAATGAAATCGACGAGGTCGCCCTCGTGATTCGATTGCTTAATATCGACCTCGCACTTATCTTTGCAGTAGTCAAATATCTTTTTTTTAAGGTCCTCATAGCTCTCTTTCCCGTAATGTTGTGGCTCGCGTATGCCGAGCATATTGAGATTAGGACCGTTTATGACTGAAATCTTCATTTTGAAAACTCCTCTCTTATAAGAGCGGCAACGTCCTGCGAGGGAACGTTTGAATTGATTTTTACGTCGCACTCGGACGTGTATACGCCGTATCTTTGGCAGTAAAGTTCCTTTATTGCCTCGTCCGAGCGTGCAAGCGGACGGCTGAAGTCGGGTGCGAGCAAATCGGGACTTCTGTCGAGCATATAAATCCTGCCGTTTTGGCGCAGAGCCCTGATATTTTCCCCGCGGAGCACGCAACCGCCCCCCGTGGCTATGACTGCGCCGTTGTGCTTTGAGACTTCTTTCGTTATCTCGCTTTCAATATCGCGGAAATCCCCCTCGCTGTGATTCTCAAAATACTGCGCGATAGTCATTCCGAGCTTTTTTTCTATTTCGGAGTCGATGTCAAAAAACTCTCTTCCGAGCTCGCCCGCTACTATATTCCCAACCGTGGTCTTGCCCGAAGCGGGCATACCTATGAGCACTATATTTTCTTTTTCTTTGAGTATCTTTTTATAAATTTCTTCGGATTTTGATTTTTCTATCCGGCAGTCGAGAAAATACTCTGCCGCATAGACTGCCTGAGATACGAGCATATAAAGCCCGCCATCGGCTATGAGCCCGCGCTCCTTCGCACCGAGCACAAGGGGAGTGCGCAGAGGATTATAAACTGCGTCAAACACCGCTTCAAGAGCGTCGAAACAGCCGATATCAATGGGTGAAGAAAAGCAGTTCGGATACATACCGACGGGAGTAGCATTAATTATTATCTGCGCGTCTGCGTGGAGTGCGTACACCTCGTCATAGGTTACGGCACCCGATTTTTGCTCTCTTGAAACGAGCAAAATCTCGCGCGCTCCCAAATCTTTTGCGACGAGCGCGGAGGTTCTTGAAGTTCCGCCCGTGCCGAGAACGAGCACCTTTTTGCCCGAGATATCTGCTCCCGAGCGCAAAATGAGGTCGCGCATACCGTAATAATCGGTATTGTAACCGTAAAGCTTGCCGTTTCTGTTTACAACCGTATTTACGGCGTTCAGCTTTTGTGCCGTTTCAGAAACATAATCAAGATAGGGAATGACCTCGGCTTTATACGGAATGGTAACGTTGACGGCGCAAAACCCGCGCTGACGGAAAAACTGTCTGAGCCTCTCCCGCTCTATCTCGCATAATTCGTAGGTATAGGGTGCAAGGCTTTCGTGTATTTCTTTTGAAAAGCTGTGCGACAGATGCTCGCCGACAAGTCCGTATTTCACAGAGGAATCCTCCTTTCTCAATTTTTTACTTTGTGCTTAGTTGATTTAATTCAAAAAATAGTCCGTTCCGTATCTGCCGATGAGCGCATCCGCTATGACTATTGCGGACATGGTTTCAGCCACCACACAAACGCGGGGGATAATTGCGGAATCGTGTCTGCCGTGAACTTCGACCTCGGCTTCCGTTCCTTCGATGAAATTGACGGTCTTTTGCTTTCTCGGAATGGACGAGGTGGGCTTAACTGCACAGCGGAAGACTACGGGCATACCGTTGCTTATACCGCCGTTAATACCGCCGTTGTTGTTCGTTTTCGTAAGTATCTTTCCGTCATCAACGTAAAATTCATCGTTCATCTGTGAGCCCGTCATGTCGGCACAGCCAAAGCCCACGCCAAACTCAACGCCCTTGATTGCGGGAATGGAGAACATAGCGTGCGAGAGCATACTTTCAAGCGAGTCGAACCAAGGCTCGCCAACGCCCGCGGGAAGTCCCCACACGGCACTTTCAATTACTCCGCCGACGCTGTCGCCGAGCTTTTTGACTTGGGTCATTTTCTGCATCATTCTTTCCTCGGATTCTTTGTCGAGAATGGAGAAGGGAATGGAGTGAAGATATTTAATGTCCTTTCTGAAATCCGCGAAATCTCTGTCGTGTACATCGGCACAACGCTGAATATGCGTGCCGACGTATATTCCTTTACTCTCGAGCGCGGACTGAATTATCGCACCCGCCGCAACGAGCGCGACGGTAACTCTGCCCGAAAAATGTCCGCCGCCGCGGAAATCCTGATATCCGTGATATTTGCACTGCGCGGTGTAGTCCGCGTGCCCCGGACGCGCTATCGAGCCGAAGAGCTGATAGTCCGAAGAATTTGTATCTCTGTTGGGTATCACGATGCACAGGGGAGTGCCCGTCGTGTGCCCTTCAAAAATTCCGCTGATTATTCTGTAATCGTCCTTTTCAACTCGCTGTGTGCAGACCGTTGCCTTTGAGCGGCGGCGTGCGAGCTGGGAATCTATAAATCCATAGTCAATTTCGATGCCCGGTGTAAGCCCGTCAATAACGGCGCCTATGGCATCTCCGTGGCTCTCGCCGAAAAGTGTAATCTTCAAGGCGTTGCCGAAAGTATTTTTCATTGATTGCCTCCATAAAGCTCGGGGACGATAACGTCCTTTATATTTTCGATAGGTATTTCGCAAAGCTCGCCCTTGCCTATCTCGTTAACGTAGATAATTGTAATGCTGTTGCCGTGCGCTTTTTTGTCGTGCAGTATAAAAGAGTAAAGCGTGTCAGGGTCGATATTTACGCGCGTGTAAAGACCTATATCCCTGAGAACGGGGATAAGTCTTTCTCTTACGCTCTTCGAGCACATCGGAATCATTCCGAGGGCTACGCATTCGCCGTGGAGCAGACCGCTTGCACTCTCAATGGCGTGCCCTACCGTGTGTCCGAAATTGAGCTTTTTTCGCTCGCCGCTCTCGCGCACGTCGCGCTCGACCACTCCTCTTTTAATAAGGAGGGAGCGTTCGATAACCGCGCTGATATCGTTCAGGTATTCGCCGCTTTCAAACATGGAGAAAAGCTCTGCGTCGTGCGTGAGCGCCATTTTGAGCGACTCCGCAAGACCTGCTCGGATATGGCGGATATCGAGTGTCAGAAGAAGCTCGGGGTCAATTATCACGCACCTCGGCTGGTAGAACGCGCCGACGGTGTTCTTGTAGCCGTCAAGGTTGACAGCCACCTTTCCGCCTATCGACGAATCCACCTGCGAGAGCAGAGTAGTGGGGATATTGTAAAAATCCACGCCCCTCATATACGAGGACGCAACGAAGCCCGCGAGGTCGCCGACGACTCCGCCGCCGACCGCTACGACGCAGTCGGAGCGGTCAAACCGCTTCTGCGCCATGAAGGAGAGTATCTTTTCGTAATTTGCGAGATTTTTGCTCGCCTCGCCCGCTTCTATCGTGTATACGTAGGGCTCTTTGCATTTTTCCGCAACCGCCTTTGCGTATTCTTCGGGAACACCGCTGTCGGTCAGAATCAGCACACGGCGGGAGAGATTGAAATACTTGTCAGCATCACACAAAACTCCCTTGCCCAAAACGATATCGTAAGAAGAGCCCGCGAGCGTCACGGGAATTTTTTTGACGTTTCCGTAATCATAAATAATACCGCTCATTAAGGCGGGGTAAAGCTCTGCCTGATACAAGCGGGATATCTCCATAACTTTTCTTAAAAACTCAATATAGTGTGTGCGAATTTTTTCGTCCTCGATAAGAGAAGAATTTTTCTCTATTACCTCGGCTTCGCGCTCTGCGTCAAATATGGGGAGCGAGTGCTCCGCCTTGTAGGCTGCAACGTCTTTTACCGTATCAAGGCGCTCGCAAAAAAGCCTTGTCATGGCAAGGTCAATCTTATTAATGCTTTCGCGCGTCTTTGCGAGTGAGTCCATAAAATTTCTCCGTTTGTGTAGTTTGCATAATTATCAATGATAACTTTTCTACATTCTACTATCTTTGTGCAAAAAAGTCAATAGATATTTTCAAGATTATTCAAAAATTATCATTGACAATTTATGAAAAGTTGTATATAATAGAGTCGATAAAATTTAGGCGGTGAGTACAATGGACAACAAATTTGCCAGAAAGACAATAAAAGAAAGACTTATCCTTGCGGGCATCGACGAGATAGGAAACTGCGGTGTCGCGGGCTTTTCTCTGCGTCAGGTTGCGGTTGCGTGCAACGTTTCTTGCGCGACTCCCTATAACTATTTTAAGAACAAAGAGGGCTTCGTCCTTGAAATAATTCAGTATATCAAATATCAGTGGTCGCTTCTCAAGGGTGAGATATGCAAGCTCTACCGGAATGACGAAAAGCAGCTCCTTATCGAGCTATGCGTTTTCTACATAAAATTTCTCGTCGGCAATCCCAATTACCGCTCGATTATAATGCTTGACAGCTTTGAGGTCGATGACGAGAGCTATAACGATATTGAAAGCGCGCGGAATTTTATCGAGCTTGAGCTTGAACACTATATGAAAATAAACAACGTGAGCACAAGAGAGGCACGCCGTAAGAGCTTCGTTATCCGCGCCATCGTTTTTGAGGCGACGCTCCTCTTTGAGCGCGGCGACCTTGAAAATACACCCGAAAACTTCGATTTTATCAGATATTGTATCTCAAAGGAACTCGCTTTGATTTGAATATTCGCTTTGAATAAAAAAACTCGCCAAAGGGCGAGTTTTTTATTGTGATGCTATTTCAGGTTGCAAATTAAGCGGTCCTCTACGGCAAAGAGCCTTTTTTTCTTTTCCGCGTCAAGCGGACAGAGCGGAAGGCGGTATTCCTCTTTGCAGAGTCCGTGGCGTGAAAGGAGTGCTTTTATCGGAATGGGGTTTACCTCGTCGAATACTGCCCTGATAAGCGGAAGATATTTCATCTGAAGCGACAGCGCACGCTCCGTGTTTCCCCTGAAAAACGCTCGGCAGATGTCGCCGGTTTCGCTCGGAAGAAGGTTTGAAATTACCGAGATAACGCCCCTACCGCCGAGTGCAAGCGTAGGAATGATAAGGTCGTCGTTGCCCGAATATATATCGAGCCGATTTCCGCACTGTTCGATGAGTCTCGTCATATAGGATACGTTTCCGCTCGCCTCTTTCACTCCGACAATTCTTTCGTGCTCGGCAAGCTCGCCGTACACTTCAAGCGGAATGTTTACCCCCGTGCGCGAGGGGACGTTGTATATTATGAGCGGTGTTTCAACGCTGTCCGCTATTTTCGTGTAGTGCCCGATAAGTCCCGTGGGACTTGCCTTATTGTAGTACGGCGTTACCACGAGCAAGGCGTCCGCGCCCGCCTCGCACGCGTAGCAAGACAGGCGCACCGCGCTCTCGGTGCAGTTGCTTCCCGTGCCGACGATGACGGGCACTCTTCCGCCGACTGTTTTTACAGCAAAATCAATGATTTCGTGTTTTTCTTTTTCATCAAGCGTCGCGCTCTCGCCCGTTGTGCCGAGGAAGAGCAGGGCGTCTATTCTGTGCGCTATCTGGTACTCTATAAGCCTCTCAAAATTCTTATAATCTGTCTTTCCACCGTCAAAAGGTGTAACGAGCGCTGTTGCCACTCCCGAAAACACCCTGCCAAGTACCTTTTTCATAAATATTTACCTCTGAAAAATCAAAAATAGAGTTGAAATTTGCGTCCTGATGGTTTATAATATATAAGGAGGAATTTTTTCTGTCGATTTGTTTGAATCGGCGATACCTATATTGTCATTTTATGACGAAATACATAAATTTGTTTACAGACAGGACGGAAAATGAAAAACACTATTGTAAATGAAAAGGTACATACCGACCTTTTGACGTCGGATTTTTACTACGATTTGCCCGGGGAGCAGATAGCCCAGCATCCTCTCGAAAAAAGGGACAGCTCGCGCCTTATGGTAATCGACAGGCGGTCGGGCAAAATAGAGCACAGGCACTTTTTTGATATTTGCGACTATCTTCACGAGGGCGACACGCTCGTGATAAACGATTCCAAGGTAATCCCCGCGCGCCTTTACGGACATGTCGAGGGCAGGGAGGACGCGAAAATAGAGTTGCTTTTGCTGAAAAGCCACGGCCTTGACGTCTGGGAAACCTTGGTAAAACCCGGCAAGAGAGCCAAAATCGGCTCGCGCCTTGTTTTCGGCGAGGGGGCGCTGTGCGGTGAGATAGTCGATATTATCGAAGAAGGTAACCGCTTGATTAAATTCGATTACGACAGAGAAAAATACACAAATATTTATGAAATTTTGCATATCATCGGGCTTATGCCTCTGCCACCGTACATTACGGAAAAGCTGACGGACAACAGCCGTTACCAGACGGTATACGCGCGCGAGGAGGGCTCTGCGGCAGCACCGACGGCGGGACTTCATTTCACCCCCGAGCTTATGCAGAAAATAAGGGATATGGGCGTTGAGATAGTGCCCATAATGCTTCACGTGGGACTCGGCACTTTCCGCCCCGTCAAGGCGGACAGAATTGACGAGCACGTAATGCACACCGAGCATTTCTCCGTTTCAAAGGAGAGCGCAGACATTATCAACGAGCGCAAGGCAAAGGGCGGCAGACTTATCTGCGTCGGTACGACCTCGTGCAGAACTATCGAAAGCGTGGCGCACGACGACGGATTTATTCCTGCGTGCGAGGGGGATACGGGAATTTTCATCTATCCCGGATACACATTCAAGGCAGTTGACGCGCTCATCACGAATTTCCATCTCCCCGAGAGCACACTGCTTATGCTCGTTTCCGCATTTTACGACAAGGAGAAGATGATGGAGGCGTACAAAATCGCGGTAGAAGAGAAATACAGATTTTTTTCTTTCGGCGACGCTATGCTGATTGTATAAATCGCGTGACACTTTGTCTGACGCGATTTCTGCCGACGGCACTGCGGTCAATTATGAAAATAAGTGTTAAAACAAAGGACAAAAAATGAACTCAAAGAACAAAAATGTTTTAATAATCTACACGGGCGGAACGATAGGAATGAAGCGCACGGAAGAGGGATATACTCCTGCTCCCGATTTCCTTGCGGGCGAGCTTTGCTCGATTCCCGACCTTCTGCGTGAGGATTTTCCGCATTGGGAGCTTCACGAGATGTCGCCGCTTCTCGATTCGTCAAATATGACAGTGCGCGAGTGGAACGGAATTGCGCGCGTGATATACGACAATTACGCCGATTACGACGGCTTCGTCGTGCTTCACGGCACGGATACCATGGCTTACACCGCGTCGGCTCTGTCGTTCATTCTGTCGGGGCTTGGCAAGCCCGTAATACTTACGGGCTCACAGATACCGCTCTCTGAGACAAGAAGCGACGGACGCGACAACCTCATTACGAGCATACTTATTGCAAGTGAGGGAACTGTCAAAGAGGTTGCGCTCTACTTTTCGGGCAAGCTGTTGCGCGGAAACCGCGCGATGAAGATGAGCGCCGACGGACTCGTGGCGTTTGATTCGCCGAATTATCCCCACCTTGCCGACGTGGGAATTTCAATCAAATACAACCATTCCGCGCTTCTCCGACACAGGGATACGGAGCTTTCCTTCAATCCGTTCTCCGAGGTGCCGATAGGAGTTATCAAGGTTTTCCCCGGCATACAGTTCGGACTTTTCGAGGAAATAATGACCGATAAGCTCTCGGGTATCGTGCTCGAAACCTTCGGAGCCGGAAACATTCCCGGCGGTGGCGGCGAGCTTTTGCCGATAATCAAGAGGGCGTTTGCCGCCGGCTCCGTTATCACGGTCTGCTCGCAGTGCCCTGCGGGTACGGTTACGCTCGGCACGTACGAAACGAGCATTTCGCTTAAAAGAGCGGGTGCTGTCAGCGGTAAGGATATGACTACCGAGGCGGCTGTTGCAAAGCTCTATCATCTTTTCAGTATGGGACTCTCAAAGACTGAGATAAAGCGTCTGATGGAGAAAAATCTCTGCGGAGAGCTCAGTTGAGGTGAGATATGAGAGTGGACAAATTTTTAAGCAATATGGGTATAGCTACCCGCACCGAGAGCGCAAAGCTCGCACGCGGGGGACAGATACTCGTCAACGGTGCGCCAGTGAAAAAAGCGGATATGCACATAAGTCCCGAAACGGATAAAATAACCGTCTGCGGAAGGCTCGTTGAGTACAGAAAATACACGTATATTCTTATGAACAAGCCCGACGGAGTGGTCAGTGCCACCGAGGACGGAAAGGACAGAACGGTCGTTGACCTTTTGCCCGAGGAGCTTCAGAGGCTCGGGCTTTTCCCGTGCGGAAGACTTGACAAGCATACACTGGGGCTCATAATTCTCACCGACGACGGAGAGCTTGCCCACAGACTGCTCTCACCCAAGCACCACGTCGAAAAAAAGTACCGCTTTGAATCGAAATTTCGGCTAAGCGAAGCGGATATTGCCTATCTTGAAGCGGGTGCGACGCTTGAGGACGGCTATGTTACGAAGCCGTCGAAAATTGAGCTTTTTGAGGACGGAAAATCGGGCTATATCACGCTCGTTGAGGGCAAATACCATCAGATTAAACGAATGCTCGAATCGGTAAACAACAAAATAACTTACCTTGAAAGAGTTACCTTCGGACCTCTCTCGCTCGACAAAAACCTTGCGCGCGGAGAGTGGAGATATCTTTCGGACAAAGAAATAGAAAAGTTAGAGGAACACAGATGAATATTACAGAAACACTTGCAAAGGAACTCGGTATCACCGCCGAGCAGGTCGAAAAGACGACCGCACTCATAGACGAGGGAAATACGATACCTTTTATCGCACGATACAGAAAGGAAGTTACGGGCTCGCTTGATGACGAAATACTCCGTAAATTTGAGGAAAGACTCAACTATCTTCGCAATATCGAAAAGAGAAGAGAAGAAGTAACAGAGCTCATTCGCGCGCAGGACAAACTCACTCCCGAGATTGAAGAGGCAATAAAGAATGCGGTAACCATCACAGAAATCGACGATATTTACCGTCCGTTCCGTCCTCACAGAAAGACTCGCGCATCGGTGGCTAAGGAAAAGGGACTTGAACCCCTCGCACTTCTTATTTTGGAGCAGAGAGCACAGTATGAACCCTCGCTCGACGTGCTTGCGGAGGGATTTGTCGATGCGGAAAAGGGTGTTGAGAGTACAGAGCAGGCTTACGCGGGCGCTTGTGACATCATCGCAGAGAGCATTTCCGACAACGCCGAATACCGCAAGGGCATTCGCTCGCTTACTTACCGATTCGGTCTTGTAGTCAGCAAGGCAACGGGCGAGGAGGACAGCGTTTACGCTCAGTATTACGATTACAACGAGAGAATCAATAAAATTCCCGGTCATCGCGTGCTCGCCATTCACAGGGGCGAAAAAGAGGATTTCCTCGCCGTCAGCGTGTCCGTCGAAAAGGACATCATTCTCAATTACTTATACAACGCCGTTATCGTTCATGGAGAAAGCCCCGCAAAGCAGTACGTAGAGTCGTCCATACTCGATGGCTACGACAGACTTATTGCGCCCAGCGTTGAGAGAGAAATACTCAACGACCTGTTTGACAACGCCTGTGAGGGTGCTATCAAGCTCTTCTCCGACAATTTGAAGCACCTTCTTATGCAGCCGCCGCTTAAAGGCAAGACTGTGCTCGGCTTCGACCCCGGCTATGTCAACGGCTGTAAGCTCGCAGTAGTTACGCCCCTTGGAAAGGTAGTGGATACGGGAGTTATTTATCCCACCAAGCCCCGCCAGAGAATTGAAGAGGCAAAGCGTATCGTCAAGAGCATGATAAGAGCTCACAAGGTTGACGTTATCGCCATAGGAAACGGCACGGCGTCAAAGGAGAGCGAAATATTTATTGCCGACCTTCTCAAAGAGATTGAGGGCAATACGAAATATATCATCGTCAGCGAGGCGGGCGCGTCCGTATACTCCGCGTCAAAGCTTGCGAGCGACGAATTTCCCGACTTTGACGTAATGCAGCGCTCTGCGGTGTCGATTGCAAGACGCTTGCAGGACCCCTTGGCAGAGCTTGTCAAGATTGACCCCAAGTCCATCGGTGTCGGTCAATATCAGCACGACATGAAGCCCGCGCGACTTGACGAGGCGCTTACGGGTGTCGTTGAGGACTGTGTAAACAGCGTCGGCGTTGACGTTAACACCGCGTCTCATTCTCTTCTTTCGTACATTGCGGGAATCAATGCGACGAGTGCTAAAAATATAGTAAAATACCGCGAGGAGAACGGTGCGTTTAAGTCGAGAGCGGAAATTCTCAAAGTACCGAGAATAGGCGCAAAGGCTTACGAGCAGTGCGCGGGATTTTTGCGTGTGCCCGATTCAAAATTCATTCTCGACAATACGGGCGTTCATCCCGAATCATACGAGGCGGCGCTCAAGCTTCTCAAAAAGTTCGAATTCGACGAGGACGACGTCAAGGCGGGCAAACTCTCTATGCTCCGCATCAAAGCACAGAAATACGGCTTTGCAAAATTGGCGGACGAGATAGGCGTAGGCGAGCCCACGCTCATGGACATTATCGGCGAGCTTGAAAAGCCCGGCAGAGATATCCGCGACAGCTTCCCGACTCCGATTCTGCGCGACGACATTCTCGGAATGGAAGACTTAAAGCCCGATATGATACTCACGGGTACGGTCAGAAACGTCATCGACTTCGGCGTTTTCGTCGATATCGGTGTTCATCAGGACGGACTCGTTCACATCTCCGAGCTCTCCGACAAATACGTAAAGCACCCGAGCGAGGTCGTATCTCTCGGAGATAACGTCAAAGTAAAGGTTCTTTCCGTTGACGTAAAGAAGAAAAGGATTTCTCTTTCAATGAAGGGACTGAACTGACTTTCCGTCGGAAAAAAGTGTCGATTTTAATTGACAAAAAAATACTTTAACCCCATTTTTATACAACTTAATGTCAAAAATCTACCGCTTGGCAAAAACCTATTTACAAAAAAAGAACGGGATGCTATAATGCAATCACATTGAAGAAAGGAGGGTATCCGCTTGAAAATAAGAATTGAGATAGACGAGAGCGCGCAAGAGGAAATAGTAATCCGATGCCGAGAGAGAAGCGAAAAAATATCGGCACTTGAAACGGCAATAGAAAACGCGCTCAAAAGTCAGAGCGAGATAGTGCTCTCGAACGGCAACACGGAGTACTACGTCAAAAAAAGCGAGATACTCTTCTTTGAAACTTGCGACGGAAAGGTTTTCGCACACACGAGAGGTGCTATGTATACAGCTCCCTACAAGCTCTTTGAGCTTGAGGAAAATATGCCCTCGTATTTCGTCAGAATTTCAAAATCCGCGGTTGTGAACATTAACCTGATAAGCTCGTTAAAAAAAGAGCTTACGGGAAACGGCGAGGTTGCTTTCAAAAATTCCGACAAGAAAACGTACTTTTCTCGGGCGTATTATAAGATTTTGAAAACAAAAATTGAAGAAATGAGGTTTTAGAACACAATGAAAATGAGTAAATTATTCTGGGGACTTGGACTCGTAGTGCTTGCCGTCCTGCTTGTTCTTGACGCAACGGGCGTTTTAGCACCGATTTTTGCCTCTGTCGGAGGAATTACCGCATGGCAGATAATCGCGGGCGTTGCCATTCTGGCTTTCCTTCTTTCAAGGCTTTTCAAGGGAAACATCGTGTGGATTTTTATTCCTCTTTCACTGCTCTTTATGGTGTTTGAGAAAAACGTGGCTTTTATGCTCGGCAGAGCAGGTGAGGATATCGTGTCCAACTGGATACTTCTTCTCGCATCGCTCCTTATCACGATGGGTATGGCAATTCTTCTTCCCAAGAGAAAATGGGGCTTCAGCTTTTTTTCCTCTGACGACGATAAGAACGTAGGTAAGAGCAAAACATATTACATTGACTGCAACGATTTCACCTCGAAGAACATAGAGAACAATATGGGCTCCTGCACCGTAAGATTTGAGAATACGTCAGCATACAAGGGCGGCGGCGCGCTCCATGTTGAGAACAATATGGGCTCGCTCGTGGTAAATGTTCCGCACGAGTGGCACGTGAGCACGAATATTGAAAACAATATGGGCTCATTTGACTGCCGTAAGCACGGAGACCCAGACGGTCCTACGATTATTGTTGAGGGCGAGAATAATATGGGCTCTCTTAAAATTAATATGGTATAACGAAAAATCCACCCGTTTGGGTGGATTTTATACCGCCGATAAAGCCGTGCTACCGCAAGTGAATATTTATCGAATTAGTATGGCGTTATCTTAATAATTCAGTTATGAAAACGGTACGGATATATCATCGATATATCCCCGTGCTGACTTTGTCAGCAAACTGAAATCCACCCGTTTGGGTGGATTTTGGCGTTTTATACGGGATAATAGGAAATAATGCACAAAAAATACCAGAAATATAATGTCTAATTTGTAATATTTTCGGGAAAACTAATTGTTGACAAAACACTTCTTTTGTGTTATCATATACAAGTAACGAATTGAACAAATGCCCCATTAGCTCAGAAGGTAGAGCACATGACTTTTAATCATGGTGTCCGGAGTTCGACTCTCCGATGGAGCACCAGAAATCGGCAAGCCACGGCTTGCCGATTTTTTTATCCAAACCACACGCTTATCCAAACCACACGCTTATCCAAGCCGTACGCTTATCTAAGCACAGGCTTGTTTTTTTGCGCTTTTTGCGTTTTTCTTTTCGTTATTTTTTCAAAAATATCTTGTAATGTTCACAAATCTGTGCTATAATTTATAAGGAATAATATTTACTTTTACTACATTACTGTAATAAGGAGAAAAATTATGAGAAAAACCAAAATCGTATGTACGATAGGTCCTGCGTCTGAGAGCGAGGAAGTGCTTCGTTCAATGATGCTTGCGGGTATGAACGTTGCGCGCCTTAACTTTTCACACGGCACTCACGAGGAGCACAAGGTCCGCATTGACAGAATCAAAAAGGTCAGAGAGGAGCTCGGACTTCCCGTTGCCATTCTTCTTGACACAAAGGGTCCTGAATACAGAATCAGAACCTTTAAGAACGGAAAAATACACCTTAACGACGGCGACAAATTCACCTTTACCATCGACGAGGTCGATGGCGATGAGCACAGAGTTTCCGTAAGCTACAAGGGACTTACAAAGGACCTTGAGGTGGGCAATAAGATATACGTAAACAACGGACTCGTTCATTTCGTAGTTGAAGAAATCACCGAAAAGGACGTAATCTGCCGCGTAACCGCGGGCGGAGACCTTTCGGACAGAAAGAGCATGAGCTTCCCCGGAAAAGTGTTAAAGCAGGTATATCTTTCCGAGGCCGACAAGAAGGACCTCCTTTTCGGAATTGAAAACGACGTTGACTACGTTGCTTGCTCTTTCGTTTCCTGCAAGGAGGACGTTTACGACGTAAGAAAGTTCCTTGACGAAAACCACGATGACAATATTTCAATTATTGCAAAAATAGAAAACCAGCACGGCGTTGACAATATCGACGAGATTTGTCAGGCGTGCGACGGCATAATGATAGGCAGAGGCGACATGGGCGTTGAGATACCCTTCGAGGAGCTGCCCCAGATTCAGAAGCACCTTATCACAAAGTGCCGTATGCTCGGTAAGCGCGTTATCACGGCAACCGAGATGCTTGAATCGATGATTACAAATCCACGTCCCACCCGTGCGGAAATAAGCGACGTTGCAAACGCAGTTTACGACGGAACGAGTGCAATTATGCTTTCGGGCGAGACCGCTATGGGTAAATATCCCGTTCTCACGGTACAGACGATGGCTAAAATTGCCGAAACAACTGAAAACTCCATCAATTACAATAAGAGATTCTATTCAAGCGAGTTCCGCATCGCAAATACCATTGACGCTATTTCTCACTCCACCGTTGCCATGGCAATAGACCTTAACGCAAAGGGAATAGTAGTTTGTTCTCTTTCGGGTGCAACTGCACGAATGGTATCCCGCTTCCGTCCCCCCGTTGACATTATCGGTCTTACGGTTGACCCCAAGAGTGTGCGTAAGCTCTCTCTTTCGTGGGGCGTTATTCCCGTGCTCGGCGAGGCAGTGCCCTCAACCGACGTGCTCTTTTACAGCGCGTATAAGACTGCTAAAAAGGTTCTCAACCTCAAGAGCGGCGACCATATCATCATCACGGGCGGCGTAATTAACGGCAAGAGCGGCAACACGAATCTAGTTAAGGTTGAAACGATATGAACTTTGAAGAAAAGACCAAGTCCGAGAATTTAGTTTTTGACGGCAAGGTGCTCCACGTCTATTGCGACGATATTATTCGTCCTGACGGTGTTACGTCCAAAAGGGAATATTCAAAGCACCTCGGTGCAGTTTGCGTCGTACCACTCACGAAAGATAACGAGGTTATTTGCGTGCGTCAGTTCAGATACGCTCTGCACAGAGTTTTTCTTGAAATTCCCGCGGGTAAGCTCGATTTTGCGGGGGAGGACAGAAGAGAAGCGGCGCTCCGCGAGCTCCGCGAGGAGACGGGTGCTCTCTGCGAAACTCTTACGCATATCGGTGATATCATTCCATCGCCCGCTATCTGTACGGAGCGCATTTCGATGTATCTTGCAGAGGGACTTTCGTTTACGGAGACAGAATTTGACGACGGCGAATTTATAGAGATAGTCAAAATCCCGCTTTCCACGCTAGTTGATATGATAATGAGCGGCGAAGTTGAGGATGCGAAAACTCAGACTGCCATACTCAAAGTATGGAATATGAAAAACAAAAAATAAGAATACGGAAGGGCAAATGTAAATTTGCCCTTTTTGAAAAGTGGGAATTTTATGAAAAAATTACTTGTAGTTGACGGAAACAGCATATTGAACAGGGCTTTTTACGGCATAAGACTGCTTTCAAACAAAAACGGACTTTATACGAACGCCATTTTCGGTATGATAAATATTCTGCAAAAGCAGGTCGAGGAGATTTCTCCCGATTACGCCGCGGTTGCGTTTGACTTAAAATCGCCGACCTTCCGCCACGAGCTGTATGACGCGTACAAGGCGGGCAGACACGCCATGCCCGAAGAGCTCGCCGTGCAGTTTCCCTATGCAAAAAAGGTGCTTTGTGCCATGGGCTTTTCCGTGCTTGAAATGAAGGGCTACGAGGCTGACGACATTCTCGGAACGCTCTCAAAAGAGGCGAGCGAGCGCGGAGTTGAGGCGTACGTCCTTACGGGCGACCGCGATTCGCTCCAACTGATAAGCGACACGACGACGGTGCTCCTTGCGACGAATCACGACACGGTGAAATTTGACAGAAACGCTTTCCGCGAAAAATACGGCGTTGAGCCCGAGCAGTTCGTTGACGTAAAGGCGCTTATGGGCGACTCGTCCGACAATATCCCCGGTGTTGCGGGCATAGGAGAAAAAACCGCCCTCAAGCTCATCGGCGATTTCGGAGACCTTGACAGTATCTACGCGAGCCTGCCGAGCGACAAAATAAGCCCCTCTGTCAACAAAAAGCTCGAAACGTCAAGGGAAAACGCTTTTTTATCGAGAACTCTCGCGCGGATATGCGTTGACGTTCCGCTCCCGAATGATTTTGAAAGCTTGAACTACAAGGGATTTTCTGCTGACGCATACGACCTCTTTGCAGAGCTTGAGCTTTCGAGCTTTATCAAAAAATTCGGGCTTAAAAAGTCAGAGGACTCGTCCAAAACCTCAAATAAAGCCGAGGGCGAACAGCTCGGATTTTTCGCCGAGAGAGAAACCGACCTTGACAAACCGTCGGGCGGGATTTCGGAGAAAAATATACAAATCGCAACTCTTGACGAACTTTTGAACATTCCGAAAGACACTGTGCTTGCGCTTGATTTTGAGCCCGATGGCTTGCACGCAGTCAGCGAGAGCGAGCATTGGCTATTTGAGAGCTCTGTCGGGGAAGCAAAAGAATTTCTCTGCGACAACGAGCGCAAATTCGTAATGTACGACTGTAAAAGCGCGTATCACGACCTCAAAAATATAGGTTTTACAAACTGTTACTTTGATATAATGCTCGCCGCCTATGTGCTAAACGCAGGCGAGGGCTCGTTTGACCTTTCAAGACTTGCTATGGCAAATCTCTCCGCAGTTCTTGACGAGAGCACTCAGCGTGCGCCGATTATCTACGACATATATAAGGTGCTCAAAGCAAAAATCGAGGAGCTTCATTTTGAAAATCTCTTTTACGGTATCGAAATGCCTCTTTCCACCGTCCTTTTTGAAATGGAAACGGAAGGCTTTACGATAGACAGAGAGGGACTTACAGCCTACGGAAAAAATCTTGACGGAACGATAGCCGAACTCGCGGAGCGAATCTACGCTTACGCGGGCAGGGAATTTAATATCAACTCACCCAAGCAGCTCGGTGAGGTGCTTTTTGAAACACTGATGCTTCCGCACGGGAAAAAGACCAAAACGGGATACTCGACAGGTGCCGAGGTGCTTGAAAAGCTCAGAGCGTACCACCCGATAATTCAGGATATACTTGATTACCGTCAGGTCGTTAAACTGAAAAGCACCTACGTTGACGGCTTTATCAAATTGCTCACCGACGACGGAAAGATTCATACGACCTTTAAGCAAACGGGTACGGCGACGGGCAGAATTTCCTCTGCCGAGCCGAATTTGCAGAATATTCCGATAAGAACGGCTCTCGGCAGGGAGCTCCGACACTATTTCATTCCGAAGAGTGCCGACTACGTGCTCGTGGACGCCGACTATTCGCAGATTGAACTTCGGCTTTTAGCCGCAATATCGGGCGACGAAAATATGATAAACGCCTTCTTGTCTGGCGTTGATATTCATACCTCAACCGCGGCGACAGTGTTCCGTGTTCCCGAGTCGATGGTAACACCCGAGCTTCGCAAGAGAGCCAAAGCTGTAAACTTCGGAATAGTTTACGGTATCGGCGAATTTTCGCTTTCCGACGACCTTCACATATCAATGAAAGAGGCGAAGGAATATATCGATAGCTATAAGGCGGGCTATCCCGCAGTCGATAAATATCTCAAAGACATAGTT
Organism: Eubacteriales bacterium; assembly: GCA_051867875.1. Taxonomy (GTDB): domain Bacteria; phylum Bacillota; class Clostridia; order Oscillospirales; family CAG-272; genus RGIG4608. The sequence goes on from JBJDZG010000028.1 coordinate 27,716, forward strand.
AAAGAGGGGTATGCCAACGGCTACGTTTCAACTCTCTACGGCAGACGCAGATATATTCCCGAGCTTTCGGGACAGAACAAAACGCTTAAAAAATTCGGCGAGCGAGTTGCGATGAACAGCCCCATTCAGGGAAGCGCGGCAGATATTATCAAGGTTGCTATGATAAATATCAGTAAGCGTCTGGCAGTCGAGGGAATTGATGCAAAGCTCATTTTACAGGTGCACGACGAACTCCTTATTGAGGCGAATAAAAACTGCATAGACAGGGCGTCGCTCATCTTGCGAGAAGAAATGGAGAATGCAATAAAGCTGCCCGTTCCGCTCTCGGTTGAACTGACCGTCGGAAACACTTGGTACGATAACAAATAAACGGAAGGGAGCGAAATATCGCTCCTTTTTGTTGACAAATGAAAATAAAAGTGCTAAACTATATCCAATACTTAAAGGCAGGTGTTTTGATGAAAAATGTGCTGATAACAGGCGGGACCCGCGGAATAGGACGCGCTTGCGTGGAGAAATTTACGCGAGAGGGCTACTCGGTTTCCTTCATATATAATAAGAGCGATGAAAAAGCACGGGAGCTTTCGCGTAAAAGCGGAGCTTTTGCGATAAAAGCGGATATATCTTCTCCCGACGAGGCGAGAGGCGCGTGTGCGCGCGCGATTGAATATATGGGCAGCGTCGATATTCTTATCAATAATGCGGGAATTTCCCAAATAAAGCTCTTTACCGATACAACCGACGGCGACTATTACGATATAATGAATACAAATTTCGGCGGAACGTTTTTCGTGACGCGCGAGATTGCCAAAAATATGATTTCAAATCATTTTGGCAGAATAGTCAATATCGGCTCTATGTGGGGTAAGACCGGTGCTTCTTGCGAGGTCGCGTATTCCGCGTCGAAAGCGGCGGTTGAGGGATTTACGAAAGCACTCGCCAAAGAGCTCGGACTCTCGGGCGTGTGCGTCAACTGCATCGAGCCCGGCGTCATAAATACGGAAATGAATGCGGAGCTTGACGCGGACACTCTTTCACTGCTCTGCGGGGAAACTCCCGTGGGCAGAATGGCAAATGCAGATGAGATAGCGGATTTTGTGTATCTTATCGCAACGGAAAAGAGCGGATTTTTGACGGGACAGGTGATAGGATTTGACGGTGGCTTCGCAATTTGAGAAAAAAACGAAAAAAATCGAAAAAACTTAAAAAAGGGTATTGACAAAGGGGAAAGAATGTGGTAAGATAAC
>JBJDZG010000029.1:0-25660 GCA_051867875.1 Eubacteriales bacterium
CAAGGAGCAGATACTTAGGTCTTTTAACTCGGGCAATCCGAGCGATCTCAAAGAACAGAGTTCCTCTGGCATCTTCAAATCCACCTCGTTTTCCAGCGATTGAAAAGCTTTGACAAGGAAATCCGCCGCAAATAAGGTCGATATCCGGTAATTCTTCGGGATCGATCTGTCTTGCATCTTCAAAGAAAAGTTCTCCTTTCGTTTCATAGATTGCTTCGTAGGCTCTCCGAGCATATGGATCTATCTCGCAAAAACCTACGGGGACAAAAAAATCGCCGAACTTAGCGAGTCCTGATCTGAACCCACCAATGCCGGCGAACATGTCCAAATATTTGATTTGATTATTACTCAGAGGCTCATACCTCCGTTCTGCTCAAACGTCTGTCCGGTTGCGGAGGAGATGATATCCCAAATGTCTTCGGGACACTCTGCCATATCCACATGGATGTCGCTCTCGCAATTTACTGTGTACCAGTATCGGTACGGCACAAGATTCTGCATGAAGGCTTTTTCTGATTCGGTTTCTTCCGTTACGCCGTGGTCAATCACCCCTGTCGGTGTCATAACGCACGTACCCCAATGTTCTCCGGAGGAGTCCAAATCAAGGGTTACAAGTGCAGGATAGTAGTCACCGGTCTGCAAGGATTCGACGATAGCAGGTACTTGGATGAAGCCAACGAGACCGTCAACACTGTCTGTGTCATAAATCTCGACGAACTTATCGTGAAGCTTCCTCAGAATCTCGGTGGTGTAGTTGTCATTTGCATTCTCGATTTCCTCGGCAAAGCGGTCGAGGTCGACATTGGCAAAGATATCTCGGTGGACGGCATCGTAATACTTGTCGTAATTACGAGCGCACTTTTCTTCGAGAAGCTCTTGCTGTGTCAATGCTCGGTAGTGATCCTCGCCGTATGCCAATCCAAGGCTTCTTCCGTTATCGAATCGACAGAAGACGGTAGCAATATCATCGATACCTTCTACCGTGCCTTTCGTTCCGGGCGGAATCGGGCGTGGATCATCTCCCATACTTATCAGCTTGATGCGTGTACCAATGGGATAGCGTTCTCGCAAACTTTTTGCGATGTTGCTTAACTGGCTGAAGGAATATTCCATCACATACCTCCCATTTCCATGCCGCTATCAAAGCGATATCCTTGGTCGGCATACATGGAGATATAGTCCTCAACAACATCGGTAATGAAGTTGTAATCGGATGCGGTTGGATGATAGATATACCAGTCAACCCTTTGGCCGTCTTCCCATATATGGGGTTCACGGCCGCCCTTCATACCGATGATATCCTTGAACTTGAAGGTTTCGCTATCCACCGTACCTTCGTGGCGGTTGATAATAGTTAACCGTAAGGCATCGTACTTTGCGTGCGTGTTTGTGTAAATGAATTGTACTTTGGCTCTTAAATCTTCGCCGATAGGTGCAATCATAGTTTTACCTGCGAAGACAGCGTCGGCAGAGATTCGTTCCGAATCATCAAAGAGCCTGTGCAACTCTTGTTCAAAAAAGGTCAAATTATCGCTCTCCTTTCTTGTGTTTAGAGTGTGTAATATAAGGGCGGTTAATCGGCTGTTTTACTGCTAAAATCCCTGTAAACCTATTGCGTTTTTAAGACAAACGAGTAGGGGGCAGCATAGTTGGTGGGGTGGTACTATTCTTCAAAAATGCCCTGTAAAGGTGTTCGCTTTTTGCGCTGTTCACTCATTTGAACGGCTCTTTTTTTTCGTACTTCATCGCTCAACGGAGATGATAATGCTACCCAAAACAGAGCTTTCGGAACTTCGGCATGAACACCACCATACTTATCCGGTGGATCTACTCTGTAGTATTCCGGGAAATCCTTTTTTGCTTTTTTCAGCCGATTGATTAATTTGCTATTGAAAGTATCAATGCAAACTGTATCTTCTTCCTCATTCCAAAGAATAATTGTTTCTTTCTCCAAAGGAGTTAGTTTATAGTCTGACATTTGATAGACTGTTCCTTCCTTTCTACATAGAAATATCAAAGGCATTATCCATCATTTCTGCTTCCGTAATATCCATCAGATATTTCGGATCGACAATTATTTCAGACTCATTTCTTCCATCGAAATAGGCATAGATATGAGCTTTGTCTATCTGTGCCTGATACACAGTTCCGTCTTCATCGAATCGTGATGCAAACCACTCGGCAACGCTTCTGTCCAATGTCCACGAGAGTGCTTTGACATTTTTTGCGTTAAACGTAGTAACGCCACGATAAACTGTCACCGTGGCATCAAGCGCGTCGAGCGTATTCAATTCGTCTTGGGACATCAAATGTCTTGGCTCTGCAGATTGAAACATTGACAGGAGCTTGCTCTGCGACAGGTTGGGATCGTTGTTAGGGTTCTCTGAACGTATCCATGCATCGGCAAGTATTTGGGAGAAGTCTTGCTTTGAGAGGTGATGAGCTGCGTATTTGAGAAACGTCATGCCGTAGGGCTTGTTTGTCATCATATAGATTTCAAACGCGCTCTTGGATGATTCAATCTGTGCGCATACCATCTTGCGCCATTGGTGCAGGGCTTCGCTATCGGCCGTGATATCGACGCATTTCGGTTCACCGTTAACCATAATCATATTGAAGCCGGAGGAGGTAAAAGGATGCTGAACAACAATGGGTGATAAGGATGTTTGGTGGATATCGGTAAAGAGTAGAGTCCTCGCCATAGCTTTGACTCCATCAAGATTTGTTTCTGTCAGCTTTACCATATACTTTCTCACATTCCACCCATAGTAAGTTCGGTGGACTCCTTCTGCTCGATAACCTCGACCTCGCCCATGTCGAAATTACACAGCGAATAATACTCTCGGCTGGCATAGGGATGTCTTTCGAGGTATTCTTCATTGGAGGCATTGATGCCAAGGTCGGGATTGCCGTATGCATCGGTGGTATCGTAGACGAGTTCTTCGCTACCGTCAGCCATTCGCAGTGTCATGCCACCTCTGATCTCGACTCCGTTTTTGTCAAAGTACTGAAACCTATCACCCCCAATCTATTCCGAACAATTCGTCGGGAGAATAATTGCAGGTGAAGTCGACGGATTCGATGTTATCGCAATGACCTGACAGGAAGTTCTCATCCTGTTGCATTCGAAGATGGAAGTAGGCAACTTCCTCAATGGAGGCTTTGAACGTTTCGCCCTCGCCGTAGAGATATGCTTCGGCGTGTACACTGATTTCTGTTTCTTCCTCGATGCTATCAAGAAAGTCTTCGAAAGCTGTGTAATATTCAAAGTCATCAAACTCTCTCGGAATGCCGCAGACGAGGAATTCCGCTTCATTGCCATCGGGTGTGGACACCCGAACGTGGGAGAATAGAAGAGCCATTACATGCCACCCATCGTCATGCCGTCCGACATAAGGCGGTCTTCGAATTCGTCCTGATTATCGATATAATAATCATCGCCCGAATGCCAATAGCTCACATACATGAAGCCACCGTAACGAGTACCGTTGAGGTAGATCTCTCTCTGCTCGAAGCCTTCACCGAGGCCGTCCGAGTTCTGACCGGAGATCCAGTCCTTGAGATCCTGTTCTTCTTCCTCTGTGAGGGGGCCTGCTGTCTGTACGGTGATGCATCCGTAGAGCTCACCGTTTCTGCGTTCAAAATCCCAATCAGCGGAACGGAGCTTTTCGGAGACACCGTTGTTGCCGTGGAAGTATTCTGCCATATTGCATTCGTCGCTGGCGTTATACTCCATCAAGGCTTGACGGATATCGTCTTCGTGTCGGGCTGCAAACGCTGCATCTTCCTCATATCCATCCTCATCGATATCGCCGTAGCTATCTCTGCTGTGTACCTGAATGGTCAGCGGACAGTAGTACTTGGTTGTAACTGACTGAGGATAGGCTTCGGTCAGCATTCTGTTGAGTTGCTCATAGGAGGCAAGTCCTTCGACCTTGACTGTGTTCTCAAACTCTCGCTTGCTCGTATAGGGGAGGTTGTACATGAGAGTGATGGTGTCGTTCAAGGTGTGAAATCTGAATCCTGTGGGCAATGCTTTTGCGATGGCATTTTCTACGATCCCGTGGCTTTCGAGTGTGAAAGTGAGACCTTGGTCGGATTCTTCATTATATTTGATGTCGTAAGCACTTGCGTGATTCGCATGCAAATACGAGAGAGCTCCGGCTAACTGTCTGCGTTCTACGGGGAGCTGCACACGGGCGGTGTAATCGCCGTTTGAAATAATTGCTTTCATGGTTTTATCCTTTCTGTTTTGTTTTGTTTGGAATTGCATTTTTTGAAGGGGGAATCTCTTGAATGAAAACTCAACATTATTAACTTATCACCATCCTTTCTCTATGAATTTTGGTTTGGTACATTTCATACTAACAAACCACTTTTAGACACAGTAAATTAACATTTTTATTTTCTGAAGAAACGAAAAAAGGGGCAGTATTTGCGATTGTTTTTCGCAAATACTGCCCCTAAAATTATAGTGCAGTGGTTCAAATCCTTGTAAACCCGAATTTTCACCCAATGTCATCTTTTTGTTTGCATAGTGAATTTGGCAATAAAAAATCCCAGAAACCCTTGTGGGCTCTGGGATTTCGCCGACGTCATCTATTTCGGTCGGCAATCATGGCTGGGGCGCTAGGATTCGAACCTAGGTAATGACGGAGTCAGAGTCCGTTGCCTTACCGCTTGGCGACGCCCCAATATTGACGACTTTGACATTATAGCATACCTTTTTTATTTTGTCAAGTGTTTTCCAAATTTTTTGCAAGTGTTTTTTGATTTTTTTGTTTTTTGCTCCGATTCGGTCAATAATAAAAAATATAAAATCAATTAAGAAAGGAGCAAAAATATGAGATACGTATGCAACATTTGCGGCTACGTTTACGACGAAACGGAAGGCGAGCCCGAAATAGGCATTCCCTCGGGCACGCTCTGGCAGAGCCTTCCCATGTATTTTGAATGCCCGATGTGCCACGTCGGCAAGGAAGACTTCGTCGAGGAAGAACCGAATTTCTAAATCAAACGCTACCGCCGAGCTGTTTTTAACTCGGCGGTTTTGCGGTTCTTTATCTGAAACGGGCGGGGAAGCGTCTTTATTCAGCGGAGGTCAACTCGTCCGCGAGTGCTTCTATCTGGGCACGGCTTTCGTCGTTCAGAGCGGAAAGAATTTTTACGCTTGTTTCTGCAAAAGTAATATTTTTCGACTTTGCAAACATTTCTCGCATAACCTTAGCCGCCATAGGCGCCCAGCTTCCGTTTTCAATGAGTGCTACGGTGCGGTTCTGATAGCTGCGCTCGGTGAGGTGGTTGATAAACGTGCGCATAAAGGGGAAGATTTCCGCATTGTACGTAGTCGTTGCAAGCACGAGCTTGCTGTAACGGAACGCGTCCTCGACTGCCTCTGCCATATCGTCGCGCGCAAGGTCGGCAACTGCCACCTTGGGGCAACCGCGCTCGCGGAGCTTATCGGCAAGGAGCATAACAGCCGCTTTCGTGTTGCCGTATACCGAGGTGTAAGCAATCAGCACGCCCTCGTCCTCGGGGCGGTAGCTTGACCAGGTGTCGTAAAGCCCGATATAATATCCGAGATTTTCTTCGAGCACGGGACCGTGCAAGGGGCAAATCGTGCGGATATCGAGAGCTTTCGCCTTTTTGAGCAGATTCTGCACCTGCATACCGTACTTGCCGACAATGCCGAAATAGTAACGGCGAGCCTCGCAAGCCCAATCCTCGTCGGCGTCAAGCGCGCCGAATTTACCAAACGCGTCGGCGGAGAAGAGAACCTTTTCTTTGCTTTCGTAAGTAAGCATAACCTCGGGCCAGTGTACCATGGGAGCGGAAATAAAGTGGAGCTCGTGCTCGCCGAGCGGGAGCGTGTCGCCTTCGCGGACGACTGCCTTTCTGCCCTCAAGCTCTGCGCCGAAGAAATTTTTAATCATCGTGAACGACTTGTCCGACGAAACTATCATAGCGTCGGGATAGGTTTCCGCAAAGCTCATAATATTTGCGGAGTGGTCAGGCTCCATGTGCTGAACTACGAGATAGTCGGGGGCTCTGTCGCCGATTATATTTTTAATATTTGCGAGCCATTCGTCGCCGAATTTTGCATCAACGCTGTCCATTACGGCAATTTTTTCGTCGATGATGACGTAGGAATTGTACGCCATTCCCTCGGGAACTTCGTACTGACCTTCAAAAAGGTCGAGCTTGCGGTCGTTTACACCCACATATTTAATAGAGTTTGTCATAATTTGAGTCTCCTTTTTATTTATTTAGATTATTGTACCACAAACTGCGGTAAAAATCAATACTAAACGCGCGATAATCGGTTTTTTCAAAAACTGTTGACAATTTCGGGCACTTGGGGTATAATTAGCGTGCAAAATGCCCCAAAAGGCAATTTTCGGACAAAGGAGAAATAAAAAAATGAAAAAGACAGCACTTATCACGGGAGCCTCTTGCGGACTGGGACTTTCGTTTGTAAATATTTTTGCCGCCGACGGTTACGACCTCGTGCTCGTTGCGAGAAACGGAGATAAGCTTAACGAAATCAAGGCGAACGTCGAAAAAAAGCACGGCGTTTCCGTGCTTGTAGTTCCGAAGGACCTCTGCGCGCCCGACGCGTGCCGCGAGGTGTACGAAGCAACGAAATCAGCGGGCTTGCACGTTGACGTACTAGTGAATAACGCAGGCTTCGGCGACTTCGGCGAGTTTTACAAGAGCGACCTCTCAAAGCAGACGAGAATGGTCAGCCTCAACTGCACGGCGCTGATGGAGCTCTGCCATCTTTATTTGCCCGACATGGTGAAAAAGGGAAACGGAAATATCCTCAACGTCGATTCGATAGCGGCGTTTCAGGCGGGACCGCTTATGTCCGTTTATTATGCAACGAAAGCGTTCGTTCTTTCATTCTCCCAGGCTCTGTCCGTAGAGCTTAAAAAGACGGGCGTCAAGGTTACGGCGCTCTGCCCCGGACCTATCAAGACAAATTTTGAGGACTCCGCACAGCTCGGCGAATCGGGACTGTTCAAGAATCTCAAGGTCTGGGACCCCGACACCGTTGCACGCTTCGGATATAAGAAGATGAAGCAGGGAAAATCGCTTTGCGTCTGCGGATTTATGAACAAAATCATCGTGTTCTCCACCCGCCTTGCACCCCGCGCTCTCGTCGGCAACGTCGTATACAATATGCAGAAGGAACAGTAATAAAAAGCACCCATTCGGGTGCTTCAGACCGCCGACAAAGCCGTGCTACCGCAAGTAATTTTATCGAATTAGTATGGCGTTATCTTTTTTTGCGTCGCTTGCAAAATCAATAAATTTTTTACATTTATGTTCACAAATGCCAAAATTTGTGATATGATGGATATATCAATAGATATCCGAAAGGATAAATTAAAATGAAGAAGATTTTATGTTTGTTTGCGGTTATTTTGATGGCAGTATGCCTTGTTTCCTGCTTCGACGGAGAAATTACCCCCCAAATTAAAGAATCCGTCGGTCTTGAATTTACGTTGAACGACGACGGAGCAACGTACAGTGTAACGGGACTTGGCACTTGCGCCGATACGGATATCGTAATTCCCAAAGCCTACGAAGGAAAACCCGTAACGGGTATCGGCTGGAGAGCGTTCTACGACTGTAGCGGACTTACGGATATACACTATAAAGGAACAAAAGCCGAGTGGAATGCAATCGAAAAATTCGGTGATTGGAACGATTATACAGGCAGCTATACAATCCACTGCACAGACGGCGATTTGAGCAAAGAATAATCAAATAAATAAAATTACCGCCCCGACACGTTGTGTCGGGGCGGTTTTGACGCTCGGCGGCAAATCAGGTGCGATAGCTCTGCAAAAGTTTTTTTGACGCTTTTCCCCAAAAAGTGCCATCTTTTTAACTGATTTCCGATTTCAAATCTCTTCTAATTCTTCGTATATTTCGAGCAACCTCTCCTCGCACTGCTCCTTGCGCTCGGCGAGGGCGGCGGCTTTTTTGTAGTCGCTTGCGGCGTCGCCGTATAGCTCCCCGTCAATCCCTTCAAGCTCCGCTTCGAGCAGTTCGGCTTCCGCACGGAGCTTTTCGACTCTTCTTTGCTCGCGGCGGGCATCCGATACTTGCTTTTTGCGGTTGAGATAATCCTCTTTTTGAGCTGTCGGAGCACTGAATGCGCCGGAACCCGTCTGTAAAACGGTATGGCTCGCCTTGAAATCGCAGTATTCGGTGTAGGCATTTCCGACGTTGAAAACGGGGTAATCGACAAACGCCTTGCCCGTCGTCCTGTCGGGATCTATCTCAAAAACTCTCGTTGCGAGCTTGTTGACAAGATATCGGTCGTGGGAAACGATAAGAACCGTTCCGCCAAACTCGTCAAGAGCGCTCTCCAACGCCTCTCTCGACATTATATCGAGGTGGTTCGTCGGCTCGTCGAGGAGCAGAAAATTCATCGGGGAGAGAATGAGCTTCGCAAGCGTGAGCCTTGCGCGCTCACCGCCCGAGAGCATTCGCACGGTTTTTTCGCAGTCCTCGGCAGAAAATCTGAAACGCGCGAGAGCGCTCCTTATCTCAAATTCACGGCGGTCGGGGTAGGCGTTCCAGAGCTCGTCGAGCACGGTGTTGCTCTCTGTGAGATTGTGATTTTGCTGGTCGTAATAACCTATTTCGACGTTATATCCCGCCTCAATATAGCCCGCGCTCGCCTCTGTTTCGCCGACGAGTATCTTCATAAGCGTGGATTTTCCGCTTCCGTTTTTACCGATGATGAAAACTCTTTCGCCCTTGCGGATAAGAAAATCCACACCCTCAAAGAGCTTTTTGGAGTCAAAGGACTTGCCGAGCCCCTCGGCGCGCAGGACCTCGTTCCCGCTCGGAATTGACTGACGGAATTTAATGGACACGGGCTTCGGCGCTTCTTTCGGGCGTTCGAGCCTTACCATCTTGTCGAGCAGCTTCTGACGGCTCTCGGCGGCGATGATGTTGCGTTCTCTGTTCCACGCGCGCTGTTGTGCGATATACGCTTCCTGACGCGCTATCTCCTTTTGCTGATTTATATAGTGCTTTTCCGCTATCTCGCGGTCAATCTGCCTTTGTTTCATCGACGCGGAATAATTTCCCGAATAGAGCTTTGCCTCTCCGTTTTCCATGGCGAGAGTTTTATTCGTTACCCGGTCTAAAAAATAGCGGTCGTGCGAGATGACGAGCACGCATTTTTTGTAGTTCTTTATGTAGCTTTCAAGCACGGCGACCGTTTCCATATCGAGATGGTTCGTCGGCTCGTCAAGCAAGAGCAGGTCGGGCTCGCGGCAGAGCTTTTTCGAGAGTGCCAGACGCGTGCGCTGACCGCCCGAGAGCAAGTCCACGTCAAGCGAGAGCGAGTTCTCGTCAAAGCCCATTTTAAGCAGGACGCCCGCACAACGGCTCTTGTAGTCAAGACCGCCGCCGTTTTCGTATCTGATATATAGGTCGTGATATCGCTCGCTTAATTTTATGCGCTCACTATCGCTCGCGTCTTCAAGCAATTTTTCAATCTCGGACAGCTCCGCTTCAAGCGATAAAAGCTCGGGAAAGGCGGAGTACATTTGTTCGAGCGCGCTTCTTCCCGTAAGGCTCGACACCTCAAAGGCACAGTCCTGCGTTACTATTCCGACACTCTTGTTTTTGGCGATGAAAACGTCGCCGCCCGTCGCTTGGAGCTCGCCGAGAATTATTTTGAAAAGAGTGGATTTTCCGCAGCCGTTGCCGCCGATTATGCCAAGCTTGTCGTTTTCTTCAAGCGCGAAGCTGACATTTTTGAATAAATCCCGAGCACCGAAGGACATTGAGAGTTCACTGACGGTAATTGCAAGCATATAGACTCCTCCTTTCAAAAAATAATGAATATTTTGCCAAAAGGGTATTGACAAACTCCAAAATATGTATTATAATCACAATACAAGAACATTTGTTCGCTATTTTCTCTCCGAAACCGAAAAGAAAACCAAGCACAGATATTATACAACATTTTCTGTGAAATTTCAAGTATGGGAGGGATAATTATTTGCTTTTATTGCGGAATGTACGAGTGTCCGCCGCCCTGTCCGAATTTTGACGGTACAAGCTCGGGGCTCGGCAAGAAGATTGGCTTCTGCGCAGGCTGTGAAGCGTATATCTACGAGGACGACGGACACGTGAAGTATGAAAACAAATTGCTCTGCGCAAAGTGCGCCGAGGAGCTTGTGCCCGACGGGCTTCTCGATTTTCTTGAATGCAGAGATGCAAACGAATTTTTCAAGCTGCTCCGTTAGGGAGTTTTTAATAGCCCTCTTTAACGAACAAATGTTCATCATTTACTAAAAACATTACTGTATTCAGTGAACAAAAGAAAGGAAGATGTGAAATGAAAGATTGTTTTAATGAAGAAAATGCGCTCTGTCGCACGGAGATGGACAGAAAACTCCGTGCATATCGCGCTCTCGGCTCGCTTCTGCGCTCATCGGGTACTTACGGGCGGAATTTCGGCACGTCGGCAGACGGTTGCATCGATGAGGTGGCAATACAGTCGCAAATGTACGCCGTCCGCTCTCTCGTCCTTTCTCTTTCGGATCCCAAAGAGCGATTTTTGCTTTATAACTATTATATAAAGGGGCTCACGCTCGAAAAGTGTGCAAAGCTCCTCGGCGTTTCGCGCAGAACGGTTTACAGACTGAAAAACCGCGCCCTTGACAGTGCAATGGCGGCGGCAGAATTAAAAGTCAAACTAAATAACGGTAAATGCTAAACAAAAATCATCTCTGCAAATCTACTCTGCTTTTTCATTGATTTTGGGAATAATTGTTTCACTTTTGGGCAAAATAGTATTACCGAAAAAACAAAAAACAGGGGGAAAACGATATGAACAAATGTAATATGGGTTTAATGGCAGGCGCGGTAGCGGGTGTGATGGTGCTCGGAGTGGTCGGCGCGATGCTCGGAAACAGTAAGCAGAGAAGACGCCGCAGATTTATGAAAAAGATGCTCAAAACCGCGCACAATATTGGTTGTGCTATGCAGAACATTGCATCTTTTTAAGCAATCCTCGGAAAGAAGTGTTAATTCAAGTGAACTAACACTTCTTTTTTACTTTTTTCTCCGTTCGTTCAAATCCACGAGCATCGTAAGGGGCAGAAGAATGCAGAGCGGGTAGGTAAGCTCGGAGAGCATGGACGCGTATTCGCTTTGAAGGTGAACTTTGCCGCCGAGAATATCCGCGTGCAGGTCCAGTGAGAGCAAAACGAGCCCCAGAGCAAAGACGGCAAGCCCGAAAGAGAGTGCAAGAAAAGACGGGCGGTACATAGTGTTTATGTAATCGTAAAATTTTTTCATTCGGAGCTCCTTTCCTGTTTTCTTATTCAATTATACACTAAACGGGGAAAACAATCAATGCAAAAATACTTGCATAAATGGTAAAAAATGCAAAATACCGCTCATATTTCGCCAAAAAATCAAATATGTTTTCGTGTATAATTTCATGTATAATATTATTGTAATTCAAAAAGCGGGAGGACTATATGGATTTTGAGCTTATTGAGAAAAAAGAGGTCAGAGGTATTTGCTACAAGCTTTTGCGGACGAATTTTTATCGCAATTATTTCGTGATAATAGCGCAGACGAGAAGTGATTTTTACTGTTCGAGCTTTTACGCTCCCCGCGAGCGTGCCGAGGTGCTTTTTGACGAGATTGCCGACAGCGCGACCGAGCCGTACACGATTGCCGACATTTTGCAGGATTTTGCCAAGGAAACTGTATAAAAAATCTTTACAAATCTCAAAAAATATGCTATCATTAAGTGTAATTTGTGAAAAAATTGATTTTTGAGAGGATTTTTTATTATGAAATGCCCATCTTGCGGATATTTTGACAGCAAGGTTATAGATTCAAGACCGTCAGCCGACGGAAACAGTATCAGACGGCGCAGGGAGTGCCTTGAATGTCAGAGGAGATTTACGACCTTTGAAACGGTAGAAACCACGCAGATTTTCGTCACGAAAAAGGACGGCTCAAAGGAGCTTTTCGACAGAAACAAGCTTCTTTCGGGACTTATCAAGGCGTGCTACAAGCGTCCGCTCGACCCCGAGGCGATAGTGAACGAGATTGAGGGCGAGCTTGTCAATTCGATGAGAAACGACGTCAGTACCAAGGAGATAGGCGAGCTCGTAATGTTAAAGCTCCGCGACCTTGACGAGGTGGCGTACGTCCGTTTTGCGTCGGTCTACCGCGAGTTTAAGGACGTTGACACTTTCCTTGAAGAAATTAAAGCTCTGATGAATAAAAAATAAGAAAGACCTCTTGCAAGAGGTCTTTCTTTGTGAAGATTAAACATAGTTTTGTTGTTTTCATATAAATTTTTGTGTATTATTCGTAAACCGTCTTGCAAAATCGCTTTCGGGGTGGTATAATTAAGGCACAAGTTGCGAAAAGGAGACGAAACTATGAAAAAATTATCATTTTTAGCACTTTTGCTCGTTTGTGCGATGCTTTTCTCGGCGTGCAATATTCTTGATATATTCCCGCAGGACGGCACGGAAACTACGACGACAACCACTACAACGACAACTACCACTACCACTACGACAACGACTACTACACAAAAAGACGACCCCACGACCAACACCGACCCCGACCCCGAATGCACGGAGCATATCGATGAAAATGAGGACGGACTCTGTGATAAGTGCGGCGCGGAAGTGGAAAAGGAGGCTCCCGTGGAATTAAAGGAAATTAACGTATACCTCGTAGGCGACTCAACGGTGGCTTCGTTTGACGACGACTACTACTATCCCAGATACGGCTACGGCACACAGCTCGGCTCTTACCTTTCCGAAAAGGCGACAGTAATTAATCTTGCGCTTTCCGGCAGAAGCTCAAAGAGCTTTATCACCGAGGGCAATTACACAACGCTTAAAAACGGACTTAAAGAGGGAGATATTCTCATTATCGGCTTCGGACACAACGACGAAAAGAGCGACGATACTACCCGCTTTACCGATGCGTCGAAGCCCTATACCGACCCCGACTCTTTTGGATATTATCTTTACGAATACTATATAAAACTCGCGCAGAGCGTCGGAGCTTATCCCGTACTCTGCACGCCCATCGTGCGTGCGGCAACGGACGATGATTACAGCGGCAGTGAGGGACATATCACAGCAAACGGCGACTATCGCAAGGCAATAGCAGACCTTGGCGAGGCTCGCGGCGTTTCCGTTATTGACCTGACTTCTATTACAAAGGAGAGATACGTTTCTCTCGGCTTTGATGAGGCAATTAAATACCACGCATTTATTGCGGGCAAGTATGATACCGACGGCGTAACGGTTATTCCCGACAGCCTGACCGCCGACAAGACTCACCTCAATATCTACGGCGCAAAGTACGTCGCGTACAGGCTTGCGCTTGAAATGGCGAAGCTCGACGGCATCGGCGCTTACGTGCTTGACGGCATAAAAGAGCCCGATATAAGTGAGCTTGTTCCGAATCTCGGCTATACGGTGCCCGATTATCAGGCACCCGACCTTGAAGCCTACGTTCCCGTAGACCACTTTACGACGATAAGCGAGGGCTGGTACGGAACGGCGTTCGGCAACACAGGCGGAAGCCCCCAGTCAACGAGCAACGGCTATATTGCAAAAGAGGTCAGCGAGGGTGTGTTCCGCGTCGGACAGCATCTTGACTCCGGCTCTAACAAGGGCAAAATTTCAAGTGCCGACGACGGATTTGCATTCCTTTTCCGTCAGGTCGAAGCAAATAAAAATTTCAAGCTTACCGTTTCGGGCAAGGTAGTATATACCGGTAATACAAAGCAGGCGGCACTCGGACTTATGCTCCGCGACGACTGTATTATCGGGCAGAGTGCGACGGGTACGATTAATACGAACTACGTAAGTGCAGGTATGCTTGCAAACACCGATACCGAGATGTGCTTTAACTTCTACCGCGAGAACACAACGCTGCAAAAGGGAAGTGCAACCGCTCCGCTCTACGCTCTCGACGACACGTTCACGATGAGCATTGAGAGAATCGGTCAGACCGTAATTGTCAGCGTAATCTACGGCGGACAGACTTACACACAGACGTATTACGACTTCGATTTCTTCGCACGCGACACGCAGTATATGTACGTAGGCATGTTCGCAACGAGGGGAACGGTTGTTGAGTTTACAGACGTAGTATTTACAATTTTGGGAGAATCCCAAGGAGCATAATCATATAAAATCTGGGGGGTTCCGTAAGGAACTCCCTTTTTTACCCCGATAACCTTGACAAAACGTCGAAAAAGGTGTATATTTGTCTTATCAATTATTAATCGGAGAAACCTGATATGTTTACAACTAACCACTTTATATGGATTGGCATTTGCGCCGTGTTTATCTCGGTGCTCACGTATTGCTCGGTCAAATTCAAATTTTCGTTTAAGACCTCGGCACTTATTATGGCGGGAATTTCACTCGCAAGCGAGCTCTCAAAAATTCTCTCGCACATGGAGCCCGTGGATAAAAACAATCCGAGCATGGGCATGGTCATCGAGGGAAGCGCGCTTCCGTTTCACCTCTGCTCGATACTGATTTTCGCGTATTTTTATCTTCCCTTTGCAAAAGAGAGTAAATTTAAGGAGTTTATCAAGAGCTTTTCGGTGCCGATAGCGCTTATCGGCGGAACGCTTGCAATTCTTATGGCAACGAGCGGAACGAACTTTGCGAAGCCCTACGCATATCAGTGCTTTATTTATCACGCGGGAATCCTCTGGTTCGCACTCTATATGCTTATTACAAAGCAGGTCAAGCTTGGATTTGACGCGTACAGAAAAAATATGATAACGCTCTTTGCGCTTGTCTTTATTATGATATGGGTAAACGGCGCGCTTGCGGAATTTGATACGAATTTCTTCTACGTCGTAAGACCGCCGGCAAAGGGATTGCCTTTGCTCAACCTCAATCACGGCTGGTACGTCTACCTTGCACACCTTATGTCGCTCGGCTTTATAGGCGTGTCGCTCGTCCATCTTCCTGCGTTGATTAAGGAAAGAAAAAAGAATAAGTAAAGAAAAAGCGAGAGGGAAGTCCTCTCGCTTTTTGACTTGACAGTCCTTATTTTGTGTGCTAAAATGAATATAATGAAGTTTGGGGGGTGAGTGCTGTGAAAGCCTGCATATTTGATATGGACGGGACGCTCGTAGATTCGCTGACATATTGGGGGTACGGAATTTACGAGGCAATTAAGAGCTTCGGCGATTATGAAAACATCGAGGGCACTATTATGAGTGTTTTGAATGACCCTGTGAAGCTCAGATGCCCGTACTTCGTTGATGCTCTCGGAATGGATACGACACCCGAGGAGCTTTGGGACAGAATCGAGGAGATAATGGAGAAGCATTATCGCAACGACGTAAAGCTGATTGACGGTGTTTACGAATATCTGTGCGACTGCAAGGCGAAGAATATCCCCATGGCAGTCGTCAGCGCGACGGAGAAAAAGCTCGTCGGCGCCTGCCTTGAAGCGATGGGTATTTCGGATATGTTTGAGTTTTATCTGAGCTGCGAGCAGTACGGAGTGGGAAAAGAGGATCCCGCAATCTTCCTTGACGCAGCGAAAAAACTCGGCTTTGAGCCGCACGACGTCTGCCTTTTTGACGATTCGCTCGTGTCCTTGCAGACCGCACACTCCTGCGGATTTATCACGGTCGGCGTCGCAGAGCGATATAACAGCAAGAACTGGGAAAAGGTTCTTGCCCTTGCCGACGGTTATATTACCGACTGGAGAGAGGGAATTAAAAAGTGAAATCCGCTTTGCAAGATTAAGTTTTCACGCGCGGACGAAGTCCGCACACATCATTTTGCAGAGCGCGAATGGGTTCTCTGCCGAGGCGGTGAGCAATAAGCAAGACTTACCGTACGGGAATCGAATCGCCGTTTGCCCGCCGTGCGTGCAAACGCCACGAGATTTGCTGACGCAAACTCGCCCATAATCGCGCAGAGCGCGAATGGGTTCTCTGCCGAAGGGGAGCCATAAAAAAGCAGGATACCACAAGGTATCCTGCTTTTTTATGGCACTCCCAACGGGAATCGAACCCATAACTAACCCTTAGGAGGGGCTTATTATATCCATTTAACTATGGGAGCGTGCAAAATATATATTATCACATTATACGCAAAAAATCAAGTGGAAAATGCCAAAATAAAATAAAAAACTATTGACAAAGGGATATATAATATGATACAATAATATGCCGCATAATGTCAGGACGTAAAGAGCGGACGGTTTTGAGTGCATCCGGGCACTCGGACGAGCCGCCCCTGCCTTAGCGAGTCTTATATGAAAGAGAGGTGCTACTTCCAATGTTCGCAATTATTCAGACAGGTGGAAAGCAGTACAAGGTTAGCGAGGGCGAAATCATTTTCGTTGAGAAGCTCGATGTTAACGAAGGAGAAACAGTCGTTTTTGACTGTGTAAAAGCTTTGTCCGACGGCGAATCCTTCAAGGTTGGTACTCCCACGGTTGAAGGTGCAAAGGTTACTGCTAACGTTCTTAAGAACGGTAAGGGCAAAAAGATTTATGTTCTCAAGTACAAGTCCAAGAAGAACGAAAAGAAGAAGATCGGCCACAGACAGCCTTACACTAAGGTACAGATCACAGCTATCCAAGGCTAATTTTCAAGCAAGGTCATAATATGACAAAAGTAGTTTTTTTCAGAAGTGACGGTATCTTTTACGGATTCCGCGAGACGGGGCACACCGGCTACGGTGATGAGGGTTACGATATTCTCTGTGCCGCACTTTCGTCAATGTCGATGCTTATAATCAACTCTGTGAACGTCGTGTTCGCAGGTGAGCTCGACTACACCGTTGACGAGGGCGCTACGGAGATTATGGTGCAGTCAAAGTCCGCTCTTCCTGAGTTTGAGGAGGACGAGAGAAAGAGATACGCTATCTCGGGTCTTTTTATGTCCTACTATATTCAGCTTCAGGACCTCGTTGAAGAGTATTACGAATACCTTCAGGTCGAAGTTATCGACCGCGAATACGAAAAGCCGTCAGAAGTTTAAGACCATACGGTCTACAAAAATTTAATGTACGGAGGAATACAAATGTTAAAGCTTAGTTTGCAGTTCTTTGCTCATAAAAAGGGTGTCGGTTCTACAAAGAACGGCCGCGACAGCGAATCCAAGCGCCTTGGCGTTAAGAAGAGCGACGGTCAGCACGTAGTTGCCGGCAACATTATCGTAAGACAGAGAGGTACGTCCATTCACCCCGGTAACAATGTTGGTATCGGTTCCGATGACACACTCTTTGCTTTGATTGACGGTAAGGTTAAGTTTGAGCACAAGACAAAGTCTAAGAAACAGGTCAGCGTATACGCTGAATAATATGTTTCAAAAAACAGAAGGCTCCAAAGAGCCTTCTGTTTTTTATTGACAAATTGACGTATTTATTATATAATGAACTGAAAATATATAAAAAGGAAGTATAAAAATGAAACTTACGCTTGTTGCAACCTGCCTTTTCGGGCTTGAAAAGATGCTCGGAGAAGAAATCGATGCTATCGGTTGCAAGAGAATTGAAACGATAGACGGCAGAGTAACCTTTGAGGGGGATATCTCCGACGTTGCGAAAGCAAATATAAATCTGCGCCTTGCCGAGAGAGTTTTTATAAAGCTCGGCGAGTTCTCTGCGTATTCTTTTGACGACCTTTTTGAAGGCACGAAGGCACTCCCGTGGGAGAATTTCATCTCGAAATACGACGAGTTCCCCGTCAAGGGACACGCGATTAAGAGTAAGCTCTATTCCGTGCCCGACTGCCAGAGCATCGTTAAGCGCGCGGTTGTGGCAAGGCTCTCCGAAAAATACGGCGTAAGTTGGTTTACCGAAAACAGCGGAATAAAATATCAGATAGAGTTCTTTATTTTGAAGGACCGCGCCTCGCTAATGATAGACACGAGCGGTGTGGCTCTCCATAAGCGCGGATACCGTCCCGCTTCGGTGGCGGCACCTCTGCGTGAAACGCTCGCGGCGGCTTTGGCACTCACTTCAAGACCGAGGAAAGACGTTCTTATCTGGGACCCCTTCTGCGGTTCAGGCACTATCGCCATTGAATCGGCGATGATACTTGCAAATAAAGCGCCGGGGGTAAACAGGGAGTTCATTTCCGAAAAATTCCCGCTCGTTACTCCGAAAACGTGGGAAGCGGAGAGGGAACTCGCGCGCTCCAAGGAATCAACCGACGTCGATTTTGAAGTGTTTGCCTCGGATATTGACGAGGACGCAACGGATATCGCGTACGAAAACGCTCTGCGCGCGGGCGTTACGGACTATCTCAATATTTTCACCGCCGACGCGCGGAAAATCGAAAAGCCCGACAGACGCGGTACGATAATCTGCAATCCTCCCTACGGCGAGCGCTTGATGACTCCCGCCGAGGCGGAAAGACTCTACCGCGATATGGGCGCGAATTTTGAGAAATTCTATCCGTGGCAGATATATATTCTCACCTCGATGGATACGTTTGAGCGCCACTACGGACGCCGCGCGGACAAGGTCCGCAAGCTCTATAACGGAATGATTCCGTGCAATCTCTATCAGTATTATAAACCGAGGGACGCAGTAAAAACCGACGTGCCGAGAAATGCGGACAAAAGGAATAAAAAGAGATAAAAAAGAAATAAACAGAAATAAATTCGCTTTTTATTGCGTTAGCACAGACCAAATCGGGCGCGGTGCGAACACCTCAACCGTAGGGGGCGACGTCCTCGACGGTCCGCCCCGCATTCGCGCAGGCTCACGCTCATCAACCGTAGGGACCGGCGTCCCCGGCGGTCCGTTTTGAAACGCAAACAAAACAATTACCGCAAAAATCAATTGGCTGTTTGATATGTTTCTACGCAATTTTTTCTTGCCTCAAAAATTCTATGCTTTTCGGGGCGTCGAGGACGTCGACCCCTACGGATTATGTCATAAAATCAATGTAGGGCAAAACAACAAAATGGGTGCGGACTCATCATACGCCAACAGCCGTGAGGACAGCAAAACTCGTTAGCCACTTTTTCTCTGCTGAAAAAGGCACATTGATGGGCACACAATACAGCTAATAAATAAAGACAATTTGCCCATCTCAAAGCAACTCACCGCGCGGTTTTGTAACCGCGTTTTGCAAGCAAAAACGGTGATTTGCACATTCTTCGGCAAAAGAGAAACGCCGAGCGAGAGTTTCGCTCTCTGCGGAGAGCGAGGCGGGGCTACGAGCCCCACCGCCCGCGCCCGCTTTTGAAAAAGCGGGGCAAAACGCCCGCTTGGGTGCAGTGCGAACACCTCAACCGTAGGGCGGGGGCTTGCTCCCGCCGTTACAAAATGGAGCAAAACGCCCGCTTGGGCAAGTGCAAACACAGCGAATAGCCGTTCAAACCGGCGGGTGCAAAAAGCATCCGTATTTTTATGTTCGCACCGAAAAAAGCCAATTAACTTATCCTCAATTCCGCGGTTGCGAGAGTATCAACGCCGAAGATAAACAGCACGTTTTCAATGTTGTGCTCGGTGGCATATTCCTCAATAGAGCCGTGGAAATAGCGCGGGTCTATGAGCTCGATATCGAAATGTGCGGTAAGGTAGGGCGCAAGCGAATGCGAAAAGCTGTCCTTGACGATGAGCAGAGTTTCTTTTTTCTCTATGCACTCTTCGCTGGACTTTATTCTGACGTGCGCGCTGTTCCCACCCAAAAAGACGCTGTATTTGTCTTTTTTTCCGAGAAAAGAAAGGTCATAGAGCCCGTCAAACGAAGCGCCCGTGTCAACGATTTCGGTTGTATAGACGCCCTGCGGAATATCGGGTGCTTTTATCTCGTCGGGCGATGAAAAGAAGAATCCCGAGCCTGAATAGGTCGTACCGTAAAAGCTGTTTGAGAGCGTTGTGAGCGCAAAATCTTCCTCGGAACGCGGAACATAGCCGAGCTTTTCGCCGAGCGCGCAGTAAGCTAAATACGCGCCCCGTGCCGTCCAGTGATGGTCGGTCTTATAAAACGTACCGTCCTCGCCCGAAAGCACCCCGCGCAAGTCGGTATGCCCTCTGCCGAGCGCCAAACTCCACACTCTTTCGTTTTGCTCTCTCGGATAGATATCGGGGAGTACCGTGCCGAGCACGTCAACCTTTCTCGGAACGAGTGCCGACGCGGTCCTGATGCCTTTTTGGTCAAGCTTTGAGCGCAGTTTTTCAATCTTTGAAAGATTGATTTCAAGGAATGAGTAGTTTTCATCGGTGTATCTGTGTGTTTCCACAAGATACCCGCCATCTGCGAGCAAAATTCCGTTGCTCTCCCGCTTGCCGAGCGCGAGCTCCGATAGCGCTTTGAGCTCGACTATCTCGCTCCGCAGTGCAATCTGGTCGGAAAAATAGCCGTGGAGCTGTGCGCTGAATCTGCCGTCAATAACTTTGTGCACGGTGAAAGCAGGGAAACCCTGAAGCACTCTGTTTTCGTCCTCTGAAAAGCTCTTTTCCTCGCAGAATATATACGAAAATGAGAAAAACGCAATTACAAAGCCGAGAGCGAGCAAAAAAACGAGTTCACGAGTACGCATAAAACTCCAACACCTCCAAATAAAAACGAACAAAAAAACAAGGATTATATTAATCCTTGTTTTTTTATTATTATTTTTCCACCGTTACGATAAATCCATTCATATTATCGCCCGAAATCGTATAGGTTGAATTTTTTGGGACGGGGATAAGCGTCGGATTTCCCGAATATTCAACGTAATACACCTCGTAAGTCTTGCCGTTTGCGCCGAAAACGAGATGGTCGCCCGAAGATTTGTGATGCTCGCGGATAAGCGTGAGATATTCTTCAAGGCAGATGCCGTGCTCGTAGATATACGTCGCGTGCTCGACTCCGACGTAGCGCAGATGCACTCTGTCAGTGTATTCGTCGGGGCGCTCGCAGTTGCACTCGGTTGTGAAACGGTTGATAAAACCGTATCTGTGAGCGTTTTCATATATCCAAGTGAATTTTTCTTTCAGGCTCTGGTCGGTAATGGGCGAAGAATAGATATCCCTCAACGTCAAGGTCATGCCGAGAGCATGGTCATAGAAATCCTTGCCCTCTTTTGCAACGTCTTTTTCAACCGTGTCCTCGTCCGACCAGCCCCACGAAACGATAATACCGCTCGCGGATATGCTGTTGCAGCTCGTAAGATTCAGTGATTTGCAGTAGTCGAGCATAAGCTCGTTGAATTTTTCGAGAGCCGTGCCGTTAAGCATAATGGAGTTTGCCACACCGCCGAGTCCGTATGTAAAGTAAGACGTTGTACCGACTTTTATAGTTGTAAACGCGTCGTTTTGCTTATTGTTTCTGAAAGCCCAGACGTTTACCATATCATCTTTGTTTACATTGGGGTAGGTGAAGCTGCCACCGGGAGCCTTGTCCAAGATGAGAAGATTTCCTATCTTGACGTCGCCCGCGTCCTTGGGAATTTCAAAGACGGTTCCGTTTTTCGTCGTGGAGGGCGAGGTAGAGTTCATCGGAAATCTGTCAATTATCTGACCTATCGCAAGGGTTGCCATGGAAACGAGAATGAGAATTATAACGACGAAGATGGCTATAACGAATTTCTGTCTTGATTTTTGGGACTTAAAGCCCTTGCTATTTTTACTTACCGTTTCAAAGGCTCTCGTCTTTGAATTGTTTTTATTGCTCATAGTCGCTCCTTTCGTCCGATATGATAATTTTTCCTTGGGATAGTAGTCCCAAGGAAAAATTCAAAATGTTATTTATTAAGATTAATCAGCGTCTTTAATGGAGAAGTCCATTCTGCCCTTCTTGTCAAGACCGAGGAATTTGACCTTAACGGAAGAGCCCACGTCGATACCTGCGTCCGTTACCTTGTTTATTCTCTTCTGGCAAATCTTGGAGATATGAACCATACCTTCTTTGCCGGGGGCGTATTCAACGAAGCAGCCGATATCTTCATTCGGCTTGTCCTTGCTTGCAAGAATCTTAACCACCTTACCTGCATAGGTCGAGCCGACCTCGGGTTCAAATACGATAGCGTCAATCATGGACTTGGCGATTTCGGCACTTTCGCCGTTTACTGCCGCGATAGTGATAACGCCGTCGTCGTTGATTTCAACCTTCGCGCCGCTGTCTGCGCAAATCTTCTGGATAACTGCGCCGCCCTTACCGATAACCTCTCGAATCTTATCGGGGTCGATAGTCATCGTCGTCATCTTGGGAGCGTATTTGGAAACTTCAGCTCTGGGAGCTTCAATAGCTTTGAGAATTACCTCGTCGATGATGTAATCTCTGCCCTTGTGAGTCTGCTCAAAGGCTCTCTTTATAATTTCGGGTGTAAGACCGTCAATTTTAAGGTCCATCTGAATGGAGGTGATACCCTTGTGAGTACCTGCTACCTTGAAGTCCATGTCGCCGTAGAAGTCTTCAAGGCCCTGAATGTCGAGCATTGTGTCCCAGGAGCCGTCCTCGGCTGTGATAAGACCGCAGGAGATACCTGCAACGGGAGCTTTAATCGGAACGCCTGCGTCCATAAGAGCGAGAGTAGAACCGCAAACGGAGCCCTGAGATGTGGAGCCGTTAGAGGAAACTACGTCGGAAACAAGACGGATAGCGTAGGGGAACTCCTCAATAGAGGGAAGAACGGGAACGAGAGAACGCTCTGCAAGCGCACCGTGACCTATTTCACGGCGACCGGGGCTTCTTGTGGGCTTCGCTTCTCCCGTTGAGAAGCCGGGCATATTGTAGTGGTGCATATATCTCTTTTCCTTGTCGTTTTCAAGACCGTCGAGGAGCTGAGCCTCGCCGAGAGTACCGAGCGTTGCAACTGTAAGTACCTGAGTCTGACCGCGGGTAAAGAGTCCGCTTCCGTGTGCGCGGGGAAGAACGCCGACCTCGCTTGCGAGAGGTCTTATCTCGTCCATACGTCTGCCGTCAACACGCTTTTTGTCAACGAGCAACCAACGGCGTACAATCTTCTTCTGAATCTTGTAAACGAGCTCTTCCATCATGGCGGGAAGGTCGGGATATTCTTCGGAGAAGTTTGCAAGGATAGCCTCTTTGATGGGGAACATTCTTGCATCTCTTACAGTCTTGTCGTCTGTGTCGAGAGCAACCATAACGTCCTTCTCGCAGAAGTCGAAAATCTTGTCGAACATATCGTGGTCGAGTTCGCAAGAGGGATATTCAAATTTGGGTTTGCCTATTTCGTCAACTATTGCGTTGATAAATTCAAGGACACCCTGATTTTCCTTGTGAGCGAGCATGATAGCTTCGTACATAAGGTCGTCGGATACCTCATTTGCGCCTGCCTCAATCATTACTACCTTCTTTTCGGAAGAAGCAACTGTGAGTTCGAGGTCGGAAACCGCTCTCTGCGCTTCGGTGGGGTTTACGACGAGCTTTCCGTCAACGAGTCCCATGAATACGCCCGAGATAGGTCCGTTCCACGGAATATCGGAGATGGAAAGGGCGATGGACGCACCAATCATAGCGGTGATTTCGGGTGAGCAGTCGGGGTCGTAGGACATAACCGTAAGTGTAAGAGCTACGTCGTTACGAAGGTCTTTGGGGAAGAGGGGACGAATGGGACGGTCGATAACGCGGGAAGTAAGGATAGCCTTCTCGGAAGGTCTGCCCTCACGGCGAAGATATCCTCCGGGAATCTTGCCTGCCGCGTACATTCTCTCGTCGAAGTCAACGGAGAGGGGAAGAAAATCGATGCCGTCACGGGGCTTTTCGGACGCTGTTGCACAGCAGAGAACTGCCGTGTCGCCGTATCTTACAAGGGCGGAGCCGTTTGCAAGACCTGCAAGCTTACCTGTTTCAACTACGAGTGGTCTGCCTGCGAGGGTGTAATGGAATGTTTTGAAATTCTTAAACACCATAGGTGAGCTTATTGAATTACTCATTTTTAATAAATCCTCCATAAAAATTTTTGTATTTTATTCTTACGGGGTTTAGCACTTAAATACACACCCGAGGCGTCGGGTACATATTTAACTGCTAATCCTGCCGTAAGATATCTTGTGATTTGAACGAATTAAACAAAACGGAGTGAGGAGTCGGCAAAAAACCTACTCTCCCACTCCAATTTGTATAGGAGTTGAACTCATAAAGGCTTCATCGACATAGATTTTTCCGGGATAGGAAAAAATGAATGGATTACTTTCTGATGTTCAATTTCTTGATGATTGCACGGTATCTTTCGATATCAACCTTCTGAAGATAACCGAGGAGGTTTCTTCTGTGACCAACCATTTTAAGAAGACCGCGACGGCTGTGATGGTCGTTGTGG
Source organism: Eubacteriales bacterium (assembly GCA_051867875.1). Taxonomy (GTDB): domain Bacteria; phylum Bacillota; class Clostridia; order Oscillospirales; family CAG-272; genus RGIG4608. Next base: position 24,299 of record JBJDZG010000029.1, read on the forward strand.
TTGTTCTTAAGATGCTCGTTGAGGCTGTTGATTCTGTGCGTGAGAATGGCAATCTGAACCTCGGGAGAACCTGTGTCGCCCTCGTGTGTTGCGTATTCAGCAATTATTGCCTGCTTTTCTTCCTTCAACATTGTTTTTTCACCTTTCATAGATTATTTAACGAAAAGCACAGTCATCGGCGGGTGAAACACGGCTCTCTCGCCGTCTTATTTTCCCGAAAACCGAGCTTTACGTCATACGAAAATGATTTTAACATAAATTTTCTCTTTTGTAAATACTTTTTCGGAAAATTTCTTAAAATATTTTTGTTTTATTTCTACAATTTATATATCCCGCTTTTGTTTTACTTTAACAAAGGACGAAAAAAGCGACGAGCCGCCGCCGATTATCAGCATTACGCCGAAGATTTTTTTCAAAATGTCGGGGTGGAGCGCGCCCGCGATGTATACGCCCAAAAGCGACGTAATAAGACCGCACGCACTCATGACGAGCGTGTTTTTCCAGCGGATTTTGCCCTTGCGGGCGCTGAAAACGGTCGATGCCGTGCCGGCAATTATGAAAAATGCGAGATTCGCGCCCTGTGCGATTATTTGCTCCACGCTTTCAAACAGCGTAAGATAGATGACGAGCAGTCCGCCGCCGCCTATGCCCATTCCCGAAAGTATAGCAATTATCAGTGGGATTATGAATGTTTTTGACATGTTCGTTCTCCTTTGGAAATTTAGTTTGTGAAGATGTTGCTTTTTTGGGGGAAAGTGTCCTGAGTGATTTGCCGTGTTCGCACCGCACCCTGCAAGTGTTGAAAAACGGGGCGTCGAGGACGTCGCCCCCTACGGTTGTTGTGTTTGCGTCGTGCCCAAGCGGGCGTTTTGCTCCATTTTGTAACGGCGGGAGCAAGCCCCCGCCCTACGGTTGAGGTGTGCGCACAGCACCATTTCTGCGTTTTCGCCCGCCTTTTGCAAAAGGCGGCGCGGGCGGTGGGGCGCGTAGCCCCGCCTCGCTCTCCGCAGAGAGCGAAACTCTCGCTCGGCGTCTCTTTTTGTTAGCTTTTTCTCTGCGCCTACGCTTGCAGAGAAAAAGCGGGTAACGAGTTTCGGTATCTTCACGGCTGTTGATAGCAAACAAACCCTCACTCACCCATTATGATTTTTTGCCACGCGTTGATTTTTGATTATATTCCGTAGGGGGCGACGTCCTCGACGCCCCGTTATGATTGTGCGCTGTGCGAACATAGCAAAGACGGGCGCTATGCAAAAGCCCTCATTTTCGGCGGGAGCAAGCCCCCGCCCTACGGTTAAGGTGTGCTCACCGTTTGTGCAGACGTCGAAAACGGACCGTCGGGGACGCCGGTCCCTACATTTG
>JBJDZG010000030.1:0-100012 GCA_051867875.1 Eubacteriales bacterium
CTCACGGGCTACACCGCATCCTACATAGCGACTGTCCTTTAGAGTACGACTCTAACGGGAAGGCTTTTTTATTTATATGCTATTTGCTTCTTTTGGTATCAAATCAGTCAACCAATTTGATGATTGCCATTTCAGCTCCGTCACCTCTGCGGGGACCAAGCTTATAAATCTGAGTGTAACCGCCGTTACGACCTTCATATTTAGGAGCAATCTCATTGAACACTTTGGTAACAACGTCTTCCTTTGTGATATAGGAAAGAGCAGCACGACGGCTTGCAAGAGTGTTCTTCTTACCAAGTGTTATCATCTTCTCTGCAACAGAACGAACTTCTTTAGCTCTTGTGAGAGTTGTCTCTACGGAGCCGTTTTCAAGAAGGTATGTTACAAGACCGCGAAGCATTGCATTTCTATGAGCAGTAGTTCTGCCAAGCTTTCTGTTAAGCATCGCTTATTTCCTCCTTTTGATTAATAAATCTTACTTTAACTTTGGGATATTCCGTTGTACGGGAAAGTCCCAAAAACTTAGCTTTCGGATAATTTCCTCAAGCGACTTCTTACCAAGATTTCTGATGTGCTGCACGTTGCGCGGCAATCAGCTCTCGGGCTGTATCGATGCCCGCCCGCTTCAATTATTTGAAGCAGAAGCAGACATTGTCAAGCTCCTCAATGGTCATCTCAAGAATCATCTCGTGTGCGGTCCTACCGCTGTGCTTCCTTCCTTGCCTGCTTTTGCAAACAAGTTGAGATGCTCGTTGAGAATCTTGGCACCGAGTGAAACCGCCTATTTTGCACAGACAGCACCGTTATCCCGCGTCAGAGCCTGACGCGTCGCAACGGAAACCGTTGTTATATTCGGTTTTTCGATTTCAATTATTCCCCATAGCACACGAAGTCTGTATTTGCATACAATCATGCGACCTCTCGCCAAACGACGCGGGCACGATATACGCAAGGTAATACAGTACCCGGTCTATTATTTGGAATAAAGTTCGACGATAAGCTGTTCTTCGAAGGGGAAGTCCACATCTTCACGAGCAGGCATAGTTACAACCTTTGCGCTCATGTTTTCCTTGTTAACTTCAAGCCACTTGGGAGCAGTTTTTGTCTGTGCGCTCTCAAGGAGTGCCTTACACTTTTCAGAATTGCGGAAGTTCTCACGTACTGTGATAACGTCGCCGGGTCTTACGAGAATGGAAGGAATGTTGACCTTCTTGCCGTTGAGCTCGATGTGTTCGTGAAGAACTATCTGACGAGCTTCCTTGTGGCTCTCTGCAAAGCCCATTCTGTAAACTACGTTGTCAAGTCTTCTTTCAAGCAAAACGAGAAGGTTTTCACCTGTCATGCCGGGCTTTCTGTCTGCTTCTACGAAGTAATTCTTGAACTGCTTTTCAAGAACGCCGTAGTATCTCTTAGCCTTCTGCTTTTCACGAAGCTGTCTTCCGTATTCTCTGAGTTTCTTATTATTTGCACCGTGCTGACCGGGAGCTGTGTGTCTGCGGTCAAGTGCGCATTTACCTGATGTGCAACGCTCGCCTTTAAGATAAAGCTTTGTGCCTTCTCTACGGCAGAGTTTGCAAGCAGGACCGGTATATCTTGCCATTTCTAAATACCTCCAATTAAACTTTTCTGCGTTTAGGCGGTCTGCAACCGTTGTGAGGAATGGGAGTTACGTCTTTAATCATTGTGATTTGAAGACCAACTGTTTCCAATGCACGGATTGCGGATTCACGTCCTGAACCGGGGCCTTTTACAAACACTTCAACAGTTTTAAGTCCGTGTTCCATAGCAGCCTTGCCTGCTGCCTCTGCTGCAGACTGTGCTGCAAAGGGAGTTGATTTTCTGGAACCCTTGAAACCAAGTTCACCTGCAGATGCCCAGGAAATTGCGTTTCCGTTTACATCGGTGATGGTTACAATAGTATTGTTGAAAGTTGCACTGATATGAGCCGCGCCTTTTTCAATATTTTTGCGTTCGCGGCGTCTTTTGACTACTTTTTTAACAGCCATCTTTATGCCACTCCTTTATTTCTTCTTGTTAGCGATTGTCTTTGCAGGACCTTTGCGAGTTCTTGCATTCGTTTTTGTTCTCTGTCCTCTTACGGGGAGACCTTTTCTGTGTCTGATACCGCAGAAGCAGTTAATTTCAACCTTTCTCTTGATGTTCATAGCAACATCGCGGCGAAGGTCTCCCTCAACTGTGTAGAAGTTTTCAATCTCATCACGGAGCTTTGCAATCTCTGTTTCTGTGAGATCCTTCGCACGAGTGTCGGGATTAATACCTGTCTTTGCAAGAATGTCGTTTGCACTCTTGCGGCCTATACCGTAAATGTAGGTAAGAGCGATTTCAACGCGTTTCGCGTTCGGAATATCAACACCAGCTATACGAGCCATTTCATTTCACCTCTTTAATTCGGTTATTTTTAGTGTGTGGTTTGTGATTAACCCTGTCTCTGTTTGTGCTTCGGGTTCTCACAGATTACCATGATTTTACCTTTTCTCTTGATGATCTTGCACTTTTCGCAGATCTTCTTTACGGATGGTTTAACTTTCATTGTACTACCATTCCTTTCTTTATTATGGTTTTTTATGAGTTACCCGACGGCTTACGCCGTCAGCTTTAATTGTTTTTTATTTTGCGCGCCAAGTGATTCGGCCCTTATTAAGGTCGTAAACCGAGACCTCGATAGTTACCTTATCGCCGGGCAAAATTCTGATATAGTTCATTCTGAGTTTTCCCGAGATATGAGCCGTTACGATGTGCCCATTGGGAAGCTGAACCTTGAAGGTCGCGTTGGGCAAAGCCTCAACTACCGTGCCTTCAAACTCTATTACATCATCTTTAGCCAAAGTATCTTCCTCCTGAAGTATTTGCGTTTTTAGAAATCGTTTTCAATAAGTGTGAGTATCTGCACTCCCTCGGGAGTTATCGCAACAGTATTTTCATAATGAGCCGAAAGCATTCCGTCAGCGGTCTTCACCGTCCAGCCGTCAGGCAACATGATGACGTTATGAGTTCCCATATTTATCATGGGCTCAATAGCGAGCGTCATACCGTTGCAAAGGCGTACACCGCGTCCGGGCGTTCCGTAATTAGGTACATCGGGTTCCTCGTGAACGACCTTGCCGATACCGTGGCCGATGAACTCTCTTACGACACCGTAGCCGTAGGGTTTAACGGAATTTTCGATAGCAGAGCCGATATCACCGATGCGATTGCCTGCCACTGCCTGTTCTGCGCCGCAAAAGAAGCTGTCCCTTGTAGCCTTGATAAGACGAAGGACGTCCTCGCTGACCTTTCCTACCGGAATGGTACGGGCGCTGTCGCCGTGGAAGCCGTTAATGCAAGCTCCTACGTCAACCTTTACGATATCGCCCTCCTGCAAAATGCGTTTTGCATTCGGAATACCGTGAATTACCTCATCATTTATACTAATGCAAGCGGAACCGGGGAAACCGTAATACCCAAGGAAAGAGGGCGTGGCACCGCACTTCTCAATGTAGGCTCTTATCGCCTTGTCAACGTCGAGAGTGCTTATACCGGGGCGGATAATATCGCGGGCGACGAGCAAAGCCTCGCCCGTGATACGTCCTGCCTCTTTCATTGCATTAAGCTGCACTGAATTTTTGACTTGTATCATATTATGCCTCAAAGTCCGAAAGGACACGGAAAACAAGCTCGGTAGTTTCATCAACTCCCGCCTCACCGTTCACAGTTCTGAGCAATCCCTTGTTTGCGTAGAACGCTTTAAGGGGCTCGGTCTGCTTGTGGTAATTTACAAGTCTGTTTTTAACTGTTTCTTCGGCGTCATCGCTTCTGATGTAAAGCGGTGCACCGCACTTATCGCAAATATTTTCTACCGCGGGCTTCTTGTGTTCTACGTGATAAGAAGAACCGCAACCGGAGCACATTCTGCGTCCCGACATTCTCTTAACGATAACGTCGTCGTCAATCTCAAAAGAAAGAACGCAGTCGATTTTTACTCCGAGCGCTTCGAGTGCCTCAGCCTGAGGAATCGAGCGAGGAAAGCCGTCAAGAATGAAACCGTTCTTGCAAGCGTCAGTAGAAAGATGTTCCTTGATTATTCCGATTACTATCTCATCCGGAACGAGCTCGCCTGCGTCAATAAAGGCTTTTGCCTTCTTTCCAAGCTCCGTGCCGTTCTTGATGGACGAGCGAAGTATATCACCCGTGGATATAGCGGGGATTCCCCATTTTGCTGAAATTCTTTCGGATTGTGTGCCCTTACCCGCACCAGGAGCGCCCATCAAAATCAAATTCATGCGAATTTTCCTCCGTTTTTAAGTCAGTAGGGTTAATTAGTCAAGGAATCCTTTGTAGTTACGCATTGTAATCTGAGCCTCGATATCTCTGAAGGTCTCGATAGCGACACCGATAACGATGAGCAAGGAAGATCCTCCGAATGCAAGTCCTGCAAAAGAGCCACCGGAAATGATGTTGATGACCATGGGAAGACCTGCAACGATGACAAGGAAGAATGCGCCTATCAAAGTAATACGGTTAAGAATTTTTGTAATATATTCAGCGGTAGGTCTGCCTGTACGGATACCGGGGACCGCACCACCGTTATTCTTGATATTGTTCGCTACTTCAATGGGATTGAAGGAAATCAAAACGTAGAAGTAAGAGAAAGCAATAATCAATACGAGGTAAAGAATTACATAAATCCAGCTCTGAGGGCCAAGCCACTTTTCAACGAAAACTCTGAATCCGTTCTTCTCATCGAAGAATGTAGCAATCGTTGCGGGAACCGAAACGATTGAGCTTGCGAAGATGATGGGCATAACGCCTGTCATGTTGAGCTTGAGGGGAAGGTGAGTTCCCTGTCCGCCGTACATCTTACGGCCGACAACTCTCTTAGCGTACTGGATAGGAATTCTTCTCTCGGAGTGTGTTACCCACACAACGAGAAGTACCATTCCGAGTGTAACGGAAACGGAAAGAAGACCGAGGAGAATACCAACTACGATGTGGTATTCACTGTTTGTTATCATGCTCCAAAGGCTGCCGAGAAGAGCGGGGATACGGGAGATGATATTGAAGAACAATATCATGGAAATACCGTTTCCGATACCCTTAGCGTCGATAAGGTCTGCGAGCCACATGATGATAGCCGCACCTGCCATGTAAGAGGAGATGATAACGAGTGTATTGATTGTACCCTCGAAGCCGTTGGAAGCCCACATGCCCTTCCATACAATAGCGGAAGAATCAAGCCAACCGTTATTTGCAAGGAGCGCTGTGTAACCGTAAGAGGTTATAAGAGCGATACCAACTGTGAGGAAACGAGTGTACTTTTTGATTTTTTTCTGTCCTTCTTCTCCGTCTTTTGCAATTTTACCGAGGCTGTCGGGGAATGCAACCGTGAGAAGCTGGATTACGATAGATGCTGTAATGTAGGGGGAAACAGAAAGTGCGAAGAAGGTTGCCTGTGACATCGCACCGCCGGAAAGAATACTCATATAACCGAATATCGTTCCGCCGTAAACGGAGTTAAATCCACTCAGAATGTCTGCCGATACGTAAGGTACCGGAATAGCAGAGCCTACGCGATATAAGAGAATTATAAGCAATGTGAAGAGAATCTTGTTCTGAATTTCTTCAATCTTCCAAGCGTTCTTCAGTGTCTTAAACATCTTATACCACCTCTGTCTTTCCGCCTGCTGCTTCTATCTTTTCTTTAGCTGTTGCGGAAAAGATGTTTGCTTTTACAGTTAATTTCTTCTGAAGGTCGCCGTTGCCGAGAATCTTAACTCCGTCAAGAGTCTTGCGAATGATTCTGCGCTCAACGAGTGCCTGCGTGTCAACTACTGCGCCGTCCTCGAAAACGTTAAGAGCACTTACGTTAACGATAGCGTAATTTGTAGCGAACTTATTGTGGAAGCCTCTCTTGGGAAGCTTTCTGTAAAGCGGAATCTGACCGCCTTCAAATCCGGGTCTTACACCGCCGCCGGAGCGAGCGTTCTGACCCTTATGGCCCTTGCCGGCTGTCTTACCGTTACCGGAGCCGGGACCGCGGCCTTTTCTGTAAGCGTCTTTTGCAGAGCCTACTGCGGGTGAAAGTTCATGAAGTTTCATCTTTGTTTTCCTCCTTATACGTTTTCTACTTTAACAAGGTGGGAAATCACTTTGATTTTACCTGCCAAAACAGCATTGTCTTCGTGAACGATGAAGTTACCGATTTTGCGAAGACCGAGAGATTCAGCAGTTGCCTTCTGATTGGGAAGTGCGCCGATGAGGCTCTTGACGAGTGTTACTTTTTTCATTTCTTACTCCTCCTTAACCTTCTACGTGCTCAACGCTTACTTCGCGTGTCTTGGCAACTTCTTCAGCCGTACGGAGAGCTTTAAGACCTTCCATAGTAGCCTTTACAACGTTTGTGGGGTTATTTGAACGCAAGCACTTTGCACGAATGTTCTTAATGCCTGCAAGTTCAAGTACCATTCTTACCTTACCGCCTGCGATGATACCTGTACCGGGAGCAGCGGGCTTAAGAAGCACCTTACCTGCACCGAATACACCTGTAACCTCGTGGGGAATTGTAGTACCCTTAAGGGAAACTTCAATCATATTTTTCTTAGCGTCTTCAATTCCCTTGCGGATTGCTTCGGGAACCTCAGCAGCTTTACCAAGTCCAACACCTACGTGTCCGTTTTCATCACCTACTACCATAATTGCTGCAAAGCGAGCGATACGTCCACCTTTAACGGTCTTGGAAACACGGTTGAGGGCAACGAGCTGTTCACGAAGGTCGAGCTCTGCCGGATTAATTTTGTTAGCCATGTTTTTTTCCTCTTTCTGATGTTCAAATAATTATTAGTTTTGAACAGTGTATAAACCGGCGATTAGAACTTAAGTCCGCCCTCGCGAGCGCCTTCAGCCAATTCCGATACACGTCCGTGATAAAGATAGCCGCCTCTGTCGAATACAACTTCGGTGATACCCTTAGCATTTGCTCTTTCGGCGATTGTTCTGCCAATCGCTCTTGCCGCAACCTTGTTACCGCCGTTACCCTCGAAGCCTTTTTCGAGTGTGGAAGCGGAGCAAAGTGTTGTACCTGCTACGTCATCGATGATCTGAGCAACGATGTGTGCATTGGAACGGTAAACCGCCAAACGAGGACGAGCTGCTGTTCCGGAAATTTTAGCTCTGACTCTGACGTGTCTTTTAAGACGAGCCTGATTTCTATCTTTTCTTGATACCATTTCAGTCCACTCCTTTCATTATTTACCGGTCTTTCCGGCTTTACGACGGATATGCTCATCAGAGTACTTAACACCCTTGCCGTGGTAGGGCTCGGGAGCTCTCTTACTTCTGATAACTGCTGCGAGCTGTCCAACAGCCTGCTTGTCAGCGCCACTCACGATGATTGTGTTAGCATCGGGTGTCTCAATCTTAATGTCAGCGGGCTCCTCAATGGTGATGGGGTGGGAGTAACCAAGGTTGAGAACGAGCTTGTTGCCCTGCTTAGCTACCTTGTAACCAACGCCGACTACTTCAAGCTTCTTGGAATAGCCTGTTGTTACGCCAACTACCATATTGTTGAGAAGTGCTCTTGTAAGACCGTGAAGACTTCTGTCTTCCTTTTCGTCTGTGGGACGGGTGATAACAATCTCAGCACCGTTCTGAGCGATTGTCATGCGAGAGCTGAGCTGCTGTTCAAGTGTTCCCTTGGGACCTTTAACAGTTACGTAGTTAGTGTCGCTTACCGTTACTGTAACACCTGCGGGAACTGTAATGGGCATTCTTCCTATTCTTGACATATCAAATTACCTCCCATTACCATACGAAGGCGATAATCTCGCCACCGATTTTCTGTGCACGAGCCTTCTTGTCAGTCATGAGTCCCTTGGATGTGGAAACGATAACTGTGCCGAGGCCGTTCATAACCTTGGGCATATCCTCGTAGCCGGCATAAATTCTGAGACCGGGCTTGGATACACGGCGGATGCCGCGGATAACCTTCTGCTTAGCGGGTGTATATTTGAGTGTTACTCTGATGATACCCTGCTTGCCGTCTTCGATTACCTGATAACCTTTAACGTATCCTTCTTCAACGAGAATATCTGCGATTGACTTTTTCATGTTGGAAGCAGGAATGTCAACTGTTGCGTGCTTTGCGTCGTTGGCATTTCTGATTCTTGTCAGCATATCTGCAATTACGTCTGACATTTGCATAATTAAAATCCTCCTTATATGCAAGTATAATTTCTTGCTGCCGATAAACATCGGCGGCATATCGGTGGTAAACAAGAAAATTTTGTTCCTTCCGATAGTTTGGAGCGGTTTTATATAAGTTTAATTAAACCGACTGACTCTCATTCAAGGCACCATTTTTGCGAGCCTTGAATGGGAGCATTTAACGTGTGTATTACCAGCTTGCCTTTCTTACACCGGGAATCTCGCCCTTGTATGCGAGCTCACGGAAGCAAATACGGCAAATGCCGAACTTACGGAGATAAGCATGGGGACGACCGCAGATTTTGCAACGGTTGTATTCACGTGTGGAGTACTTCTGTTCCTTCTGCTGTTTAAGAATCATAGCTTTCTTTGCCATTTGTGCTTTCCTCCTTAGTTCTGCGCGAAGGGAGCGCCCATGAGTTTGAGGAGCTCTCTTGCTTCTGCATCGGTATTGGCAGTTGTTACGAAGCAAATGTCCATACCGCGAATTTTCTCAACCTTGTCGTACTCGATTTCGGGGAAGATGAGCTGCTCTTTAAGACCGAGCGCGTAGTTTCCTCTGCCGTCGAATGCGTTGGGGTTGATACCCTTAAAGTCACGAACTCTGGGAAGAGAGAAGTTGAAGAGTCTGTCGAGGAACTCGTACATCTTATCGCCTCTGAGTGTAACCTTAACGCCTATTTTCATTCCCTGACGAACTTTGAAGTTCGCAACGGACTTTTTAGCGTACGTGGGAACTGCTTTCTGACCGGAAATGAGTGTAATATCGTTAATTACGTTTTCAATAGCCTTGGAGTTGTCCTTTGCGTCGCCTACACCAACGTTGATAACGATTTTATCAAGTTTGGGAATCTGCATAACGCTTGAATACTCGAATTTCTTCATAAGTGCGGGAGCAACTTCAGTCTTGTACATATCTCTAAGTCTTGCCATCGTCTGCTACCTCCTTATCAAAGCTGTGCGCCGCATTTTGCACAAACGCGGACCTTCTTGCCATCAACGACGCTTGACTTTGTTCTTACGCCCTGATTGCACTTGGGGCAGTAGAGAGCAACCTTGGATGCGTAGATAGCACCCTCTGTATCAACGATACCGCCTGCTTCTCCCTGCTTACGGGCTTTAACGTGCTTGTGAACGATGTTTGCACCCTCAACGAGCACCTTGCCTTCTTTAACGGATACTTCGATTACCTTACCCTTAACTCCCTTGGAGTCGCCCGAAAGTACTACGACAGTATCATCTCTTTTAACGTGCATTTTTGCCATCTTGTGATACCTCCTAATTAAAGTACTTCAGGAGCAAGAGAAAGAATCTTAAGATAATCCTTCTCACGAAGCTCTCTTGCTACGGGGCCAAAGATACGAGTACCCTTGGGGTTTTTGTCTTCTTTGATGATTACCGCGGAGTTTTCGTCAAATCTGATGTAAGAACCGTCGGCTCTTTGAAGACCCTTCTTGCTTCTTACTACTACCGCTTTAACTACTTCGCCCTTCTTAACAACACCGCCGGGAGCTGCTTTCTTAACGCACGCTACGATAACGTCGCCGATATTTGCATATCTGCGAGCCGTACCGCCGAGTACGCGAATGCACATAATTTCCTTAGCGCCTGTGTTATCGGCAACCTTTAAAATTGTTTGCTGCTGAATCACTTTGCGTTCCTCCTGTTTTCAATACGATCAAGTCGTACCTACTTGATTTTTGCTTTTTTTGTGTGATTGTGAATGAGTTTTATTGTAAGCTAAATTATTTAGCCCTTTCGATAATCTCAACAAGTCTCCATCTCTTTGTCTTGGAAAGAGGTCTTGTTTCCATTACTTCAACCTTGTCGCCGACGTTGCAAACGTTTTCTTCGTCGTGTGCATGGAGCTTCAAAGTTCTCTTGATGATTTTACCGTAGATGGGATGTCTTACGTTGTCTTCAACTGCAACTACGATTGTCTTATCCATCTTGTTGCTGACAACTGTACCAACTCTGGTTTTTCTAAGGTTTCTTTCTGTCATGACTTAATCCTCCTTAAGCATTCTTCTCTTGAAGAACTGTCATTACACGAGCGATGTCCTTCTTGACGTCTGAGATTTTGTGGGGGTTGTCAAGCTGGCGAATTGCGTTCTGGAAGCGGAGTCTGAAGAGTTCGTCTTTGAGCTCTTTAAGCTTTGCATTAAGCTGTTCAGTTGTCATATTTCTGAGTTCTGTAACTTTCACGGCTTATACCTCCTCTTCTTTTGTGATGAACTTACATTTGATGGGGAGCTTGTGAGACGCAAGACGCATAGCTTCTTTGGCAACGTCCTCTGCAACTCCGTCCATTTCAAACATAACTCTGCCGGGCTTAACTACTGCTACCCAGTACTCGGGTGAACCTTTACCTGAACCCATTCGAGTTTCGGCAGGCTTCTCTGTGATGGGCTTGTCAGGGAAAATTTTAATCCAAACCTGACCGCCACGCTTGATGTAACGCGTCATAGCGATACGGGCAGCTTCTATCTGATTGCTTGTAATCCAAGCGGGTTCAAGAGCAACAAGACCGTAACTTCCGTTTGTAACCTTGTTACCTCTGGTTGCCTTACCCTTAAGTCTTCCGCGCTGTACTCTGCGGAATTTCACTCTTTTAGGCATTAACATTTTTGCGTCCTCCTTCTCTGGGAGTTCTGTCGCCTCTGTTATTGTTTCTCGGTCTGCGATCGCCGTTTCTGTCGTTTCTGTTATCTCTGCGAGCAGGGCGGTCGCCGCGAGTGTTCTTTACAGCGGGACGGTTAACTTCGTTAAGAACTTCGCCTCTGTAAATCCATACTTTAACGCCGATCTTACCGTAAGTTGTGTTTGCTTCCCAGAAGCCGTAATCAATGTCAGCTCTGAGTGTCTGAAGCGGGATAGTACCTTCATGGTAGTGCTCCGCTCTTGCGATTTCAGCACCGCCGAGACGGCCGGAGCAAGTGATTTTGATACCCTTTGCACCAAGTCTCATCGTGTTGCGAATCGCCATCTTCATCGCGCGGCGGAATGCCACACGGTTTTCAAGCTGTGCTGCAACGTTCTCAGCAACGAGCTGAGCGTCGAGGTCAACCTGCTTAACTTCAACAACGTTGAGAGCTACGGGCATGCCAACCATTTTTTCAAGCTGAGCTTTGTATTTTTCAATTTCCGCACCGCCGCGGCCGATAACGATACCGGGCTTTGCGCAGTGTACGAATACTCTTACTCTATGGCTGTCGCGCTCGATTTCAATCTTGGGCACGCCTGCCTTCTGGAGTTCTTTTTTGAGATATTCTCTTATCTGATAGTCGGAAACAAGAGTGTCGCCAAAAACTTCGTCTTTTGCGAACCATCTTGAATCCCAGTTCTTAATTACGCCTACACGCAAGCCGTGAGGATTAACTTTTTGACCCATTTTAGCAACCTCCTATTAGTCTCTTTCTTTTACCACGATAGTTACGTGGCTCGTTCTCTTCAAAATTCTGTCTGCGCTTCCCTTTGCTCTGGGCATAATTCTCTTGAGAGTAGGTCCGGGGCATACGAAGCATTCAGCAACGTAGAGCTTTGAAGGATCCATGTGATAGTTGTGCTCTGCATTTGCAATTGCACTTCCCAACAGCTTTACAAGGTACTCGGACGCGCTCTTGGGCGTATTTTTAAGAATTGCCATAGCAACGCCTGCGTCCTTGCCTCTGATGAGGTCGAGAACGATTTTTACCTTGCGAGGGGAAATTCTTGCATATTTAAGATGAGCTTTTGCTACATTGTTTTCCATTACAATTTCCTCCTCAATTATTTACCGTTGTTGGATGTCTTGGAGCCTGCGTGGCCCTTGAATGTTCTTGTGGGTGCAAACTCACCGAGCTTGTGTCCTACCATATCCTCGGTTACGTATACCGGAACATGCTTTCTTCCGTCGTGAACTGCGATGGTATGACCAACGAATTCGGGGAATATTGTAGACGCACGAGACCATGTTTTAAGAACTTTCTTCTCGTTCTTTTCGTTCATAGCGCAAATTCTCGCGTAGAGCTTTTCTTCAACGAAAGGCGCTTTTTTCAAACTTCTGCTCATTTATATTCCCTCCTTATCTATCGTTTCTGCGTTTTACGATGAATTTGTTTGTTCTTGCCTTCTTGTTTCTCGTCTTATAACCGAGAGCAGGTTTACCCCAAGGAGTAACAGGAGAAGGACGACCGATGGGAGATTTGCCTTCACCACCGCCGTGGGGGTGGTCACAGGGGTTCATTACGGAACCGCGGACTGTGGGACGGATACCCTTATGTCTTGTCTTACCTGCTTTACCTACCTTAACGGTGTCGTGCTCAATGTTACCGACCTGACCTATCGTTGCCTTGCAGTCAAGACGGATAAGACGAACTTCGCCGGAAGGAAGTCTTACCTGTGCCATGTTGCCGTTATCCTTGGAGATAAGCTGTGCAGCGGCACCGGCGGAACGAACGAGCTGTGCGCCCTTGCCGGGGTAGAGCTCGATGTTGTGAATGAATGTACCAACGGGAATGTTGGCGATGGGCAATGTGTTACCGGGCTTGATGTCTGCATCTGCACCGGAGTAAACTACGTCGCCGTCTGTAAGTCCTACGGGAGCGATGATGTAGCTCTTGTCGCCGGCTTCATTCTGAAGGAGTGCGATGTAAGCGCTTCTGTTGGGGTCGTACTCGACACCGACTACCGTGTTTGCAGTAGCGTCGGAACGCTTGAAGTCGATGATTCTGTACTTAACCTTGTTACCGCCGCCGTGATGACGAACTGTAATTCTGCCGAGGTTGTTTCTACCTGCGTGCTTCTTTTTTGTTACAATAAGACTCTTCTCGGGCGAGAACTTTGTGATTTCCTCGAAAGAGGGAACTGTCATATTTCTTCTCGCAGGAGTCGTAGGTTTGTATTTAATTGTAGGCATTTTTCTCTATTCCTCCTACTCTTAGTTCATACCTTCGAAGAACTCGATGGTCTTGGAGTCGGGCTTAAGTGTAACGATAGCTTTCTTCCATGCAGCCGTGTAGCCGAATGTGTAGCCCTGTCTCTTCTGTTTTCTCTTAACGTTGATTGTGTTGACCGAAGCAACCTTAACGCCGAACATAACCTCAACTGCCTTTGCAATCTCGGGCTTTGTTGCGCTCTTTGCAACCTTGAACGTGTAAGTCTTTGCACCTACGCGGTCCATGCTCGCTTCTGTGATAACGGGAGCAATAATAATATCCTGAATCATTTTCATTATGCGAACACCTCCTCAAGTTTTGCAACCGCTGCCTTGGAAACAACGAATTTGTTTGCGTTGAGTACGTCGTAAATGTTTACGGTGTGAGCAAGTGTTGTCTTAACACCGGGAATGTTTGCCGCACTCTTGATTACGAGATTGTCAACCTCGTCAAGAACGATGAGTGCCTTCTTGTCAGCGCCGAGAGCGTTAAGCATATTGACGATTGTCTTTGTCTTGTAGCCTTCGCACCTGATTTCGTCAACTACGATGAGATCGCCTGCCGCAACCTTAGCGGAAAGCGCGCTGTAAAGAGCAACTCTCTTTGTCTTCTTGTTCATACCAACGCGGTAATCTCTGGGCTTCGGACCGAGAGCAACACCGCCGTGTGTCCACTGGGGAGAACGGGTTGAACCCTGACGGGCTCTGCCTGTACCCTTCTGTCTCCAGGGCTTCTTGCCGCCGCCGGAAACTTCACTTCTTGTAAGAGTGGACTGTGTTCCCTGTCTTTGATTCATAAGGAACGCTCTTACTGCAGCGTGGAGGACTGCTTCATTTACTTCTGCACCGAAGATAACGTCGGACAAAGTGATTTCGCCAACCTCTTTACCCGCCATATTAACAACTTTAATACTAGGCATTGTACTTCCTCCTTCGCTTATGCTTTGCAAGATGTGCGAACGAATACGATACCGCCCTTGGGACCGGGAATGGCGCCCTTAACTGCGATAAGGTTCTTTTCAGCATCAATCTTTACAACGTTCAAATTCAAAACAGTTACCTGTTCGTTACCGTACTGACCGGCCATCTTCTTGTTCTTGAAGATTCTTGCAGGGTCGATAACGCCCATAGAACCGGACTGACGGTGGATAGGACCAATACCGTGGGTATGGCCGAGCATGTGAAGATTCCATCTCTTGATAGCACCCGTGTAACCGCGGCCCTTTGTTATACCCGTAACGTCGACTTTTTCACCTGCGGTGAAGGTTTCGACAGTAATAACGTCGCCGAGATTGTACTTGGAGCAATCGTCAAGGCGGAATTCCTTGAGATGCTTTTTAGCAGATACTCCTGCTTTTTCGAAATGACCTTTTTCAGCCTTCGTCATGTGTTTTTCCTTAACATCGATGAAACCGAGCTGAACGGCGTCATAACCGTCATTTTCGACAGTTTTCTTCTGCGCTACTACGCAGGGACCTGCCTCGATTACCGTAACCGGAATAACGTTTCCGATTTCGTCGAAAATCTGTGTCATACCGATTTTCTTACCGATAATACCGTTTTTCATTTTGTTCCTCCTGTAGGTTATTGGTTGACGCTTTGTATTTCACCCCTCGGGCGCTACGCCAACTTGACCGACAAAAGTGTCGCCGTGCGACATTTTTGCGTTTGGCTTGTTTATGGGATTGAAGGCTTGATTATACCTGAACTTCAATCTCAACGCCTGCCGGCAATTCAATATTCATAAGAGCTTCCGCAACCTTTGCAGAGGGCTTGAGAATATCAATGAGTCTTTTGTGTGTTCTGTACTCGAACTGCTCGCGGCTATCCTTGTATTTGTGAACCGCACGGAGAATTGTGATGATTTCTCTTTCTGTGGGGAGCGGGATAGGACCGGAAACGGTAGCGCCGTTCTTCTTAGCAACATCAACGATTTTTTCAGCCGCTGTGTCGATGAGAGTGTGGTCGTAGCTCTTGAGTCTGACACGGATTCTTTCTTTTACTGCCATTTTTCTGCCTCCTTGTAAGATTTCGCCCGCCGCTTTGCGCGTATATATCATAATGTAGCGCGCTTTTGCGTCCGAACGATTTTGGATTAGGGCATTCCTTGAACACGGTTTCGTGCGTTTCGCGTTTTTCCCTACAAAAACGGACTTTGCAGTACCAGCATTTACTGACAAACTCCGGAAAAGCGGGATAAACCCGAACACTTCAAGGGTGTTTTTCGCCCGATTAATCGGACATACTCTGCGAAAATTACCTGCTTACACAGCAACCTCTCGCTTCAACGCATATCAAGCTTGACTATTATATCACATCAAACCCATAAAATCAATACTTTTTTAATTTTATTTCTTTGTGTGTTTTATAGAATTTTTTATATTTTCAAAAGTTTTTTGTGTGTATTTTGCATAAAAATGCCCCTGTTTTACCGTCGAAACGCGGTTTTTGAGCAATTTTGGAGTGCTTGTTGTAACCTCCTTGGCACTTTTGGGGCAAATATTTGCAAAACTTACCGCGTTTTGAGATAAAATTGTAAATCTCTGCCCGCAAAAAGCACGCCGTATTAACACTTCGTTCATATTTATGTACTATAATCTCTGTGTAAAAAGATTTATTCGGGAGTTTTTATGGAACTTGACAAGAAAAAGAAACTAATCAGAATTATATACGCTTTGACAACCGCCCTCACCGTTTTGTCGTCGGTACTGCTTTTTTCGGCGTTTTTGAGCGCCTTTGACGCAGAGCTTGGCTATTTTAACGGCAACAACGCCCTGCCCTTCGCATTCCAAACAGTCTATGCGCTGACAGTCCTCGGCTCGCTCGTGAGCGGTTTCGCCTTTGCCAAAGACGAGGTATTAACTCCGGGCACGCAAGTCAGCGGCGGGACAAAAAGCGCCCACGCCCTCATCGGCGTCGCGCTCGTCCTCCTCGGCACGTTGAGCTTTTACCTCGATATGGGCATCGCTTATTCGGGGGCTCAGGCGTATTTTCTCGGAATAGGCTCGTGCGGGCTCGGCTTGTACTATCTCATCATAGCGCTCAAAGAAAGCTACGGACGCACCAAGGCGAAATGTGCCTGTATCTTCGTGTCAATAGCGTTTGCGATGGGGATTGTCGTTCAAAACAATTCGTACCTTGGAAGAGCTATGAACTCGGTTGAAAACACGCTCGGCAATATTTTCGCCGTGTCGTTCCTCATGTATATATTATATGAAGGGAAAAGGCTCTGCTTCGGCGAGGAAAACAGATGGCGTGCGGCTTCCCTGCTCTTCGTGCGCGCTTGCGCGCTGTCGTATTCTTGCGCATATATTTTAGCGTACCTTGTCGGAGCCGTGAACGAGAGCGGAAGATTTTATCAGATGCTTTACCTGCTCCTCGTGGGCGTGATGGCTGATATTACTCTGCGAAATTTTATGAAGAACGTAACGCAAAGCTCCGAGCAATCGCCCGGTGATGCTACCGACGATATTACACCGCCCGAAAAAAGCGATGAAAGCGGCGAAAGTGAAAATGAAGAGCTGAACAGCTCACAAGCCGATAGTAATATCAATACAGAATCGAAATAATATTGACTTGATAATGACGAAACGTTGACCGCCGTAACCATGCAAACATCGAAAACGGGGCGTCGAGGACGTCGCCCCCTACGGGTGAGGTGTTCGCACTGTGTTAGCACCGCACCCATTCTGCGTTTTCGCCCGCCTTTTGCAAAAGGCGGCGCGGGCGGTGGGGCGCGTAGCCCCGCCTCGCTCTCCGCAGAGAGCGAAACTCTCACTCGGCATTTCTCTTTTGCCGAAGAATGTGCAAATCACCGTT
Organism: Eubacteriales bacterium; assembly: GCA_051867875.1. GTDB lineage: Bacteria > Bacillota > Clostridia > Oscillospirales > CAG-272 > RGIG4608. The sequence goes on from JBJDZG010000030.1 coordinate 16,934, forward strand.
TTTGCTTGCAAAACGCGGTTACAAAACCGCGAGGTGAGTTGCTTTGAGATGAGCAAATTGTCTTTATTTATTAGATGTATTGTGTGCCCATCAATGTGCCTTTTTCAGCAGAGAAAAAGCGGCTAACGAGTTTCGGTATCTTCACGGCTATTGATAGCAAACGTCAAAATCGGGGCGTCGAGGACGTCGCCCCCTACGGGTGAGGTGTTCGCACCGCACCCAAGCGATTGTTTTTCCCCGCTTTTTCAAAAGCGGGCGCGGGCGGTGGGGCGCGTAGCCCCGCCTCGCTCTCCGCAGAGAGCGAAACTCTCACTCGGCATTTCTTTTTTGTTAGCTTTTTTCTTTGGGCCTTTCGCGTCAAAGAAAAAAGCGGCTAACGAGTTTTGCTGTCCTTACGGCTATCCGCGTCTGACGAGTCCGCACCATACTTGTTTTGTTGTTTTGCACCGTGTTGATTTTATGACATAACCCGTAGGGGGCGACGTCCTCGACGCCCCGAAAAGCGCAGAATTGTTGGCCGTGCGGAAAATTGCGGAGAACATATAAAACAGACAAATAATTTTTTCGGTGGTTATTTTGTTCGGTTTGGAAACGGACCGTCAAGGACTCCGGTCCCTACGGGTGAGGTGTGTGCGCGTTCGTGCATATTCGTACGCGCAACAAAAAGAGCGAACAAGCGGAGGAAAATCCGTTGCTCGCTCTTTATTTTTGATTAAATTCACGTACCGAAAGGCATATTTTACAAATCCCGTGAGGGATTTATTTCATTTATTTTTCTATATCGCCGTCGGTGCAGTGGATTGTATAGCTATCCGTACTTTCGTCCCAGGTACTGCTCTTTGAAATCGCGTTCCACTGTGCGACAGTTCCGCCAAAGCTGATATTGACAAGGCTTTTAGAGTTTGTGAAAACATAGGAACCGATGCTCGTTACGCTCTCGGGAATCGTTACGCTAACAAGCGCACGGCAGTTTCTGAACGCACCGCCGCCTATGCCCGTAAGCCCCTCGGGCAGCACTGCGCTCACAAGCGATGTGCAACCGCAAAATGCGCGCTCGCCGATAGTTGTGATACTGTCGGGAATATCTATACTTGTAAGCTCTCTGCAAGCAGAAAACGCGCAAGAACCGATTACCGTTACGCTTCCGTCGCTCGGAATAACGCTGTTTTTGCAACCGAGAATCAAGGCTTTGCTATCCTTTTCAATCAGGCAATTCCCCGAGCTGTAATAGACCTTGTTTCCTTCTGACACGGTGATACTGTCAAGGCTTTGACTGCAAGCGTAAAACGCTTCCTTTCCTATTCTTTCGACACCCGCGCCGAGTTCAATGCTTTGGAGTCCCGAACAGCCCGAGAAGGCATACGCGCCGATAGTCTTTACGCTGTCGGGGATTACTATGCTTGTGAGCCCCTCGCAGCCGTAAAACGCCTCATATCCGATGCTCGTTACCACACCGTGAATTTCAATACTTTTAAGCGAGGCGCAACCGTAAAACGCAGAGTGTCCGATTTCCGTAACACTCTTGGGGATATTTACGCTTTCAAGTGCCGTACAGTTGGCAAACGCACCGCGTCCGATGCTCTTTACGCTGTCGGGAATTGTAACGGACGCAATTCTGTTAGTATATAAGGTAACAAATGCTCCCTCGCCGATAGCCGTAACACGCCTTCCGTTGTGGTATTTCGGGATTGAAATATCCGTATCCTTGCAAGTGCCGAGCCCCGAAAGCGTATACGTTCCGTCGGCATTTACCGCAAATTCAAATCCTTCGGATTTATTGCCGATATCACTTATAACGGATTGAATATCGCACGAGGTCAGTGCCGTGCAAAGAAGCACCAAGGCGATAATCAAAGAAATAACTTTAAGTTTTGTTTTCATTTTTGTTTTCTCCTGATTGTGAGTTAAATAGTACAACCGATTTTTAATTGCTCTGCCCCGCGGTGAGTTTTATGAGCAGGGCGCGGTTGTCAGGCTGAACGTTCGCCTCGTGGGCGGCGCGGTTACGCTTGATTTCGCCGCATTTCGTACATCTATGGACTATCACAAAGCCTTTTTTAGCATCGACCTCGGCAAAAACAGGCTCCATTTGTCCTCGGCAAGGGTTGTCGCGGTCTCCGGGATTTACGTCAACGTGGAGCGACCACAGGCAGAACGGGCAGTGATTTCTCGAAGAATATCCGAGCGGTTTGACTTCCTTTCCGCAGTGCGCGCAGACAAACGGCGCGTCGTTTTTCGTAAATAGCTTTTTTTCAAGTGTTTCCATTGTTTTTTATACCCTCTTAAACAAAGTCAAAATTCAAAATAAATATTCGGTCTGTATTCCGATGCGGAAATATAGGCGATGCAGAGCAAAAATATCATCACGAGCAAGCCGTCTCGCACGCAAAGGAGCACTCCGTCAGCACCGCCCCGACGGCTTTTTATTTTATCTTCCAATGTGTTAAATAACGCTCTCGGCAAGGGTGTCGAGCCGAGCGCGAGCATGACGAGAAGCACCGCGCTCCGAGCGAGCGTATAGAAAAAGAGCGAATTGGCAAGCGGAAGTCCCACAAATCCGAGCATTCCGACAAAATAGGAGGAAAATGCGTCCATACCGCCGACGGACGACTTAAAGTAGAATATAAGCCACCCGAACAGCACCAGCACGAGCGTGTAAAGGTGCGCAAGCGCGGGCGGGAGCCGCTCAAGATACTTTTTAAGGAACAGCTTTTCCGCCGTGAGAAGCACAAAATAATAAACGCCCCAAATGATAAAATTCCACGATGCGCCGTGCCAGAGTCCCGTCAGAAACCACACGACGAAAAGATTGAAAACGAGCCTCGCTCGTCCCACTCTGTTCCCGCCGAGCGGAATGTAAACGTACTCGCGAAACCATGACGAGAGCGTGATATGCCAGCGTCGCCAGAACTCAGTAATGCTCCTTGAAATATAGGGATAATTGAAATTTTCGGGAAAATGAAAGCCGAGAAGCTTGCCAAGACCTATTCCCATATCGCTGTACCCCGAAAAATCGAAATAAATGCGGAACGCATAAAAAATTATGCCGAGCCACATAAGAAGCACGCTGTTGTCTTCTCTCGGAGTTTCGAGAATTTGCTCCCAAAGCTCGCCCGCCGTGTCGGCAAGGAGCACCTTTTTGGATAGCCCGACAACGAAACGGCGCGCTCCGTCGGCGCTCTCGCAAAGGCTCACTCTCCGCTCGGAGAGCTGTCCGTCAATATCGCTGTACCGAACGATGGGACCCGCAATAAGCTGAGGAAACATCGCCAGGTACGTACCAAAACCGATAAAACTCGTCTGCCTTTTCGCGTCTGCGCGGTACACGTCAATAACGTAGGACATTGACTGAAAGGTGTAAAACGAAATTCCTATCGGCAGTGAAATGCCGAGAGGCTTTATAAAGCCGAACAGCGGTATTTTCGAGAGATTCACCGCTATAAAATCGGCGTATTTGAAAAAGCCCAGAACAGCAAGGTTCAACACAATCGCCCAAGCAAGGATTTTTTGCCTTGCGGGTTTGCTTTTCCCATCAGTGCTGACGAAATAGCCGAAGCCAAAGTTCACACCGATGCAAAACAGCATCAGGGGCAGATACAAAGGTCTTTCCCAAGCGTAAAAAACAAGGCTCATAAAAAAGAGCGTTGCATTTCTGTGCCGTTTGGGGGTTGCAAAATAAAATACGAGGAAGAGCGGCAGGTAGAAAAACAAAAATTCGTTTGACGAAAATACCATACCGCTCTCCCCCATATTAAGCTCTGTGAGCTTTAATAATCCTTTATCAGAATTTTGTTGAGCTCGCCCTCGCTCTCAAGCATTCTTCCGATGCCGGTGCAGACGCATTCGAGGGGTTTTTGAGCTACGCGGACCTTCATTCCGAGCTCCGCACTTATGTATTCCGAAATTCCGGGGAGAAGCGCACCGCCGCCCGAGAGGACGATACCGCTTCCGACTATATCACTCGTAAGCTCCGGGGGAGTTGCTTCAAGAGTGGATTTTATCTGATATACAATCGACGCAAGCGCAGGGCGAATGGCGTAGAGTATCTCCCTTGAATTGACGGTGGATACCTGAATGAGTCCCGTCGAGAGATTTCTGCCAAGCACCTCCTGCTCGCCTCTGTTGACGCTCATGTTAGCGACGCCGAGCTTGATTTTGAGCCTTTCGGCTGTCAGCTCACCTATCTCCATTTTGCGCTCGTTAAAGAAATAATTCATAATACTGCGGTCAAGGCTTGCACCCGCAACCTTCTGTGAGCGCGTAACCACTATATCGCCAAGGCTTATGACTGCCGTCTCGGTCGTTCCCTCTCCAATATCGACTATCATAGAGCCCTTGGGGCTTAACACCTTGAGCCCCGCACCGACTGCCGCGGCGAGAGGTTCTTCAACGAGAGTCACGTTTCTCGTTCCCGCCTCGTATACTGCGGTCTGCACCGCACGGCGCTCGACCTCCGTGCACTTCGTGGGCACGCAGACGTAAGCGTCGGGACGCGAGAAGAACGAGATAAGCTCAGTTTTTTCAAGAAGCCTTGCAACGAGGAGCGTGGTGTCGTCCATATCGGAGATAACTCCGTCGCGCACCGGTCTTGAAACCTTAATATTCGGGGGCGTCTTGCCGAGCATTTTCTTTGCGGCAGAGCCAATCGCCACGTCCTTTCCCGTGTTTGTATCTATTGCTATAACCGTCGGCGAGGACAGTATTATTCCGTTGTCTTTGAGATAGAACAGTGTGTTGGCAGAGCCCAAATCAATACCTATCCGTCTTGCCATATTGTACCCCCCTTTCATAGAATTTATGTAAATAAGTTCGCATATTAAGCTTTTTATACCCTGTCAATATTGATTACGGCAAAGTATGTATCATTGAACTTTTTGATTTCGCACTCGACTGCGGACACGATTTCTCTGTTGCTCCTTTTTTCTTCAAAGGGTATCTCAATGTCGAAAATGAGATTTGTGTGCGTAGGACCGCTGACACAGCGGAAATCGTGAATCCTGAAGCTTTGTCCGACACCCTTGACGGCGGCTTCGACACGGCATCTCAATTCATTGAGCTTCTCGTCATCGGTAACAATCGGGTCCATGTGTATCGTGCAAGCGATATTATGCTCGGAAAGCAGATGCTTTTCGATGTTGTCGATAACGTCGTGCACCTCAAAAAAGTCGCTCTTACCGTCAACCTCGGCGTGAAATGACGCGATAGTCGCGCCCGCACCGTAGGAGTGAACGATGAGGTCGTGTATGCCTATTATCTTCGGATTTTCAAGCGCATTTTCCTTGATTATCTCGATTATTTCGGGGTCGGGAGCGGCGCCGAGAATGATATTTTTGTTCTCATTGAGAATTTTAAGTCCCGCAACGAGAATAAGTACAGACACAACAAGACCGACGTAAGCGTCGATATTGAAGTCAAAGAACATCCAAACGAGTGTGGAAATGAGCGCGGCACTCGTTGAGAGCACGTCGGAAAAGCTATCGGCACTCGCCGCACGCAAAATCTCCGAATTTATCCTTTTGCCGATGCTCTTATAGAAAAATCCGAGCCAGAGCTTTGCCAGAATGGACAGAGCAAGCACGGCAAGCACAATACCGCTCTTCTCCATCGGCAGCGGCGTGATTATTTTCGAGATTGATTCTTTGAGCGAATCGAATCCGATGAAAAGGATAATTACACCCACCGCCATCGAGGCTATGTATTCAATTCTCGCGTGTCCGAAGGGGTGCTCGCGGTCGGCGGGCTTGCTCGAAATTTTGAAGCTTATGAGCGAGATAAGGGATGAGCCCGCATCTGAAAGGTTGTTTATCGCGTCTGCGGTAATGGCAACGGAGTGAAAAAGAAAGCCCGCTAAACCCTTGCCCGCGAAAAGCAAAAAGTTGATTATTATGCCGACGATGCTCGTCATCGTTCCAAAGTTGCGTCTGACCGTCTTGTTTTCGGTGGCGTCGGCGTCTTTAATAAACAGTTTAATAAGTAATTTTGTCAAAGAAATACCCTCGATTTTCGTTATTTTCGTATTTTTTGAAAAAATTTCGGTAAAAGCTCTTTTCAAAACCGAATTTATGTATTATAATTATATCAAGTATAGTCTTATTTTATTATAATACATATTTTTCTGTTTTTCAAGAGCAAAAACACTTTTTTAGAAAATAGATTCGGAGGTTTTGAATTTATGAAGCAAAAATATACCATTACCGTTGCAAATTCCGAGATAAACATAATTACGGAAGAGCCCAAGGAGAGCATTGATACTGTCGTCGGAGTGGTTGACCGCCGTCTGCGCGAGATTCTTCTCCATTCAAAGAGCATCTCACGCGTTGACGCCGCCCTTTTGCTTTCGCTCGAATGTGCGGCGGAAAAAATCAATATTCAAAAACAGCTCCGCGATGCCGAGGCTCAAAACGAGCGTCTTGTGGTACTCGGAGAGTCAAAGGACAGAGAAATCGCGTTGCTTGAACGCGAAATCGAAACCCTGCGCGCTTCTCTCAACATAGCAAATTCACACGGCAAAAACGCGCCGAAAAGAGCAAATTCCGCCCAGCTCGGTTTTGACGATATTGACGGCGAGCATACCGAGGCATCCGCCGAAGAACCCGTCAAGGTACAGAAAAAATCCGAAGAGCCCGCCGAAAGCACTCTTGATACGGCAGTACAGAGCATTCTCGACGGCGAGGAGCATCAAGGAGAGCACGGCAGAAAGCGCCGCCGCGTCCGCGCAAAGAGCGCGGGGGGCGAGAAACCCTCAAAGGTTCGCTCAATGTTCGACCTCATCTCCTACGACGATATTTAATTAATCAATCAAAGGTTGTTATAAATCAAAAATGAAGAATAAACAAATCAAAAACCCCACCCGCGAAGCAAAGAAAAACGGTGTGCAGAGCCGTGATAGGACGCAGAATTTTTCCGCAAATATGCGGAAAAGTTCTGCCAAATCACAGAAAAGCACCGCCGCACCGTCCTCTTTTTCGGGTGGGGCTTTGAAATTGCAGAATAAAGCTCAAATAAACCGACCCGTACAAAAGACGGACATTTCCGCTATAATCAAGGCAAGCAATAGCAAGACGGGTGCGGGCGAGCAAATAAAAGCGATAAATCACTCGCAAAATCCCGATAAAAGAAATCTCCCCGAGCTTTTGTCGCCCGCGGGCTCGCTTGACGCGCTCCGCGCGGCAATAGCGGGCGGTGCAGACGCCGTCTATTTCGGCGGTGGCGATTTCAACGCGCGAATGGGCGCGAAGAATTTTACAAACGACGAGCTGAAATACGCCATAGACCTGCTCCACTCGTGCGGAGGTAAGGCGTATATCACGCTCAATACCCTCGTTCACGGACGCGAAATGGAAGATTATCTCCGCTTTGCTGAATTTTGCCACCTCGCGGGCGCAGATGCCTTGATAGTCGCGGATATGGGAGGAGCGGAGGCGATACACCGCCACCTGCCCGAGCTTGAGCTCCACGCGAGCACGCAAATGTCGGGGCACAATCTCGCGCAGGCAGAACTTCTTGCCAAAAGGGGCTTTTCCCGAATGGTATGTGCAAGAGAGCTGCCGAGGGACGACATAGAATACCTCGTCAAAAATTCACCTATTGAAATAGAAATGTTCGTGCACGGCGCACTTTGCGTGTGCCATTCGGGACAGTGCCTTTTCTCCTCTCTCGTCGGCGGACGGAGCGGAAACCGAGGCGCGTGCGCCCAGCCGTGCAGACTTCCCTACCGCACGGGAAACGGCGAGGGATATCCGCTCTCGCTCAAAGACCTCTCACTTGCAAATCATATAACCGAGCTTATAGAATGCGGTGTGCACTCGCTGAAAATCGAGGGCAGAATGAAATCGCCCGAGTATGTTTTCGGCGTGGCGAAGGCGTTCCGCACGCTTCTTGACGAGGGCAAAAATGCAAGCCCCGACGAGCTTGCAAGTCTTGCCAAAATTTTCTCCCGCGGTGGCTTTACCGACGGATATTTTGAAAGAAAAATCGGCACGCAGATGCTCGGAGTCCGCTCCGACGAACAGAAAACCGCGTCCCGACTTGAACTGTTTTCAAGCAAGAATATCTACGAAACGAAGCCCCAAAAGACGGAAATTAACGTCTTCGTAACTCTGCACGCAGGCGAGCCGTCTGCGCTCACGCTCTCGTGCGGTGAGATAAGCGTAACTTCCCGCGGACGCACGCCCGAGACGGCAATAAACGCGCCCCTATCGCAGAGCGACGTTGAGAAAAACCTTTCAAAACTCGGAAATACACCCTTCGTTCCGGGCAAATTTCACGCCGATATGGACGAAAATATCATAATGCCCATATCCGCGCTCAATGCCCTACGCCGTGAGGCCTGCGAAATGCTCCAAGCCGAGCTTGGGAGCGAAAAAAGCAAGGTCGGCTTTGAAAAATACACCGAAAAAGCCCCCAAAAACGAAAAAAAGCGGCTTTTAAGCGCGAGATTTTACTCCGCGGAGCAGATAACCGACAGCGCACGAGAATTTTTCGATATAATATATCTTCCGCTGCACAAATTTGACGGCGAGTGCGAGGGCGTAATTCTCCCGCCCGTAATCCTTGACAGCGAGCGCAAAACCGTTGAAACAATGCTTGATGAAGCAACCAAAAAGGGCGCAAAATACGCTCTGATTGGCAATCTCGGCGCGCTGAAGCTCGCAAAAGAGCGCTCTCTTGCCGTGCACGGCGATTTCCGATTTAACGTCTATAACGGAGAAACCGTCGCCTTTCTTGAAGATATGGGCGCAGAGAATATCATTCTCTCCCCCGAGCTCACCCTGCCGCAGATTCGTGACGTGAGCGGAGATACCGCCGTTATCGTCTACGGCAGAGTACCCCTTATGCTCCTTGAAAAATGCCTTTCAATGGACATTTCCGACTGCGCCGAATGTCAGAGCGACAGCGTTGAACTCGTGGATAGAAAGGGCGTCGCCTTCCCCGTCCTGCGCGAATTTGAGCATAGGAACGTAATTTATAACAGCGCGCCAACCTATATGGCGGATAAAAGAGCGGAGCTTTCGCGCGCGGGAGTGATAAATCAGCACTTCATTTTCTCCACGGAAACGCCCGAAGAGTGCGACGAAATAATCGACGCCTACCGCAATCAGCTCCCCTCAAATACCAAAATCAGAAGAATTTGATGCTTTTATTATTGACAAAACATCACTTGTTTGCTATAATAAGTGATGTTGTCAATAATATCGGGATGTAGCGCAGTTGGTAGCGCGCCTGCTTTGGGAGCAGGATGTCGCAAGTTCGAGTCTTGTCATTCCGACCAAAATGCTGATTTGACCGTTATTTCGCGGTCAAATCAGCGAAAATTTAATAATTTTGTCACCGGAGGCTGTGTACCGTAGTACCGTAATGCCGGATTAGGTGTCCAAGTGAGCTTGGGTTATTGTTGTTCAATAGCCGAGGCTCTATTATTTATTCTCAGGAGGTTTCTATGAAAAGCACAAAAGTAACTCTTGCCCCGCTTGAAGCAGACGACCGCGAGCAATTTATACTTGATAATCAATGGGCGTTCAAGTACGGCGCAATAGAGGAATTTGGAGAACGTGATAATCATCTTGATTTTGACGGAGAGATCATATCTCGCAAAACAATTGAACGATGCATTGACTCTCCTGATAGAGAAACGTACCGTATCATTGTTGAGGGAAGGAAGGTTGGCGGAGTCATCCTGAAGATCAATAAAGAGACCAACCACAACGAATTGGAGATCCTTTTCGTTTCACCCGAAGAGCATACCAAGGGCATCGGCTACGGTGCATGGCTGGCTATTGAGGCTCTGCACCCCGAGACTGTCGTTTGGGAGGCCTGCACGCCCTATTTTGAAAAGCGCAACATACACTTCTACGTGAACAAGTGCGGATTTCAAATCGACCAGTTTTGGTGCGAGTATTTTAGTCCCGATCACGAAATGCCGGATGATGAAGAACATGATCCCGATGAGGGGCCTGATGAAATGTTTAGATTCATCAAGGTGATGAAACCGTAAAAATCCTTTTCTTTGCCTTTTGCTATGCAAATATTGAGGGCTGACCACCGGTCAGCCCTCTTTGGCATTTATGCGTTTTTTGCTTCCCCATCTTAAAAAGGAGCTAACTACTTAATGGTCGTCAGCTCCTTTATTTACATACAATCGGATTATTCTTTCCTCAACACGCCGTTGAGCGCATCAAGCACCTCGCTCATATTTATCGGCTTGGAGATAAATCCGTTCATACCGGACTCCAACGCGGTTTTTCTGTCCTCGTCAAAGGCATTTGCCGTCATGGCGACGACGGGGACGGCGGACAAAACGGGGTCATCAAGATTTCTTATATTTCTCGTTGCTTCATAGCCGTTCATAATCGGCATCTGGATATCCATAAGCACAAGGTCATAATCTCCATGCTTGGAAGAAGCAATTATATCCACCGCTTCCTTTCCGTTTTCCGCAGTATCCACAACAAATCCGTATTCATCCAGTATTGCGAGTGCAATCTCGCGGTTAAAGTCGTTATCTTCGACGAGAAGCAGTCGCTTGCCTTGGAAATTAATCACCTCGGCGGCGGGAGCGGGCTTTGCTTCTTCTTCCGCTTTACCGAGAGCCATCAAAAGCGTATCACGCAAATCTGACATAAACATCGGTTTTGCACAGAACGCCGTTACTCCTGCTTCCTTCGCCTCCGCCTCGATATCCGACCAGTCGTATGCGGTAAGAATTATTATGGAAGTATTGCCGTCCATGGCACGAATGCGTCTTGCGACCTCAATACCGTTCAAATCGGGTAAACGCCAGTCTATAATATAAGCACTGAAAGCATCGTTAATATCAGTAGCCTGTTTTGCTCTGAGAACCGCTTCCTTGCCCGACATAGTCCACTCGGACCTCATTCCGACTCGGTGCAACATTCTCGTTACGCTGTCGCAGGTGTTAAAATCATCATCGACTACCAAAGCCTTTAATCCCTCAAGCGCCTGTATTTTCACATCGGTCTTACATTCCGACTGCAAGCGCAATTTAAGACGTACAACAAATTCCGTGCCCTTGTCCTGTTCGGTGAACACCTCGATAGTACCGCCCATCATATCAACTATATTCTTTGCGATGGACATACCGAGTCCCGTGCCCTGAATCTTGCTGACGGTGGAATTACGCTCGCGCTCAAAGGGATTGAAGATGCGCTCTGCAAATTCCTTGCTCATACCGATACCCGTATCCTTGATACGGAATTCGTAAAGTCCTACTTCCTCGGATACGCTCTCAAGCTGTGCAACCCGTACCGACACGGTACCGCCGGGCGGAGTAAACTTTACCGCATTTGACAGCAGATTAAGCAGCACCTGATTAAGTCTTACTTTGTCGCAGTAGACGTTCTCGTTGACAACGTCGAGGGTATCCATATAGAGTTCAAGCTGCTTTGCGTGTATCTGACCGCTCACAATGGTTTTGAGGTCGTGCAGAACTTCCGAGAGATTGACCTCGGTTTCTTCAAGATGAATTTTTCCGCTTTCTATACGGCTCATATCAAGCACGTCGTTGATAAGCGAAAGCAGATGATTGCTTGACGACAGTATCTTGGCTACATAATCCTTGACCTTTTCCTCGTCGCCTGTATTTGCCCCTAAAAGTGTTGCGAAGCCGATAATCGCGTTCATAGGTGTACGGATATCGTGGGACATATTTGATAAGAAGGTACTCTTTGCTCTGTTAGCACTCTCTGCGGCATTCACGGCGTCCTCAAGAGCCTGATTTATATGCTTGTCCCTTGTGCGGTCGGACATCACGAGGATATATTTCTTTTCGCCCTTAATATCCCGACACAGAGCAACAACGTGGAACCACCGTACTTCATGAGTTTTTTGATGAACATACTCTCTGTCCCATTCGCATTGTTCGCCCGGCTTTATGTCAGGCAGCTTATCAAGCACGCGAACGGTATTCGCGCCTTGAACAAGGCTATCAATCGTACGAATGTTTTCGCGGGCATGTTTTTCGGATATGCCGACCAGCTTTTCAATATTCGGGCTGATATAGTCAACGCACAAATCTTTGGCATTAAGCATAAGGAACACATCGTCCACATTAACGGACAGCGTAGAAAACAGCTCGTCACGATAGAGTATCTGTACGTCTTTGTTTTTGAGCCTCTGTCTGCTATGCCAAAGAACGATTCCAAGTGTAAGAACGGCAAGAGCGAAGGCAATACCCGAAACGAGTAAGATAGTGTTTGACTGCAAATTGTTCATGCTCGCGTTTACTATATCCGTCGGTATTAAGGCAATGAACATCCAGTCGTCAAAATCAGCCGATTCGTATAATAAGTAATAGCTTCTTCCGCCAAGCTTTGTAAGGGTTGCGCCCGAGGTTCCGCCGCGGAAATCCTGCTTGATTTTCAGCAGCTCTTCACTGCTCATATCGGAGTACTGCGCAAACGTGTCAATCAGGTTATAAATATCCTTCTGCTTATCGGCAGAATTATCCACAATTACCCGACCGTCGGAGTGAATAATATAGTTGCTCGAATGTCCCTCAAATGCGGATATTTTAAGAGCGTTTACAATATCGGAGTTATTGTAGCTCACGGCGATTGCTTCATACTCAAAGCCCTTGTATGTTCCCTTCTCGGCAGGGGATACGAATACCATCATCTGAGATTGACCGTGGAAGCGGGAATTGACAATTACGTCTTCTCTTCCGATAAACACTCTTGACATTTCGCTTCCGAGGTCAATGTATCCGTCATCTCCGCTAATCGTGAGGAAATTACCCTCTCTCGATATGAATAAAAACTCGGTAAACTCCGTTTCTTCCCGGGCGTGAGAGAGAAAAGCGTCTATTTCTCCGTCGTCCGTAACGTCCTGCAAATAGTCTGCCCAAAGGTGCAAACTCTTTCTTGTGTGGGATACGAGTTTATTGAAAGAAGTGTTTGCTTGACTGAAAATTTCCGACAGATGGGAAACACTTTCGTTATATATGGTCTCCGATACGAACGAAAAATAGTTGATACAAACCACTACTATTACGGACAAAACAAGAATGCAGGCAATAACTATATTTAATATCCGTCTTTTCATCTTTCGGTATCCCCCTTTCCTGAATTTTGATTAAGCGTTTTCACCGAACAGTAATATAATCGGTAGGCTCGGCTAATTCGCCGCCGTTTTTGATGAATGCAGTAAACACAGCCTTAACCAAGGATTTGTCCTGCACGAACTCAAAGCTCTCGTTTCTGAGAATTGCACCGAAATAGGAAACCTTGCTGAGGGTTGTTACCTTGAACACCTCATCATCGCTTATTTCCCCGCCGTCTTTTGTAAGACTGATAAGAGTATATTTACCCTCGTTTTCTTCAACATTGACGGAAATACCGCTGAACGTCGGCAGAGAACCGAGGTTAAAAGGAGTAATACCGCCATCGTAGCCCTCAACAAATAATCTGACGAGTTCTTTAAGCTGCGCGCCCGTCATTTCACTCTGCCAAGAGCAGAGAGTATTGGGCATAATCATATTGCTTACCATTTTCTCGGTATATTCAGCCTTGAAAACGGAGCCGGTAAAACTGTTGCAGAGGGCAATAAGCACGTCGCTGCCGTAATGCGTTCTCAAAGTGTTAGCCATAACGGAATATCCCTCGTTACCGCCGTCCTTGTCGAAAACGTTGGAATAATCTTTATCAACAGTAAGTATGGGCTCCGCCGTATTTCCCTTTGGCTGTTTGAGCTGTGCGTCGAATGCTTCGTAAGCCTCATGTGCATTGTATTCGCCCGAAATCATACCCGAAACAACTTTCTTTGACACCGAGAAGAAGTCGTTGGATGCAATTCGGATATAAACGTGATTCTGCGCGATAATGGGTTTAATATTATCAAGGTGGGGAGAAAGCTCCAAATTGACGTTTCGGCTGTACGAGATAACGTCTCCGCCGCTTGAAATAATGTTCTGTCCCTCCTCGGAGAGCATTACTCCGAGCACCTGCAAAGCCTTATCCTTGCGAGCTGCATCGCTTTCCAAATCCTTGTTGAGTGCAATCTGGAAGGCGGGATACGTCAGAAGCCATTGCTCGCCGTTCTGTCCGAAATAGGGAAGGAAAACGGCGTCAACGTTCATATTCTGAAATGCTACGACATTTGAGCCTCCCGCGCGTATAATAGCCACTTCGCCCCTCGAAAACATATTGATTATGGGGGTATAGTCAAGCCTCAGGTCGCCGGGGTATACGTTTGCATCCTCTATAAACTGCTCCATACGCTCAAAGACTCCGGGCCACACGGCATCGTCAAGTCCTACGTGCTCCGTATCCGTCGGGTCTGCATAACCGGTACGCCACATAGTTCCCTCCAAAGAGGTAAGCTCGGGAATGGATAAGCCCTGCAAAATCTCCATGCAGGTATAGTCGTATGCAAAATCGGCAACGAAGCCTCTGATACCGACCTCCTCAAACGCCTTGCAAGCGGATACGAGACTCTCGTAATCCGTGGGGAGCGGAATATTGTACTGCTCAAACAAAGCTCTGTTTGCAACGAAGCCGTCCACCTCGCCGCATACCGGCAACCAGTTAACGCTTCCGTCCGCATTTTTGAAGTTTTGAAGATAAGTATCGTAAACAGCACCCGCTTGTTCGGTAGTGGAGAGGTCCATCAGATTATCTTTAAGCGCCGCCGCATCGTGCAGAGAAAATCTGCGCGATGTGATAATATCGGGAAGCTTACCGTTCTCATTCATAAATTTATAGAAATCAAGGTCATTGTTTCCGACAACGAACTGAATGTCAACGTCGGGAAGCTGCGACTGAATATACGGAGCATATTTATCATACAGATTAGTACCCCACAAATAAACGGTTATGGTTTCCTTGCCCTTGCTATCGTCCCCGCCCTCGTCCTTGTTCATCACGCCAAAGACTATTACCAGAGCTGCAACCGTTATCAATACGATAACGAGCACCGCAATTTTTATCAAAGTGTTTTTCTTCATAAGCATTTTCTTCCTTTATACTTTTTATTTCTGATTGTTTCTCGTCGGAACACAACTAATCATTCCGTTTCTACCGTAAAATTTCGAATAATATGTCAGTTAAAAGGAATTCTTCAAAAACAGCTTCATAACAGCCGATTTCAGCGTGATTGAAGAATTTTTCAAAACGTCAGCTCCCGAGCATATTTACGGAACGCTTTAAGTGCAAAATATGGCGGAATACTCATAATATTTATCCGGAAAGCAACAGTGTGAAAGGTATTTGAACTATTATAGCACATTTTTACAAAAATTTCAACATATAAATTAATAATTCTACATATTTCTTTATAATAATCTGTCGTTTTTTTACGGTTTCATCCAAACAAAAAGAATACGGGACAAGCCTTTGCGCTTATCCCGTGTTTTTACTTTTCCGGCGGGTGTATATTTTGGATAAATCCGCCCTAACGGTATATTAATTATTTTTCTTTCTCTTTATTTTTCTCACTCTTGTTTCAGAGGTGCTTCGCATTTCCGCCAAGTGCTCGGAAAGCGGGCGGTCGGTATTAAACGGGCGGAAGAAGTTGTATTTTTGTTTCGTTGTTGCATAGTGTGTGCGGATATTCGATTTCAGCGATTCGTGTCTTACGACTATGTCGTTTTCTTCCGCAAACGCTTTGAGCTTTGCTATGAGCTTTGCCGAATGTATCACGTCAATAATAAACACACCGAAAAACAATCCGATTACAAAGGAAAAAGCAAGGTTTTGCGACAGCCAATGAACCGCGCCTATGATATGCGGGTGAATAAGAAAATAATACAGCGCGCCGAGCAAAGCCCAGAAGAATGAAAATTTCGGGCAGATAATTCCCTGTATGTTGCCCCATGCGTCGCTGTAATCCCAGAGCCGCACTTTCAAAACTTTAAGCGAGAGGATACCGGCAATATACTCGATAAGAGTCATACAAACCGCCATAACCAAAAACAGCACGATTTTATTCCAGAACGGATTTTCAATTAAGTACAGGTCTTCCGTCAAGGCAATCAGATACAAAATGCAAAGCCCGAATCCGTATAACGGAAGATACGGGCCCGTGCAAAATCCGGGATTTATCCACTTTCGCTCGGGGTTTGAGGTAGAGAAAAATCGGCGATAGAAAACCTCTAACACCCAGCCGGAAAGCGAGCCTATAAAAAACAGAAACGACAACTCCAAAAATATATTCATACAGTCAACAACTCCTTTCGTGAGCTTGTTTTATAATAAAACTCTGTGTTTTCACCAATGTACATATATATTCTACCACACTTACGGCAATCTTGCAACAAAAAAATAAAAACCTATTTTAATTATATACGCAATTTGTTAACAAACATTCAATTCAACCTCAACGATTGTTGCTTTTTCTGTATTTTTTGTTGATTTTAGGTTGACAATACCACAAACGATATTAGAAGCACGCTTACCAATATCAACACATACAAAATTGTATCCATCTCAGCGGCAGAGCGGAAAACGATAAAAAACACAGCAGTTTTAATACATAACTGCCGTGTTTTATAAAGTCAACACTATTTAGAGTTTTTTTGATTTATCGATTTCAGATAATCGACGACCTCACGAAAACTGCCGCCGAAAAGGTTGAGTCGGAAGCCTTCAAACAGGTTTTCCCTGACGGCGCGCTCAAACCAAGCAGGTTTTTTTATTTTCATATACGCACTCCTTTGTCTATGTATTTTCGCTTTGGATTATACAGTATTCGTGCAGAAAATAAAATGGACAATATCGGACAGTTGGCGAAAAATCGGACAAAATCGTGAATTTGACGGTCAAATATCCGATATTATCCATTGATTTATTTGCCCCACACGTGTATAATAAATGCAGAAAGAAAACGAAAGTTACAGGGAGAGCAAAATGAAGCACGAAGTTACCTCACTCAACACGAAAAGGGCTCTTGCAGAGTCCCTCAAAAAAATTATGAAGAAAAAACCGTTTTCAAAAATCACGGTTAGCGAAATTATCGCTGACTGCGGAGTGAACCGAAAGACGTTTTATTATCATTTTGAGGACATTTACGCCCTGCTCAAATGGGTATTCGACGTCGAAGCCATTGAGATAGTGAAGCATTTTGACCTTATGACCGACTACCGCGACGCAATACTTTTCGTTATGGATTATGTGGACAAGAACGATTACATTATAAACTGTGCCTACGATGCCATCGGCAGAGATGAAATGAAGCGTTTTCTGTCAGCCGATTTTCGCGCAATAATGCGCTCGGTCATTGACGGTGCCGAAAAGGAGTGTCAAGTAAAGCTTTCGCCCGAATACAAAGATTTTCTGTGCACCTTCTGCGTGGAGGCGCTAACGAGTGTATTGATTGACGTGATAAAAAAGCGAGGCGAGTATGACAGAGAGCGAATGGTCAAGTACATTTCGGACACGATTAAGTTTTCTCTTGTTGGGATAATGGACTCAGTAAAAGAGAGCTGACCGTACGGTCAGCTCTCTTATTCATTATTTGCAGGGAATATATCTATATAAATCCTTATTTGTCTTAAACCATCTGTCCTCTTTCTTGCGTGTAAAATGCTCCCAGATTGTCGTGAACATGAAGATAATCGCGAGCATTGAAAGAGCAAACATCCAGCACTTAAACACGGGCAACTCGTGCGGACCGTGCATAAGATACATAGCATTGGGGCTTTCGAGTCCGCCGAGATAGAATATCAGCTCTACGGTTAAGCCAACTACGCCGCATGAAACAAGACCGTATGTATAAGGTATCAGGTTGAATACATTAATCTTTACATATCCGCCTACGAACAGGTACAGACAGCCGAGGAACAGGCACGAATGAGAGAGTGCCGACTGGAACGAACCCCACGCTCCGAAGCCGGGATCGGTGGCAAAGACCGTAATCAAGGCGCCAAAGCAGCCGCCGTATGCAACGAAGGTTGCCATAATCTCAAAAAATTTGCTTTTCTTATTGGGCCACGAAGCCACGATTACGAGCAAATCCATCATATAATTGCAGAAAAATATCGGGAAAAGCTGATTGTCCACGGCAGTTCCGTGTCCGCCGTTGGCGAAAAACGAGGTATATATGGTGGAAATGTGAAATCCGAAGCAAAAAGCGCTTACTACAAACAAGAAAAGAGTCTTGTGATTTTCTTTCTTAATCTTGCTCGCAAAAAACAGTATGACGGCAATAGTGGTGAAAGAACAAAGCATGTAGATAATTTGGTCGCGTGTCATGATTTTTAATTCCTTTTCCGTTTTTTTCGCCGTTTTACATAACGGCACGACACTATTGTAGCACTGCGGGTACTCTTTGTCAAGCCCTTTGACGTTTTTCGTAAAAACGCCGAAAAATGGCGGCATGAGTCAAAAAATAAAGGGCTGACGACGTCAGCCCTTTTGATTAAACTTCAAAATATTTTTCAAGGTTATCGACGGTGGCGGGCTTTGAAAGGTAGAAGCCCTGAATCATATCGATTCCGAGCGAGCGGAGCAAGTCCGCCTGCTCCTTGGTTTCAACTCCCTCTGCGATTACTCTCATATCCATATCGCCGAAGAGCTTGATAAGCGAGCCGACCATAGTCAGCGCGTGCGAGTTATCGGCTATATTCTCGATAAGGCTTCTGTCGAGCTTAATGAAACTGAACGGATACTGCAAAACGCTCGAAAGGTTTGAATATCCCGTACCGAAGTCGTCCATAAACACCTGAATACCGAGAGAGTGGAGCTTTTCCATCTGCCATCTCGCGTATTCCGCGTCGTGAAGAAGGAATCGCTCGGTTATTTCGACCTTAATCTTATCGGTTGACAAACCCCTCTGCTCCAGATAATCGACGATTTCCTCGGGCAAATGCGGGTCAAGGAACTGTCTCATCGAAAGGTTTACCGAAACGTATTGAAGTCCGGGGTATCTTCCGCTCTTAAAGAGGTTGCAAACGTCTTCAAGCACGAGCCACGTCATCTCCTCGATAAGTCCGTTCTGCTCTGCGAGCGGAATGAATATGTCGGGGCTTATAGGCTTGCCGTCCCCGTCGTTAAGTCGCAGGAGAGCCTCTGCGGAGCAGAATATATCCTTATGACAGCAATAAAGCGGCTGATAATTTACCGTAAAGAGCTTATTGTCAATGGCGTGTCTCAAATATCCGAGCAGGTAATTGCGTCTTTCAAACTGCTGACTCACCGCGCTGTCAAAGCGGACAAGGGGCGGATTTTTCTTTGCAAGCGCCATGGTATACTCTATCTTTTCAAATATCTGTGCGGGAGTACCCGTGAGATTTTGAGTTCTCATTTCGGCTATGGATACAGTAAGGTGGCATTTGACGTCGCCAATCTCCCAGATTGACTGGAGTCGGTTCTGGACCGTTGCGATATTCTCTTGTGCCTGCTCGTCCGTGAGGTAAGGCAGTAGCACCGTAAAGGTAGTACCGCCCGTTCTGAACACGCCTGCGCCGTTAAGAGCGTGCGAAAGGAAGCGCGACACTTCATAAAGGAGCGCGTCCCCCACCTTGTAATTATGTCTTAAATTTATGTCGGAAATATTGAGAATTGACACCTGTATTATCTGCACCGCCTGACCGCTGTCCGAACGTAGAGAGAGCTCATTCATAAAGGCGTTTCTGTTCTGCACTCCCGTAAGTGAGTCGCTGTTTTCGGTATTGCTTCTGAACGCTACGAAGATTACAAGGCTGGCAATAGCGCACATCGTGCCGTTGAGAAGCACCTTGGGGTACAGAATCTGCAAAGTCAGAACAAGGAAAATAACTATGGGTATCGAGCGGACGACGTACACTACCCTGTCGCTGATACTCTTTCGGTTTTTGATATAGCACAGGCAGAGGAAGAAGAGCTCCGCTATGACAAAAGCATAATACACCCAAGTCAAAGGGCCCGTGTGATAGCCGTCGGAGTCAACGCGGAACACCCAACCCGTAAACAGATTAGACAATGTAAAAAGCGTTGCAAGCGAGCTTATGATAATCAGCACCCTGCGGGCTCTCTTCATACAGTGCTTGTCGTACACATGTTCAAGCATTGCATCAAAAATTATGTACGCATACAGCGAGCAGAGGTGCATCGAGCCCAAAAAGTAGAGTGTATTGACTGTGATGTTTAACCAAACGGGCACATACGCGTGTAATTCAAGAAGAAAAACACACAAGATGTTAAGCGCGATATAGCACACGGACAAAAGCAGACACGAAATGAACATTTCCCGTCTTTTTGTCTGAACTACTCCCTTATCGTATATGCGGTATCTTATGAATAAAATCAAAAGAATACACAGTGAGTAGAGCTCATTTAACAATGACCAATCCAACATAAAAAATACCTCATTACATTTATAACCCTACACTACGATTATAACACAGTAAAATCGTTTTTACAAGATTTTTTGAAATTTTTCTTAAAAACTCACAAAAAGAGCCCGCCTACGGAAAAAGCAATAGTTTTCGGCATATTTTTTTGTTAAACTCTTGACACGGTTTGTCGCTTATGCTAAAATGGAATTTACCACCATTAATTAATTTGATTAATTGGTAAAACAGCGTCGTTTGAAAAGGGGGGAATGCGAGATGAAAAGCTTGAAAAGCATAGCTAAACGCAAACTGTGGTGGCTTATCACTATAATGATGTCGGCACTCTTTATTATTTCCTTCGTATTTCAGTTTACAATGCTTCAAAACAACACCCGCGAAAACGCCGGGTCCGTATTTTCACAGACGGAGCTGATGATTGAAGAAAATCAAACCGCACTGAAAGCTCTTGAAGAGCAATTTGCTTATTCCTGCATACGCCAGAGCCAGACTTTGGCTTATATGATAAGCGAAAATCCCGAGATTCTGGGAAACATAGAGGAGTTCCGCCGCCTTGCAAGAATGCTTGAAGTCGATGAGATATGCATTTTCAACGAAACGGGCAAAATTATCACGGGAACTCATTCGGAGTTTTTCGGACTCACGTTTGATTCGGGAGAGCAGATGGCCTTTTTCAAACCGATGCTTGACGACAAAAATCTTATTCTTTGTCAGGATATCACCCCCAACACCGCAGAGGGCAGACTCGTTCAGTACGCCGCGGTGTGGACCGAGGACGGAAAATATATAGTTCAGGTCGGAATATACCCCGACGAGGTGCTGAAAGCAAGGGAAAAATGTGAATTTTCGTACGTCTATTTCCTTTTGCGCGGAAAGCAGGGCGTCAATCTCTACGCCATAGATTCAAAAACGGGCGAGATTGTAGGCTCCACCGTCAGCATGAGCAACGGCAAAAGCATCAGCAGCATCGGAATTGAGCCCTCCGAGCTCAACGGGCTGAAACGCGGCGCGCATCACAGCGTCGGCGGGGTCAATTCGTTCTGTGTAACCGAAGAAGCAAACGGCATCTATATGCTCTACACCTTATCAAACGACCAAATGTACGAAAACGTGTGGCTTTACACCGTTGTTCTGTTTCTGTGTATGCTAGCCGTCGGTGTTACAATCGTTTGTATAATAAACTTCTATACGAAAAAACACATAATAGGCAGTATCCACGCTACAAATGAACTGCTTGGAGAAGTTGCGGCGGGAAATCTCGGCAAGAGAGTTGACGTCCATACGTTCTCTGAATTTTCAGAGCTCAGCAACCATATCAATTACATGATACACTCACTTCTTGCGGAAACGGACAAAATGAACCTCGTCCTCAACCGAACCAATCTCCGCGTGGGCGTTTACGAATATAACCCCGCCATGAAAAACGTGCGCTATACCGAGCACGTGCCATGCATTTTCGGAGTAACCGAAAAGGAAATGGCGGAACTGTCCTCGGACTATAAAAAACTTCAAGGATTTATCGATGAGCTTCGCCAATCGCCCGTTGAAAACGCCGAGAACACTTATCACATAAGCGGAAAGAACGATATATACGTCAAGCTCGAGGAAATAACGAGCAACAACACCACACTCGGTATTGCCGTCGACGTTACCAAAGAAGTTGAAAATATCAAGCGTGCGGAGGCCGAGCGGGATATCGACACCATGACGGGCATTCTCAACCGCCGAGGTGTTGACCACCGTTTTGAGCAGATTTTTTCAAAGCCGTACGTCACGAAGAGCGGCGCTCTTATCATGATAGACACCGACAACTTAAAGGAGATTAACGACACCTACGGTCATACGGTGGGCGACCTCTACTTGCGTACGCTTGCCGATATGCTCAAAATGTTCCCCGCTCCGAACACCGTCGCAGGACGTCTCGGCGGAGATGAATTTGTGCTCCTCATTTACGGTTACAGCACCGATATTGAGGTGCTCGATGCGTTAATGGAGCTGAAAAAGTCGCAGGACGCTACCTTTGTCACACTTGAGGACGGCAGGAAGATTAAACTTGACTTCTCCTACGGCTACGAGCTCATTCGCGGAAGAACCGACCACGAGCTGATGCTCTCAACCGCCGACGCGTATATGTATAACTCCAAGCGTATGCGTAAGGAAATGCGGAAGAATACGGCACCCGAAGAGCACAATTAAAAATTGAAAGCGGAAAATTAAAACCAAATAAAAAATCAATCGCTCGTTTTCTCTGTTATCTTTAACGGAGAAATTGCAAGCACACAATATCGTCAGAGGGATTGCTTCCTCTGAAGATTTGTGTTATAAAGATATAGGTGATGAAAATGGATAAAGAAAAAGAATTGCCGCAAAGAAAGCATCCTCGTCTTGACAATTGTGATTACAGTTCTGCTGGTGCATATTTTGTAACGATATGCACGCAAAACAGAAGGTGTGTGTTATCTCGCATCGTAGGGCGGGGGCTTGCTCCCGCCGAAGCAAACGGTTTGGAATACACCTCATTTGGAAAGATTGCAGAGCAACAGCTATTATCGCTCGAAGACCGATATTCATGCTTGGCGGTTGACCAATATGTAATCATGCCAAACCACATCCATGTTGTTTTGATTTTAGAGAGCGAGGCGGCGGGAGCAAGCCCCCGCCCTACAATCACAGATATCGTTTGTGCATATAAATCGTTGACAACGAGAGAATGTAAGAAGAACGGATTTGACGGAAAATTGTTTCAAACTTCATTTTATGAGCATATAATCCGAGGCAAAGAGGACTATGAGGAGATAATAAAATACATTTACGAAAACCCCATTCGTTGGTACTACGACGAATTATATACAGAAGAATAGGGGTATGGGCTTTGCCCATGTGCCTTTGTAATACAAAGGTGAAACCGACAAAAAACAGAGCGATAAATAAGAATTTATTTAGAGGAGGATGAAACGATGGATAATAAACTGTTTATTACGCTTGGCTTGCTTGCTATCCTCTTTGATTTTTATGCTTGTTATTTTATTAGACAAATGATTTGGTCTATTGTATGGTGTGATAAAGGTGGAAAATTCAATGGATTGATGAAGCTAAAGCAGGGACAAAATATATTTTCCAGATTAAATATGAAATATCTTCAAAGTTTTCTGAATCAAAATATCAAACCGTTTCATTTTTGGATGAATGCGAAGCGTATTCATTTCGCAATAATGGTTATTCACATATTTGTTGTCTTGGGCTTTACAATTTTTTATCACTCCATATCCAAAATAGCTAATATCTATTGTATGGGATATTTAATCTTATCTTTTTTATTCAATGTTGTATGTGCATTTCAATTTGATATAAACAGAAACACAAAATATGATCGCATGCGTATTTCAAAAAAGGAAAAATAATAAACCGTCAAATCCCAATTTATCGGGCAGAAGACCCCGGCAGACCTTGAAAAATCTGTCGGAGTTTTCTGTTTGTTTACTGTGAAGCAAATCTGCACTGTATAAGCTAACCTGTTTATGAGGATTAACCGTTTGATAATTTATCCAATAAGAGCATCACGCTTTCGGGCGGTTGATTTTTTATTTCCGGGCAATCAGAAAGTGCAAAGCGCGCCCGCGTTTGCATTTTGTTTTCCGTTTCGCACTTTGCTTTATTGACAAATCATAGCTTGTGTGCTAAAATTGAGTCGAAAAATCATTTGCTTTTCGGGGGTGCACAATGTCACAGTATCATATAAGCGAGGACAATTTAATAATTGAGGGCAAGGTGTACTCGGGCGCACATTTTGCGCGTGAAATACACCCCGACGGGCAAAAGAGGGGCACTTTCCGCTCCTACACGGTGCTCGTGGACGGAAACAATATCACGTTCAGAAACTGCGTTTTTGAAAATACCGCAGGCAAGGGCGCGGACGTGGGGCAAGCGATTGCGCTCTACCTCGACGGCGACGGCATTTGCCTTGAAAATTGCATCCTGCGCGGTCATCAGGACACCCTATTTTTAGCTCCTCTGCCCGAAAAAGAGATTATTCCCGGCGGATTTCTCGGTCCCAAACAGTTCGCCGAGCGAAAAAGAAGAACCTTTTACTTCAAAAATTGCACAATTTGCGGCGGAGTGGACTTTATATTTGGCGGAGCGACTGCGTATTTTGACGGCTGTGAGTTCGTCAGCGTCGAGGAGGGTTGCGTTTTCGCGCCATCAACTCCCGAGGACGTCGAGATTGGTTTTGTCGCAAGGAATTGCAAATTTACCGCTGGCGAGGGAGTAAAGGACGGCTCGTGCTATATCGCGCGCCCTTGGAGAGACTGCGCTTACGTCAGAATTTCCGACTGCGAGCTCGGCGCTCACATAGCGGGGGCGGGCTTTGACGACTGGGGAAAGGCGCACGCTCACTCCACCGTAAGATTTTTCGAGGAGCGTTCATTCGGTGCGGGCGCCGAGGGAGAAAGAGCTCCGTTCGTAAAATCGGATAAAAGCGGGCAAAATTGACCGTTAATATTGAAAATAAAATACAAAAATCGGCAAAAAGCCTTATAAACAGTGAATTTTTTCAAAATTTCTATTGACAAACGCCAACAAATTGAGGTATAATATCCTCGAAGGCAAGGTGGGCAGATCTTGCCACTATCCCATCGCAAAGGAGTTTTTGTATATGAAGTCTACCGGTATTACAAGGCCCGTTGATGCGCTCGGAAGAATCGTTATTCCTATGGAAATTCGCAACTCTTTCGATATCAACACAAAAGATTTGCTTGAAATTTATATTCAGGGCGACAAAATCATTCTTCGTAAACACGTAGGAAATTGCGTGTTCTGTGATGCTGATGAAGATCTCGTTGACTTTGAGGATAAAAAGATATGCAAGACGTGTCTTGCAAAGCTTTCTCATCTCGAGGAGAAATAAATCAATAGAGAATATTTATATGCAGATAAAAAACCGAGCCAATGCTCGGTTTTTTATTTTTTTAGCAAAAATTAGTTCACAAAAGCACCCCAAATATTTACTCAAGTGCATTGATTTTTTTACAATTTTGTTGTATAATGTATTTTGGACTATAATTTATAATAATTGAAAGGAGCGTGGAAGAATGGCAGTCGGAGCAAAGCAGACGAAAAACAAAAATACTGCCTATAAATCGGCAATTTATTCCGTCCCGCTCTTTCTTATCGGCGTTTTGCAGGTAACGTTTTTCGCTAAAATAAACGTCCTCTCGGCGACTCCGGATTTACTGCTCGCGTCAGTCGTGGCGCTTGCGCTCTGCGAGGAGCACAGAGTCTGCACGGTGTGCGGAATAGTCGCGGGATTTTTGTACTGTGCGCTCGGCACGCATACGTTTCCGACATATATCGTCTTTTCTTTTTTGTGTGCTTACGTGCTCTGGGGCGTGGCTAACCGAACCTTCGGCAAAAATTATCCGTCGTATCTCGCCCTCTCCGCACTCGCCTTTGCACTCAAAGCGGTATATAATCTGGCGGAAATTGCACTCAATTCGCTCACCTTCAACCTCATTGAAGCTGTGTGGCGGGTGGCTGTGCCCGAGTTTATCTCGTCGGCGGTGTTCTGCACGCTTCCCTACCTCATAATTATGGGTATCAATTCCATTGTCAACAAAAAATCAAAATCACGAAAGGATTACGTCAAACGATGAACGAAGATTTTAACAACGATTTCAACTCCAACTCAAACAAAAACAGCGAGGACATAAGCTTCAGCCCCGAGGAAAAGAAAAGGCATCAGGGCTTTTTCTCAAAAATATGCCTTGCTTTCGTCGTCTATATTATCGTCACGGAAGGACTCGCGCTCGCGGCGGGATATATTCTCGGTAACACCGCGCCCGACCTGCTTAAAAGCAACAATTTCAGTATAATTTTCAGCTTCGTCGTTCAGTATCTCATCGGATTTCCGATTTTCTGCCTGATTATGAAAAAAATTCCGAAATCCGCGCCCGAAAAATCGAAGCTTTCGCTCAAATCCTTTTTCAAATACGGTGCGGTTTCAATGGCGTTCGTGTTCCTCGGCAACAGCGTTTCCATGACAATTATGTCCGTGATTGAGAGCGCCCTCGGCATCGTTCCCGAGAATGCCGTCAACACCATTCTCACGAAAACCGACCTTCTTTTTTCCGTACTCGTAGTGGGAATTGCAGGGCCCGTCGTTGAGGAGCTTATGTTCAGAAAAATGTTCGTTGACAGACTGCGCCCC
Source organism: Eubacteriales bacterium (assembly GCA_051867875.1). Lineage (GTDB taxonomy): Bacteria > Bacillota > Clostridia > Oscillospirales > CAG-272 > RGIG4608. The sequence continues at coordinate 43,420 of JBJDZG010000030.1, forward strand.
TACGGCGACGCACTCGCGGTCTTTCTCCCTGCGCTTATGTTCGGACTTATCCACGGAAATCTCTATCAGTTCTTCTACGCCTTCCTGCTCGGAATGATATTCTCCTACGTATATCTCAGAACGGGAAAAATCGTATACTCAACGCTCATTCACATATTCATCAACCTCTTCTGCGGAATTTTCCCCTCTTATATTATGTCGCTTTTCGACTACGAGGAGTTCTTAAACCTCTCGCTTGAAGGTACGCTCACCGAGGAGTATATCACGGCAAACGCGCTGCCCATCGTTATGCTTGCAATTTACAGCTTCGTAACGTACGCGCTGACCTTTGCGGGTGTATTCTTCTTTACAAGGCATTTGCGCGACGTCAAGCTGAATAAGGGCGAGATACGTCTGCCGAAGGGAGAGAACGTCGAAATCGTGCTCTTTAATCCGGGTGCAATAGCGTTCATCGCAATTTGCGTAATATTTATCGCACTGAATACCTTTGCGGTATAAAAACAATATAACTTTTCAACCCGAAATTTTGCGGAAAGGAGAGTAGAATTCAATAAAATGAGAAAACAGACCGACAATTCACAAAGATACGTAATACTCTCCTGCGCCTTTGCGCTCGTGTGCCTGATATTTTTGGCAAGGCTCGCCAATTTGCAATTCGACCCCCAAAAAACGGAGGATTTGCGCGCGGAAAGCCGATACACGACCGAAAAGCAAGTAATACAGGCTCTGCGCGGAAACATCTGCGACAGAAACGGCAATGTGCTCGTTACTACCTCGTACGCTTACGACATAGTTTTCGACTACACCTATATGCCCGACGCTTGGATAGAATTCAACCGTTCCATTCTCGACGTACTTGACGCCATGGACGCCTGCGGCGTGATTGAGTACCGCGCGGAGGATTTGTTCCCCTTTTCGGGCACTTATCCGAATTACAGCTACTCCGACGAGGCTTTGACCGAGGGCACGGCGACCTACCGCGCGCTGAACAGAATACTTGGGGACCTCGGAAAAGAGGGTATCAGCGCCGAGGAGCTCACCGAGTATTTCGTCAAGCGTTGGAAATTCAACCGCCTTGACGAAAACGGCGAGCAGATTTTCTCCGACGAGGAGATAGGCAAGCTCATTCGCGTGCGCTACGATATGATAAGAACGGAATTTTCGTCCGTCACTCCCTACGTTATCGCCAAGGGCGTGGACATAGACTTCGTTACATATATTAAAGAGCAAGCCATCGCGGGCGTGTCCGACAAAATAAGCGTGCAGAGGACTTATATGTACCCCGGTTATGCGTCGCACATTCTCGGCAGAGTGGGTCCCATCACCGCAGAAACATGGGAATACTACAAGGCTCTCGGCTACGGAATCAACGACACCGTCGGCGTTGAGGGGTGCGAGGCTGAATTTGAAGAATATCTGCGCGGAAGCGACGGCGTCCGCACGATAAAGAGAAATTCCAAGGGCGAGATAGTTTCCGAGGAGATAACCGTCGAGCCGATTCCGGGCAAAGACGTTTACCTCACAATAGACATTGATACGCAGATAGCGTGCGAGGACGCTATTAAACAATATATGGCGGACTTCGGCAAGAACGAGGGTGCAAGCGTCGCACTTGACCCGAGCACGGGAGATATTTTAGCGATAGCGTCGTATCCCACCTACGACTTGACGAGCTTTTCCAAGGACTACAACTCCCTGCTTGATGACGAGCACCTTCCCCTGCTCAACCGCGCGACGGGCGCGGCTTACGCACCCGGCTCTACCTTTAAGGTGGCAGTTGCTCTCGCCGCCTTGCAGGAGGGCGCAATCGACAAAAATTCCACGGTGCACTGCTCGCACGGCTACTACAACGGCGGTCTTGCGATAAAGTGCGAAAACCATAACAGCTATTACACCTCAAACCTCAACGTAATCGAGGCTCTGACCTTTTCCTGCAACGCTTTCTTCATCGGAACGGGCTACGAAAAGCTCGATATCGACACGATGAAGGATTACTGTATAAATCTCGGGCTCGGACAAAGCACGGGCATCGAGCTTAACGAGGTCATAGGTCAGATAGCCTGCCCCGACAACTCGTCAAACTGGACGGCTTACGAGGAAGCCTCCTCCTATATCGGTCAGTCGATTCACAAATACACCCCTCTCCAGCTCTCGTCCTATATCGCAACCGTTGCAAACGGCGGGACGAGATACGCAACTCACCTGCTCCACTCGGTACGCACCTTCTCGGGCGAAACGGTCTACGAGCAAAAGAGCGAGGTGTTAAGCTCCCTGACTATTTCAAATTATACCCTCAGTACGATTAAAACGGGTATGCGCGATATGGTAAACAATTCCCCGACCGCAACCTGGAATATGTACCGCCTTCACGGCATTGAGGCAACCGTTTGCGGCAAATCGGGTACGGCGCAGATAGGCGCGGGCTTGCAGAACTGCTGGTTTACCGCCTTTGCCCCCATGGAAAATCCGCAGATAGTCGTTACCTCGATTATCGAGGAAGGCTCGTCGGGCGCGTCCGTTTCGGCGATTGACGCCGCCGTTATCGCGGCTTACCTTAACGACAGGGAAGAAAGCGCTAACTAATGCAAAATTCAGATAAATTTTAAGGAATTAATATGACTTCACTTAAAACACAGGTCGCCGTTATCGGCGCAGGACACGCAGGACTCGAAGCGGCGGTAGCTTCCGCGCGCCTCGGTCTTGACACCACTCTTTTCACAATGAGTCTTGACTCGCTCGCAAATATGCCTTGTAACCCCTCGATAGGCGGAACCGCAAAGGGCCACCTCGTCTTTGAGATAGACGCTCTCGGCGGAGTGATGGGGCAGCTTGCGGACAAGGTTACGCTCCAGTCGAGAACCTTGAATCTCGGCAAGGGTGCGGCGGTTCATTCAAAGAGAATACAGGCGGACAGAAGAAAATATCACGCTCTTGCAAAGCACCTCGTTGAGAAAACCGACAATCTCCGCCTCGTTCAAGCGGAAATCGTGGATATAGAAACGAAAATCGCAGACGGCAAAAAGAGCATTTGCGCCGTTATTACAGCGCTCGGAGAGCGCTGGGAGTGCGACCGTGCCGTAATCTGCACGGGAACTTATCTTGAAAGTCGTGTCTTCGTCGGAGATAAGAATTTTTCATCGGGTCCTGACGGGCTTTTGGCGGCAAACGGACTTTCCTCTGCACTCGCCCGCGAGGGAATACGCCTTATGCGCTTCAAAACGGGCACACCCGCGCGGGTAAAGCGCGCGAGCATTGATTTTTCCGCCCTTGAAGTGCAGGACGGAGAGGAGGTTATCACGCCCTACTCCGCTCTTACCGACGAGCACTATTTTGACGGTGCGGAGCAAATTCCCTGCCATATCGTCTACACAAACGAAAACACCCACAGCATAATCAAAGAAAACATACACCTTTCCGCTATGTATTCCGGACAAATACACGGCACAGGACCGAGGTACTGTCCCTCTATCGAGGACAAAATCGTCCGCTTTGCCGACAAGGAAAAGCATCAGCTCTTCGTCGAGCCCATGGGCGAGGACACCGAGGAAATGTATATTCAGGGCTTTTCAACCTCGCTCCCTACGGCAGTCCAGCACGAAATGCTCCATTCCTTAAAAGGCTTTGAGCACGCAGAGATAATGCGCTACGCTTACGCGATAGAATACGACTGCTCCGACCCCACCCAGCTCTACGCTACCCTTGAATACAAGGACATTTCGGGGCTTTACGGCGCGGGACAGTTCAACGGCACATCCGGCTACGAGGAAGCCGCCGCACAGGGCTTAATAGCAGGCGCAAACGCCGCCCTCTCGCTTCTTTGCAAGGAGCAGATAGTTCTCAAAAGGAGCGACGGCTATATCGGCACGCTCATTGACGACCTCGTTACAAAGGGTACGAATGAGCCATACCGAATGATGACCTCGCGCTCCGAATACCGCCTGCTTCTGCGTCAGGATAACGCAGACCGCCGACTAACCGAGATAGGCTACCGCGCGGGGCTTATTGACGAAGAAAGATATAAAAAATTCTTGCACAAAAAGGAGCTGACGGACGCGGAAACGGAGCGCCTTGAAAGCACTTTTATCTCCCCCCTCGCCGCAAATCCGTTCCTTCAAAAAATGGGACTTACAACCGTTTCGACGGGAATATCGCTCGCGGAGCTTTTGCGCCGTCCGAGCCTTAATTACGACCTCTTGGCAGAGGTGGACGAAAACCGCCCCGAGCTTCCGAGAGGAGTCAGAATGACGGCAGAGATATCCATAAAATACGAGGGCTATATCAAGCGTCAGCTTAACGAGGTCAGGCGCAAGGAAAAGCTCGACGAAAAGAAAATTCCCGAGGATATAGACTATTCGGCGATCAGGGGACTGCGAATCGAAGCAGTTCAAAAGCTCTCACGCGTGCGTCCGCTGACAATCGGTCAGGCGTCGAGAATAAGCGGTGTCAGCCCCGCCGACGTGTCCGTTCTGATGATATATATAGGCATCGTTTGAGGATATATTTATATGGAAAACAAATTCAAAAACGAAAGATATTTAAGAACAGAAATGCTCATCGGCGATGAGGCTCTGAATAAACTCAAAAATGCCCGCGTTGCCGTTTTCGGCATCGGAGGAGTGGGCGGTTACGCCCTTGAAGCCCTCGTGCGCGCGGGAGTCGGCGAGATTGACGTTATCGACAGCGACTGTGTTGCGCCCTCAAACATTAACCGTCAAATCCTTGCAACCGAAGAAACTGTTGGAAAATTAAAGGTTGATATCGCCGAGCAAAGAGCAAAGTCGATAAATCCCGAGGTCAAAATCAACAAATTTCCCGTTTTCTATCTTCCCGAAACGGCGAGTATGTTCAATTTTGCGAATTACGACTATATCATCGACGCCATTGACACCGTTTCCGGTAAAATGGAGCTCATAAAAAGAGCCGACGGCGCGGGCGTACCGATAATCTCGTCAATGGGAACGGGCAATAAGCTCGACCCCTGCGCCTTTGAGGTCGCGGATATTTACAAAACGAGCGTCTGTCCGCTCGCCAAGGTAATTCGCTCACTTTGCAAAAAGGCGGGAATCAGGCACTTAAAGGTTGTTTATTCAAAAGAGCAGCCGCTCACCCCGCGCTCCGTAGAAAGTGCCGAAACCAAGGGAAAAACGGGCAGGACTTCCCCCGCTTCTATTTCCTTCGTTCCCCCCGTCGCAGGTTTTATACTTGCGGGCGAGGTCATAAAGGATTTAATAAAATAAAACAAAAATACCCATTCCACTCTCTTTCGGAGGATATATGAAAAAGATTTCATCAACAGCTATATTAGCTTCGGTTCTCGTTCTGTGCCTTATAGTTATGGGCGTACTCATAGCGGTGCTCGTAATTCCGCCAAAGGATTGCACCCACGCGGTGTGCCATAAGGAGTTGCACGAGCCCGACTGCGACGAAAAGGGCTACACGCTCTACACCTGCCAAAAGTGCGGTTATGCCTTTGAGGCGGATTTTGTTTCACCTCTCGGACACGATTTCACCGACGAGGTGGTCGCTCCTACCTGCGACAAAGAGGGCTATACCGCCCATTCCTGCTCCGTCTGCGGAATAGTTGATAAGGACAACTACGTTCGCCCGACGGGACATACATACAGTGAGAGCACGGTCGAGCCCACCTGCGAGGAGCTCGGATACACGCTTCATAAATGCGACGACTGCGCCTTTGAGGTCAAAAGCGACTACGTCGCGCCCAAGGGACACCTTACAAAGCAAACGGTAGTCGCGCCTACCTGCGACGAAGAGGGCTACACCGTTCATAAGTGCAAAAACTGCTCCTATGAATATATCAATGAAATAACCGCCCCCACAGGACACGATTTTGAGAAAACGTATATCCGTCCAAATCTTGAAAAAACGGGCTACACCGAGTATAAATGTAAAGTTTGCGGAAGCGCTCATAAGGCGGATTTCGTTTTCTATTCCGACATCTTCACGGGAGCCGAGGGCGAAGGAAGAGGAGAGCTCGCCTGGGGACTTGACCTCTCTCATCACTCCTACGACGTCGATTTTGAAGCGCTCAAAGCACTCGGTGTTGATTTCGTAATTCTGCGAGTCGGTTATAATACCTCGCTCGACACGAGATTTGAGGAGTATTTCGCAAAGGCTAAGGCAGCAGGGCTCGATATAGGCATCTATTTTTTCACTCTTGCCGATAACGCAGAGGACGCAAAGGCGGACGCCAAGCGCGTCGCCGATTGGCTCCGCGGCAAACAGTTTGAGTACCCTGTGTTCTACGATATCGAGGACTACGCGGGCGCAGGCTACTATCCCAGCGATTTCAGCGAGGAGCAGATAATGGAGATAGCGCACACGTTTATGACCGAAATGGTCGAATACGGCTACTATCCCGGACTTTATACAAACAACTATTTCCTATATAGCCTCTATAATAACGAAAAGGCGCTCCGACTCTACGATATCTGGTACGCGCGCTATACGGATACACCCGACGACTATATCGATGATTACAGCGCAAAATACTCAATGTGGCAGTACGCGGGCAGCGTCGAAGGCTTTGGAAACGGCGCCGTCAGCGGAATGTGCGACGTAAACTACGCCTTCAAAAATTATCCCGCCATCATCAAAAAATTCGGCTTTAACGGGTATCAATAAATCCACCTTCGACGGGTGAAATTCGCCGCGGCGAATGAAATTGCTTCGCAGTGAATCCTGCTTCGCAGAGTTAAAATAAGAAAAAAAGAGAACATTTCGGCACAAGCCGATTTGTTCTCTTTTTTGTTGGGTTTAAGTTTTATTTTGTTGCGTAAGACTTAGCCGCAACGCGCCATAAAAAGTTTTTGCAGAGCTTTTTTCAAAAAGCGACCTTCCAAATAAATTAACTTTATATCTGTTGCTTTCTGAACAAGCCGAAAGCGATGGCGATAAGTGCCAACGCGTGAACGATCACAATCGCTATGGCAAGCACGGGGTCAAACGCTCCGCCTGCAAGTGCAGTCGTTGTTCCGAGAAGCGAGCCCAAATCAAAAATCGAATAATTTATATTATTTATGACGACATCGCTTGCGGAGAAGCGCAGGTCAACGAGCGTCAGATACGGCAAAATCGTATATCTGAGCACCGCATAATCGGCAATGAGCGCACACGCTACCATCTGAACTATGGAAGAAAGGCTCTGTACGACGAGCGATATCACGAGCGCAAGAACGCTCTTTTTCATCAAGGTTGAGAGTGCAAAAGCAAGCGAAATCACGGGAAGCGCCTGAATTATGACGAGCGCGACGGTGTAGAGCGTTTCAAGCACCGACGCCACCTCTGTAACGCTTCCGCCGACGTATGAAAGGTCTGGTGCAAAGAGGTCGCCGACGCCGCTGATCGCTACGTTGAGCCCGACGATAACGACAGTTCCCATAACAATGAGTGCCACGTGCAAAAGGAGTACGCACGCGAGCTTTGAGAGCAGTATTTTCCATCTCTTTTTCGGTCTTATGAGCAAAAGTCTTACCGTGCCCGAAGAAAATTCACTTGCAACTATCATGCTCGCAAGCACGACGCTGAAAATGAGCACGAAGCCCGAAATGCTGACGATTTGTGTCCTCACGTCCTTCTTTACCGTGCTGTCCACGCCCTCGGGCGCAATATTATTCATCACGGCGTAATGGGCGACCTTGACACCCGCCTCGGTGTCCGCGACGGTGCGCTCGACGTAAGCAAGATAATCGTCGTATTTCTCGTATTCGTAGTAATAGTTTATTCTGTTCTCAAGAAATTCCTCGTAGCTCACAGCATAGAGTGAGTAATCGGAAATGGTGGAATACGAGTTCAAAAACGCCACGGAAAAATCAAATCGCCAATCGTCAAGGCTCGTCGTTTCGCTTTTGAGCTTTCGGAACATTTCGTCAGCCATTCCGTAATACTCTAACCTGCGTTCTGCGGACGAAATCTCTCCCTCGGAAGCGCCCGAAAGTCTGAGCGCTTCAAGTTCAAAACGCGCTCTGTTCACAAGCGTCTCAGTCCTCTCGGTGTATTCGGAAAGAATATTTGTTGCATCGCAGGAAATTATCATATCTTTAATCGTGGCAAGGTCTTCACTAGCGCTTTGAAGAAGCGCGGAAATTTCGCCCGAGGTGTGCGGATTTGCTATTACATTGCCAACGCTGTCACACCACGAATCGCCGTCAAAATAATACGTGTCGGAAGCAAAATAATCGTAAATACAGCTATAATACGCCGAATCCCAGAGATTCGCCTCCGAATACTCGCCCTCTGCGAGCAATTCGAGCGCGTGCGCGCGCAAATAATATTGCGCAAATGAGCGGGTATCCGTATCTGCTCCCGAATCCTCGTTCGGGAAAAGCACGGAAACGTCGCCCTCAAAAAGATAGCGGAACTTCCACTCGGGCAGAGCGTTGTCGATAAAGAATTTTACCGCGTCGGCATACCGATACCAATAATCCGCTCCGAGAGGGTCTCCGATCTCCTCGTAGAACTTGGCATTCGATATGTACATTTCGCGGAGCTCATCGGGGCTGTTATCGTAATTGAATATTTCCTTTTCCGCAAGTCCTATAAAGGGCGTTGCCACAACGAAAATCGCAAAAATTATCAGAATTATGCGATATCCCGTCTGCTTTAACACCTTTGTAAATTCGTTATGTAAAAGTCCTCTCATGCCGTCTTGCCCCCTTTCGCGTCCGTGCGAATGTCGGAAGTGATTTCAAGGAATGCGTCTTCAAGCGAGCGTTTTTGCTCGCTGACGGAATAGATTTTCACTCCGTTAAGGGAGAGAAGATAAATTATCGACGGAATATCGTCGTGAGAAATCTCAAATTTCAGCACGCCGGAGTCCCGCTCGGCAGAAATTCCCTTGTTTTTGAGCAAATTGAGTGCCAAATCAGCTCCGTCCGCCTCGATAAGAAGCACGGACTTGCCGTCGGAGCCGACGTTTTTAAGCTCCGATACCGCCTTCTGACTGACGACCTTTCCGTGATTTATCACCGCAACGGTGTCGCAAAGCAGTTCAAGCTCCGAAAGCAGATGGCTCGACACGAAAACCGCAAGCCCTTCTTCGCGCGCGAGCTTTTTAAGCAAATCCCTCAAATCCTTGATTCCCGCAGGGTCAAGTCCGTTTGTGGGCTCGTCGAGCACGAGGAGCCTCGGGCGGTGCATTATCGCCTGCGCAACTCCGAGACGCTGACGCATACCGAGTGAGTATTTTGAAATCTTTTCGTTCGCGCGCTCGGAGAGTCCGACGAGCTCAAGGACCTCGTCAATTCTCGCCTCGTCGATTTTATCGCCGTACATTCTTGCAAAATGTCGCAAGTTATCACGCGCGCTGAGGTAGGGGTACATTTCGGGATTTTCGACGATGCCGCCGACGCACGCAATCGCGCCCTCAAAATCGCTCACTATGTCGTGAGAGCAAATTGAGATAGAGCCGTGCGTGAGTTGTAAAAGTCCCAAAATCAGTTTTATCGTCGTGGTTTTGCCCGAGCCGTTAGGTCCGAGATAGCCGAGTATCTCTCCTTCGTGCACGTCAAGCGTTACGTTTGACAGCACTCTCCGCGAGCCGAAGGATTTGCTCAGGTTCTTTATTTCGAGTACCGTTTCCATAAGGACACCTCCATGTTAAGTCTGTTATTACCACAGTTTGAAATTGAGCTCTTCTATTATATCCTTTAAGACGAAAATATAGAGCAAAATAAGCCCGACGGAAAGCAAAATAAAAATGACTATCTCCAATATCAGATGCCTGTTCGACGGTCTTTTGACCTCGCAGAGCTTCGGGTCAACGAGCTTCATTCGCGCAAGGACGGGCAAGGCGTAGGTGAAAACCAGCACGATGAGCGTAGCTTCAAGCGGGAACATTACGAGATTTTTCGCAATCCGCACACCGTTGATTATGCTGTAAGCCTCCGCGCGTTCAAGTCCGTAATAAAAGTAGTACATCCACTTGTTAAAAACCGAGGTCAGGATAATGTTGCAGACGAGATTTACCGTAAACTTCGCAGTCATTGCGCTCGTAAATGTTATTTTTCTTTTCCAGAAGAAAAGTCCGAAGATAAAGGAGCTGAGCATTTCGACCAGGGCAAAGGGCGGGAAATACTGCCCCATTTTGCCCGTCACAAGACAGCCGAGCGTGTCGCTTATCGCACCGACGATAAGTCCCATAAGCGGGCCGTATATCACCGAGCCGAGCGAATTTACATACGCGTCAAAGGAAATCGAAAGCCCCTCGGCGAGCGGAATTTTCAAAAATTTCACCGCAACGCGGAGCGCAACGACAAGTGCCGCTATGGTCAGCATTTTCACGTCGCCGAGCTGTGCTTCCGCCTCGCGCCAGTAATTTTTCGAGAAAATGCTCATATTTTCGTTATTAGTTTCACTTAAATACATAAAAACCTCCTTTACAGCATACTCCGAGCCGAAAAGGAGCTTGACTTTGCAAAAATCCTCTCACAGCGGGATGCGGATTTTGTACCGCAGACAAATTCTTTCGTTCGCAAAACAACTCCCCGTTTTTGCGACACTTCACGCACAAAATCCTACTCTGTACGACCATTCTATCACAAATGCAAAAAACATTCAATAGTTTTGCCGAAATTCTTGACATTTAATGAAAAATATAATATAATAGCCCTCGGTGAGTTCGAAACCATCCTCACCGCGAGTACCGAGCGTAAGCAAAGCACTCAAAAAAACAAAACTAAGGAAAGGAAGCGCGCTATTTTTATCACGCGCGCGAAAAAGAAAAATGAACGCAAAAAGCAAAAATCAAAACAGGGTGCGAAATATCTGTATTTCCGCCGTCATCGCCGCTCTCTACGTCGTGCTGACGCTCGTCTGCGCCGCACTCGGACTGTCCTCGGGAGCAATTCAGCTCCGAGTTTCCGAGGCGCTGTGCGTGCTCGTTTGTTTCAGCCCCTCGGCAATAACGGGACTTACGGTGGGCTGCCTTATTTCCAATATCATCACGAGCGCAAATATTCTCGACATAGTATTCGGAACACTTGCGACCTTCATCGGCGCACTCGGCGGATATTATCTTCGCAAGCATACGTATCTCGTAACGCTCCCGACACTCGCGGCAAATACCGTTATCGTGCCCCTCGTGATAGTATACGGCTTCGGCGTAACCGACACTTCCCTGCCGCTTGTCGCACTCACCGTCGGAATAGGCGAATTTCTCTCCGCGACTGTGCTCGGTACGGCACTGCTCATAATGCTCAAAAAGTATAATTTCAAATTGTAAACACAAAAAAGCCGTCCAAAAGGACGGCTTTTTTGCCGCGTTAGCACAACCTCATCGGCGTTTTCGCCCGCTTGGCGCGGCGCAAACACAACAACCGTAGGGACCGGCGTCCCGACGGTCCGCCCCGCATTCGCGCAGGCTCACGCTCATCAACCGTAGGGGGCGACGTCCTCGACGCCCCGTTTTGAAACGCAAACAAAATATTTGCCGAAAAAACATTTAATAATTTGATATGTTTCCCTGATTTTTTCTATCGCAAAAGATTTTATATTTTTCGGGGCGTCGAGGACGTCGCCCCCTACGGAGTATAATCAAAATTCCAAACGTAGCAAAAAAATTATAATGGGCGCGCGAGGGTTTGTTTGCTATCAATAGACGTGAAGATACCGAAGCTTGATAGCCGCTTTTTCTCTGCAAGCGTAGGCGCAGAGAAAAAGCTAACAAAAAGAGACGCCGAATGAGAGTTTCGCTCTCTGCGGAGAGCGAGGCGGGGCTGCGCGCCCCACCGCCCGCGCCGCCTTTTACAAAAGGCGGGCGAAAACGCAGAACGGGCACGGCGCACGCGCAACAACCGTAGGGGGCGACGTCCTCGACGCCCCGCTCCGATTGCGCATGAAAAAACGCATCTACCGTAAGGTCAGCAATATTTTTTCCAACTGCAAAAACACCGCCCTATCGGACGGCGTCTTTGTTTTCAAAATTTTTATGAGAGTATCGTTCGGTCATTGGCAAATTCTTTTCCGCTCGCCTTGGTGAAAAGACCTAAAAGGTCCTCAACGGTCAAATTTTCCTTTGCCTTTCCCGATATGTCAACTACAATTCTGCCCTCGTGCATCATAATGAGTCTGTTGCCATGGCGTATTGCATCGTGCATATTGTGAGTTATCATAATCGTAGTAAGGTGATTTTCCGAAACTATCTTATCGGTAATTTCCAGCACCTTTTCGGCGGTTTTGGGGTCGAGCGCCGCCGTGTGCTCGTCGAGCAGGAGAAGCTTTGGCGCATTCATCGACGCCATCAGAAGTGTTACTGCCTGACGCTGGCCGCCCGAAAGCAAGCCGACCTTGCTCGTCATTCTGTCTTCCAGACCGAGCCCGAGAGTCGCAAGAAGCGCTCTGTATTCCTCTCTCTCGCTCTTTGAAATTCCCCACGAGAGACCGCGTCTGCGTCCTCTGCGTCTTGCGAGCGCGAGGTTTTCCTGAATTTCCATATCGGCGGCAGTACCCATCATCGGGTCCTGAAAAACTCTGCCGAGGAACGTCGCTCTTTTGTGCTCGGACATTGAGGTAATGTCCTTGCCGTCAATGATTATTTCACCCTCATCGAGCTTCCAAGCACCGCAGATGGCATTGAGCATCGTGCTCTTGCCCGCTCCGTTTCCGCCTATGACGGTAACGAAATCACCGTCATCAAGTGTCAGCGAAAGATTGTTAAGTGCCTTTTTTTCATTTATCGTGCCTGCGTTGAAGGTCTTTGAAATATTTTTTATTTCAAGCATTTTTCTCTCCCCCCTTCGCAGTCTTTTTGGCAGCCGCGCCCGAAAAATACTTCGCTTTGAGGTTCGGCACTCCGAGGAACACCGCAACGACGAGCGCGGAGAGCATTTTGAGCAGGTCCGTGTCAAGTCCCGCAAATACCACTACCTGATATACTACATAGTAGATTACTCCGCCGAGCAACGCTCCGCAAAGGCGCACGGCAAAATTGCGCGCAACCTTTGATAAGAGCACCTCGCCGACGATTATCGCCGCAAGACCTATAACAATCGCGCCGCGTCCCATATTGATATCGGCAAAGCCCTGATACTGCGCGAGAAGCGCGCCCGAGAGCGCAACGAGTGCATTCGAGATAATAAGACCGAGCACCTTATTCAGGTTTGTGTTGATGCCTTGTGCACGGCTCATATTTATGTTACAGCCCGTCGCGCGTATTGCCGAGCCGAGCTCCGTTCCGAAGAACCAGTAGAGCAGACCGATTATCACGCCCGCTATCAGAAGAAGCGTTATAAGCGCTTCGGTAATATTCATCTGCGTAACGATTACGGGGAATTTTCTCGGGGAGAGAGGTCTGTTCGCCTGACCCAGGATTTTAAGATTGACCGACCAGAGCATAAGCTGTGTCAGAATTCCCGCAAGAATGGCGGGAATATCGAGGAAGGTGTGAAAAAATCCCGTTACGAGTCCTGCAATACCGCCCGCTATCATAGCGCAGAGCATGGCGAGCCAAGGGTTAACACCCGCACTTATGAGCATAGTGCACACCGCCGCGCCCGTGCATATCGAGCCGTCAACCGTAAGGTCGCTTATTGCAAGTATTTTGTAGGTGATGTAAAGCCCCACCGCCATAATTCCCCAGATAAGTCCGAGGGATACGGCGCCCGGAAGGCTGCCGAGTAATTGTATCATTTCAGTTTTAAGTTCCTTTTTGTTTTTTTGTTTATTTAAGTCAGCCCTCCCGATATGAGAGGGCTTCTGTTTACTGTCTTAAATTATTTTATTTCTTCGTAACCTGCGGGAACGGTGATACCGAGAAGCTCTGCCATTTCCTTGTTAAATTTCTTCGTAGCGGGAGCGTATTCTACGGGCATGGCGGAGATGTCAGCTTCACCCTTAAGAATTTTAGCCGCCATTTCAGCGGTCTTTACTCCGAGGTCGTAGTAGCTTATGGAAAGAGATGCAACACCGCACGAACGGCAAAGATTCTCCTCGCCTGCGAAAAGAGGGATCCTCTTTTCTCTTACGATGTTACCGATAGTTTCAGCGCAGGAAGCAGCCGTGTTATCGGTGGGAACATAGAGAACGTCGCACTGTTCGGCCGCGGCAGTAGCAACTGCCGAAATTTCGTTGGAATCTGCGAACGGGAAGGACACTGCCTCAACTCCGTGCTCGCCGAGGAACTTTGTTACCTGGTCTACCTGATATTTGGAGTTTGCTTCCGCCGAGCAGAAGATAATGCCTACTTTCTTTACGTCCGGGCAGATTTCAAGAATCATATTGACCTGACCTTCAAGGCTTGCAAGGTCGCTCGTGCCGGATACGTTTCCGCCTACCGTGCCGTTAAAATTGTCAATTCCGAGAGCTACGCCGAATTCCGTAATGGACGTACCGAGGATCGGAATGGTCGAGGTTGCGCTGTACGCCGCCTGAAGCGCGGGAGTTGCGTTGGCAAGAATGAGGTCGACTTTTTTGTTTATAAAGCTGTTGATGATGGTTGAGCAAACCTGTGTGTCGCCCGAAGCATTCTGAAGGTCAAATTCAACGTTTTCCTCGCCGAGAAGCTCTACGAGCCTGTCCATAAAGCCCTGCGTTGCCGCGTCAAGTGCTTCGTGCTGGGTGAGCTGGCAGATGCCGACTACGAATTTGTCGCTGCTGTCGCAAGCGGTAAACGCGAAAAGCGACATTGTGAGAATGGAAAGTGTGAGAATGAGTGCCAATGTTTTTTTCATAATGTGTCTCCTTTTCTGCCGTAAGATGCACTTGATTACGGCATTTCAAAAAATATTTTTTTGCGAGAGCAACTAAAAAACCCCTGCATCTTTTTAAGATGCAGGGACGAAAAGACCGTGTTACCACTCTGCTTCGGCTAAACCTCACGGTTTAACCCTTATCGACTTCTATCAAAGTCTTTGCCCGTAACGGGGGCTACCGTTGTGCCTACAGACCGAAATAAAATCCGGTGTTCAACACACAACTTGCAAAATGTACGCCACAAGCTTACTTGCCGCTGTCTCTCACCGCCCGACAGCTCTCTGAAGGCATTTCACCTTGCGCTCTTTTTGCTCAAACGTCTTTTTATGTTGTGCCCATTTTAGCACAACATAATTAATTTGTCAATAGCTTTTTTCAAAAAAATTAAAAAAATTATTAATGTTAATTTTTTCACGTCCGGGCGAATGAATAACGAATAACGAAGAATCAAAAAATGGGCGCACCATACCGTATTGGTGCGCCCGGGCAGAAAGGAGGTAGCCGTCGAAGGACGGCACTATGCACCAAACGGCGCATTTTGAATATATGATTTACGTAAAAAAATAATCTCGGAAAATTGAAAATGTAAATTTCTATTACAAATATACAGCTAAAATTTAACAATGTCAATAGTCTTTATGAAATTTTGTTAAATCTTGACATATTTTTTTACATATTTTGTGCATTTATTACAATGAGCTTACTCATTTGAGCGTGTCGAGGAGCTCTGCAAGCTCCGCATAGCTCTCCGAGATATTTATGCGTTGGCGCACTTCCGCCGCGCCCCTTATTCCTTTCATATACCAACCGAGATGCTTTCGGCTTTCCAATATTCCCACGCGCTCTCCCTTGTTTTCAACAAGCAATTTAAGGTGGCGAAGCGCCGTGTCAATAACCTCGCTCTGCGGAATCTCACGGACCTCTCCGCCCTCTGAAAGCCTCGTTGCATTCTCAAAAATGAACGGATTTCCGAGAGCGCCCCGTCCTATCATAACGCCGTCAACGCCCGTCCTGTCAATCATTGAGAGCGCGTCCTCGGGTGAAAAAATATCTCCGTTTCCGACGACGGGAATGCTCACGGCGCGCTTGACCTTTGCAATTTCAGCCCAGTCTGCGCTCGGCGCATACTGTTGCTCGCGCGTTCTGCCGTGCACGCAGATGAGCGACGCGCCGTTGTCCTCGAGAATTTTCGCCACTTCAACCGCGTTTATTGAATTTTTATCCCAGCCGAGACGGATTTTCACCGTCACGGGCAGTGCTACCGCGTCCGCTACCGCACGCACGATTTGCCCCGCAAGGCGCGGGTTGCGAAGTAGCGCAGAGCCCTCGCCGTTTGATACAATTTTGGGGACGGGACAGCCCATATTTATGTCAATGGCGGTCGGAACGTGGCACGAGGTCGTGCCTCGGTAGTCGTTCTCGGCAATCATTCGCGCCGCCTCCGCCATAAATTCCGGCTCGCTTCCGAAAATCTGCACCGCCATGGGCAACTCTTCCTCTCCAATCGCCGCGAGAGGCGCGGTCTTTGAAGGGTGATTTTCAATATTCTTTTTGTTGTTCTGCTCATAACAGAGTGCCTTAGCGCAGACCATCTCGCTAACGACGTACTCCGCGCCGTATTCACGGCAGATTTTGCGGAAGGAAGAGTCCGTCGCACCCGCCATCGGCGCAAGCATCAGACCGTATTTAAGCTCCGCATTTCCTATCTTCAACATATTTTTCTCCGAATTTCGGGCAATTCGGCAAAGGTGCGCCGAAATTACCGCAAAAAGTTTCTTTCATCGTTTATAAACGAATTATATCACACTCGGAGCAACTTTTCAACCGCAAAACGGATTTTGTTCACAAAATGTTAATATAATTGAGGTAAAATTAATTAGTATTATCAAAAATGTGCCAAAACGCAGTCAAAAAGTGAATTGTGCACAAAAAAATCACACAAAGAAGGAGACGCGATGGCTTACACCCCAAGAAATCCGAAAAAACCGAATAACGCGTACAAAACGGGCAAGCTCTCGCGCGCGAAAAGCTTTTCCCGTAAGAAATTCAATCCCGTGCCCCTCATTGTGCTCGCCTGCGTGCTCGCGAGCTTTATCGGTGCGGTAATTCTCGGCTCGTACCTCGGCGACAAGGCGGAGCAGTCGCAGAACACGACGACAACGCCGGGCGGAGCGTCCTCGCTAAATCCCCCGGCACCCGACAAAACCGACCCGAGGGTTGACCTTAACGCATTCCTTGCCGACATGACGGGTGCTGACCCCGAAGAAAGTCTCTCCGCTCAAACAGGCGTGGCAAGAGAACGCGGCAACGCGCTTTTCATTCCCCTGCGCGACACCGACGGAAAGCTCATTTATTCGTCCGATAAGACCGACGAGCTCGGCTATCCCGCGCGAAGCAATCTGACGCTCGAAAGGCTTAATAATCACTTTGATTACTACGTGGATTTTGCAGTGGGATATTTGAGGTCCGACTTTTCGCCGAGTATTACTCCCGCCGAGAGACTCAAAATTCAGTCCGACGAGATAATCTTGCTCTCCGAGGCGACAGAGGAAGCCTTTGGGCAGATAATCGTCAGCTTTAACGGTGAGATAAATAAAGATAACCTTATTTATTATCAGGCATACCTCGTTGACTTAAAACTCGCTTGCCCCGAAATTCCCGTCGGAATTGAGCTGTCCTACGATTTCGTGATAAGCTCCGATAACTCGGGAACGCTCGCAGAGCTGCTCTCGATTGCGGATTTTTACGCCATTGACCTCGGCGCGGCGGGTGCGGAAGCGCTTGAAGGAGTGCTCTCGGGCATGGTCTACCTCAATGAGCGCTACGGCTGTGTCGTTCTCCTGTCCGACTGCGAGGATATAGCCGAAAGAATAGCGAAGCTGACAGACAAAAAGATTAATAATTTCGTTGTAAAATAAGATTGGGGGCGCTTATGCTTAACATTGGCTCGTCCGTGCCCGTCAACGGTACGGAATATAAAATAATTAAATTACTCGGGCACGGCAAGGGCGGTTATTCATACCTCAGCGAGCGCGGCGGCGCGCCCTGCGTGCTGAAACAAATTCATCACGAGCCCTGCTCTTATTATACCTTCGGCGATAAAATCCGCGCGGAAGCCCACGACTACGAGCGACTTTGCAAAACCGGCATCAGAATGCCGAAAATGCTCGGTATCGACTTTGAAAACGAGCGAATCGTAAAGGAATACATCGACGGTCCGACCGTTTTTGAGCTCGTCCGCGACGGGCTTATGCGCGAGGAATACACCGCGCAAGTGCGTGAGATGTGCGCACTTCTCTACCCCGCAGGCACAAATATCGACTACTACCCTGCGAATTTCATCGTGCAGGGCGGACTGCTCTACTATATCGACTACGAGTGCAACGACTACTGCGACGAGTGGAATTTTGAAAATTGGGGCGTCAGGTATTGGTCGCGCACCGAGGATTTCGAAAGAGCGCTTAAAGGTTAATACGAATATAAAAAGCACCCTGCGGGGTGCTTTTTTAGTTGCGGTATTCTTTTTTCAAAGACTTTGGAGAAAGTCGGTAAGGAGTCTTTTTTGTTTCGGAGAGAGCTTTGAAATTGCCAATGACGTTTCGTTTTCTTCGTTTCCCTCGTCAAAAAACTCGCCAAGCGAAATGCTCATAGCATCGCACAAAAGCTCCAGATGATTAACTGTGATGTCAGCCTGCCCAAGTTCAATCCTGCGCAGATGCGTCTGCGATACGCCTGCGCGCTCTGCCAAAGCATTCTGTGTTAGTCCGTACTGCTTTCTTAAATTTGCCAAACGCTCGCCAACATTCATAATCAGCCCTCCTATTTAGTCTTATAAGACTAGTATAGCACATTTTTAATGTAAAAATTAGTCAAATAGTGTTGACAAATTAGTCTTATAGTGCTAAAATATTAATGAATAGACAGAAAATGGTTGCTGTCTTGACAACCGAGCCGATTTTTTCGGCATCTCGGCTTCGGTTGCCGCACTTTTTATTTATATTTCATTTTCAGGAGGAAAAGAAATGAAAAAATCAATACTAATTATCATCATCGCCGCGGCGGTAGTGCTTGTCGGCGTAATCGTCGGCGCACTTGTGCTCACGAATGGGGGCTCGCCCGAGAGCGGACTTGCATTTACGCTAAACGACGACGGAGAAACGTACAGTGTAACGGGAATCGGCACTTGCACCGATACGGATATAGTAATTCCCAAAACATACAAAGGAAAACCCGTAACGAGTATCGGCGATTATGCGTTCTTATGCTGTAACGCACTTACAAGCATAACAATACCAGACAGCATAACGAGTATCGGCGATTATGCGTTCTACGGTTGCGATAATCTTCAATACAATACCTATGACAACGCATTGTATCTGGGCAATTCGGAAAATCCCTATGTAATTCTCATCAAGGCTGTTAATACAGATATAACCTCATGTGTAATCAATGATAACGCCAAAATAATCTACGATTATGCGTTCGAAGACTGTCGCGGACTCACGAGTCTTACAATCGGCAACGGCGTAACGAGTATCGGCGATTATGCGTTCAACGACTGTAGCGGACTTACAAGCATAACAATACCCGACAGCGTAAAGATTATCGACCGGGGTGCATTCTCCGGCTGTAGCGGACTAACAAGCTTAACAATCGGCAACGGCGTAACGAGTATCGGCTCTTATGCGTTCTCCCGCTGCAGCGGACTTACAAGCATAACAATCGGTAACAGCGTAACGAGTATCGGCGAGGATGCGTTCTACGGATGTAGCGGACTTACAAGCGTAACCGTTCCCGACAGTGTAACGAGTATCGGTTCTTCTGCATTCTCCGGTTGCGATAATCTGCAATACAATACGTATGACAACGCATTGTATCTGGGCAATTCTAAAAATCCCTATGTAGTTCTTATCAAGGCTGTTAATAAAAATATAACTTCATGTGTAATAAATGAGAATACTAAAATAATCTACAATTTTGCGTTCGACAGCTGTAGAGTACTTACAAGCTTAACAATCGGCAACGGCGTAACGAGTATCGGCGATTATGCGTTCCGGGGCTGTAACGAACTTACAAGCATAACAATACCCGACGGTGTAACGAGTATCGGTGTCGGGGCGTTCTACAACTGCACCGGACTTACAAGCGTAACAATCGGCAACGGTGTAACGAGTATCGGAGATGAGGTGTTCAAAGACTGTACCGCACTTACAAGCATAACAATACCCGACAGCATAACGAGTATCGGTTCTTCTGCATTCTCCGGTTGCAACAATCTGCAATACAATACGTATGACAACGCATTGTATCTGGGCAATTCTAAAAATCCCTATGTAGTTCTTATCAAGGCTGTTAATAAAAATATAACTTCATGTGTAATAAATGAGAATACTAAAATAATCTACAATTTTGCGTTCGACAGCTGTAGAGTACTTACAAGCTTAACAATCGGCAACGGCGTAACGAGTATCGGCGATTATGCGTTCCGGGGCTGTAACGAACTTACAAGCATAACAATACCCGACGGTGTAACGAGTATCGGTGTCGGGGCGTTCTTCAACTGCACCGGACTTACAAGCGTAACAATCGGCAACGGCGTAACGAGTATCGGCGATTATGCGTTCTTCTGCTGTGATGCACTTACAAGCTTAACAATACCCGACAGCGTAACGAGTATCGGCGATTATGCGTTCTACGGATGTAGCGGACTTACAAGCGTAACAATCGGCAACGGCGTAACGAGTATCGGCGATTATGCGTTCTTCTGCTGTGATGCACTTACAAGCTTAACAATCGGCAACGGCGTAACGAGTATCGGCGATTATGCGTTCAACGACTGTAGCGGACTTACAAGCATAACAATACCCGACAGCGTAAAGATTATCGACCGGGGTGCATTCTCCGGCTGTAGCGGACTAACAAGCGTAACAATCGGTAACAGCGTAACGAGTATCGGCGGCAGTGCATTCTCCGGCTGTACCGCACTTACAAGCATAACAATACCCAACAGCGTAACGAGTATCGGCGAGAGTGCGTTCAGGGGATGTAGCGGACTAACAAGCGTAACAATCGGTAACAGCGTAACGAGTATCGGCGGCAGTGCATTCTCCGGCTGTACCGCACTTACAAGCATAACAATACCCAACAGCGTAACGAGTATCGGCGACGGTGCGTTCTACGGTTGCGATAATCTTCAATACAATACTTATGACAATGCATTGTATTTGGGCAATTCGGAAAATCCCTATTTAGTTCTTATCAAGGCTGTTAATCAAAATATAACTTCATGTGTAATCAATGAGAATACTAAAACAATAGGCGATGGGGCGTTCGAAGACTGTCGCGGACTCACGAGTCTTACAATCGGCAACGGCGTAACGAGTATCGGCAATTATGCATTCAACGGCTGTAGCGGACTTACAAGTATATCAATCCCCGACAGCGTAACGAGTATAGGCTTTTATGCGTTCTACGGATGTAGCGGACTTACAAGCGTAACGATACCCGACAGCGTAAAGATTATCGACATGGGTGCATTCTCCGGCTGTAGCGGACTTACAAGCATAACAATCGGCAACGGCGTAACGAGTATCGGCAGTTATGCGTTCTCCGGCTGTACCGGACTTACAAGCGTAACAATTCCCGACAGCGTAAAGATTATCGACATGGGTGCATTCTCCGGCTGTACCGCACTTACAAGCATAACAATCGGCAACGGCGTAACGAGCATCGGCGAGAGTGCGTTCAGGGGATGTAGCGGACTAACAAGCGTAACAATCGGTAACAGCGTAACGAGTATCGGCGGCAGTGCATTCTCCGGCTGTACCGCACTTACAAGCATAACAATACCCAACAGCGTAACGAGTATCGGCAGTTATGCGTTCTCCGGCTGTACCGGACTTACAAGCGTAACAATTCCCGATAGCGTAACGAGTATCGGCAGTGATGCATTCTCCGGCTGTAGCGGACTTACAAGCGTAACAATCGGCAGTGGCGTAACGAGTATCGGCAACGGTGCATTCTCTGGCTGTACCGCACTTACAAGCGTAACAATTCCCGACGGCGTAACGAGTGTCGGCAATTATGCGTTTTCCTTCTGTAGCGGACTTACAAGCATAACGATACCCGACAGTGTAACGAGCGTCGGCTTCAGTGCATTCTACGGCTGTCGCAGACTTACAAGCGTAACAATCGGCAGCGGCGTAACGAGTATCGCCTCTGATGCGTTCGACGGCTGTGTTAACATCCAATTCAACGTTTATGACAATGCGTTGTATTTGGGCAATTCGGAAAATCCCTATTTAGTTCTTATCAAGGCTGTTAATCAAAATATAACTTCATGTGTAATCAATGAGAATACTAAAACAATAGGCGATGGGGCGTTCGAAGACTGTCGCGGACTCACGAGTCTTACAATCGGCAACGGCGTAACGAGTATCGGCAATTATGCGTTCTTCTGCTGTGATGCACTTACAAGCTTAACAATACCCGACAGCGTAACGAGTATCGGCGAGAGTGCGTTCTACGGCTGCAGCGGACTAACAAGCGTAACGATACCCAACAGCGTAACGAGTATCGGCGAGAGTGCGTTCAACGACTGTAGCGGACTTACGGATATCCACTATAACGGCACGAAAGCCGAGTGGAATGCAATCAAAAAAGGTTGGTATTGGAACTACAGTACAGGCAACTACACAATCCACTGCACCGACGGCGATTTGAGCAAATAATAATCAAATAAATGAAACTTCCGCCCCGACACAATGTGTAGGGGCGGTTTTGACGCTCGGCAGCAAACAGGTTTTTCGGAGAAAAGCGGCATTTTCACCTGCTAATCTCTCAAAATCCTCCGTTATGTCCCGTGAAGCGCCAGAGAATTTTTCGCAAAAACTCAAAAGGAATGGCAAGCGCCGCCATGCCGACAGTAAAGGCGAGCTCGCGGAGTGTCAAGGGCGTCGCACGGAGCACCGCACCGCCAAAATAGATAAAAACGAGCTGAATAGCGCAAATTATCAGCATTATCAGTACGAATGCGGGATTTTTGTCAATTCCGACGAAAAGATTAAGTCTGTCCGTTCTTGAATTGACGCACTGCACGACGCTCAAAAAGATGAAAAGCGCAAAAAATGCCGAAAGGAGCACCGCGTCGTTTTCGCTCTGCCTGAAAATTTGCGTACAGAACGGCGCTTTGAGAAAGAGCATTGACAGTAGCACGCCGAAGGAGCCCGTTATAAGAATCTGGTGTATCATATAGCCGTTGAGTATCGGCTCGCCCCGCCGTTTGGGACGCTCGCGCATACAGCGAGGCAGAGGATACTCGCCCGCAAAAGCAAGACCGCCGAGGGTGTCCATTATCATATTCACCCAGAGCATCTGCGTAACGGTAATCGGAGTGCGAAAGCCGAAAAACGGTCCGAGCATACAGACGAGCGCCGAGGAAAAATTCATCGTGAGCTGAAAAACGAGAAATTTTCTAATGCTCTTGAAAATATTTCTGCCGTAAAGCACTGCCTTGACGATTGAGGCGAGATTGGAGTCGAGAATAACTATGTCCCCCGCGTCCTTCGCCACTTCCGTACCGTTTCCCATAGCAAATCCCACGTCGGCAAGCTTTAAGGCGGGCGCGTCGTTGATTCCGTCGCCCGTCATGCCCACGACCAGCTCCTTTGACTGTGCGACGCGCACGAGTCGGCTTTTGTCGGCGGGCAGTGCGCGGTAAACCACCGAAAGGTGCGAAAGAGCCTCCGAAAGCTCGCTGTCGCTCATCCCGTCAAGCTCGGCGTGACTCAGGCATAGGTCGTTCTTTTCGTTCAGGATTCCTGTGGCGTTCGCTATACTTCGCGCGGTGCTCTCTCCGTCGCCCGTTATCATAACAACGTCAATTCCCGCTTGTCTGAGCGTCGCAACGGATTGCTTCGCCTCCTTTCGCACCTCGTCGCAAATCACCGCCGCGCAGATAAGGCGGTATTTGCCCGCTTCCCCGTCCCCGCGCTCTCCGAGCGCGAGCATAATAATTCTCTTGCCCGCCGAGGCGTGCTGAAATATCTTGTTTTCAAGCGAAAACAGGTCGAGAGCGCCCGCGACCGAACCGGCTACGTGGGGCAATATCACCTCGGGAGCGCCTTTTATGTATATTTTTGAACCCAAAGTGGCGATGGAATACTTATTTTTGCTGTCAAACGGCTCTTTTTCGCCGATTTTTGAATAATCGGGTTTTATGTGCCTTTTCACCGCGTCAAGAAGTGCCCTCTCCGTCGCATTTCCGCCCACGGCGCGCCCTCGTGCGAGCTTTGAGGACGAATTGTATGCGGAATTTGCGCAAAACTCCTCAAATGCGGTGGGGTTTTTCGCCTTGAACTCGTCCGCGGAGCGCAAAAACATGCCGTCGGGCAGAATAAACCCCTCAACGCTCATTTTGCCCCTCGTCAGCGTTCCCGTTTTGTCCGTAAAAAGCAAATTCATGCTTCCCGCCGCCTCGATTCCCGTCGATTTCCGCACTAAAATGTTGTCCTTCATCATTCTGACAACATTTGAGGAAAGCACCACCGCTATCATCATCGGCAAGCCCTCGGGCACGGCGACGATTACGACCGTGAGCCCGAGCGTCAGAGCGTCAAGACAGGTAGAAAACATAAATCGGAAATCGGTGATTTTTGATATTATAACCTCGCGCACGAAAGCGCTTTCAATGAAAAGTGAATAGAAAATGCTGATGAGCGCAACCAGCACCGCGAGCGCGTAGCCGACGGCACTTATCTGCTTTGCAAGGCGCGTGAGTCTTAATTTCAGCGGACTTTCGCGCACCTCTGTCTGAAGCTCGCGGACTATCGCACCGAGAGATGTCGCATCTCCGACACGGCAGACAAGCATCTCTCCCTCGCCCGATGAAACGAGGCAGCCCGAAAGGCACGAGGAGTGAGAGGCGGGCAAAAGCTCGTCTTTTTCCACTCCGTCAGCGCCCGAAAAGGGCTTCAAAAGGGGAGATTTCTGCACTTCTCTGCTCTCCCCCGTCATGGGGGACTGGTCGAGAAAGAGCGAGCCCGAAAGGAGCACGCCGTCCGCGCAGATTTTGTCGCCGGATGAAAGCAGAACGACGTCTCCGACGACAACCTCGCTTGACGGTATTCGGCAAACCGCCCCCGCGCGCCTTACCGTGCAAGGACTGTCCGCGCGCGCGTTCAGCTTTTCAAACGCCGAACGGGACGAGTGCTCAGAGAGAGTCGAAATCGTTGTTGCAAGCAGAATTGCAAGTGCGATTCCGCCCGTTTCAAGCCAGTTTATGTCTTTGAATGTGAAAATTGTGTTGACGGCGAGCGCGATAAGGAGCACTTTTATCACGGGGTCGCCGAGATTTTCAAAAAACGTGCGAAAGAAGCTCTTGCCGCGGCGTTTTGTCAGCACGTTTGCTCCGTGAGCGGCGCGCGAGCGCATAACTTCCGCGTCGTTAAGACCGTACAAAAGCCCCCTACGGGAGCCCGCCGCGCCTGATTTTGTGCCCGTCCTTTCCTTGCCCGAATTGCCGTCGCCTGATTTGCCATCGCCCGATATTCCATCGCCGGTAAGGACTTTTTCAATTAACTTTTCAGCCATATCCGCCGTTTTCCTCCGCTTTCCGATTTTTGCTAAATTATATGCACCGGTGCCCTAAAATATAAGTTGACGGGCGAGCGAATTTGTGGTAAAATGGTTTTGTATAAGCGCGGGAAGTGAATTTCTCCGTCCTAATCAACTAACTATTTTCCAAAGGAACTAAAAATATGAAAATACTACACATCGGCGACTTTCATCTTGACAGCGCATTTTCGGGATTTGATAAGGAAAAGGCGGACGAAAAGCGCGCACAGTTGCGCGAATGCTTCACCCGCGCGCTTGAAATCGCGCGCGAGCGCGGGGTGGGACTCGTGCTCATCGCGGGCGACCTTTTCGACTCGCCCTTCTGCACTGCGAACACGAGAAAAACCGTCTTTGACGCAATCGAAAAAATCGGCTGTCCCGTTGTCATAGCACCCGGAAATCACGATTACTACAACAAAAACGGCACTTACGCGGACAAATCCCTGCCCGAAAACGCTTACGTTTTCACCTCAGGCGAGCTCGGCAGATTTGACTTCGACGAGCTCGGCGTCAGCATTCTCGGATATGCGTTCACATCGGACAGATATGAGGAAAATCCGCTCTCGGGCGAGATTCCGCTCTCCGAGCAAAACGTGAATATTCTCTGCGCGCACACCGAACTCGGCGCACCGTATTCAAAATACGCGCCGATAAGCGCGGGGGCAATTTCCCGCGCAGGTTTTGCGTACGCGGCGCTCGGGCACGTCCATATCGCACCCCCGCCAACGCGTATCGGCGCGAGCCTTGTCGCATACTGCGGTTTCCCGCAGGGACGGAGCTTCGACGAGCTCGGCGAGGGCGGCGCTTACATCGTTGACCTCGACGTTGAAACGAAATCCGTAAAACTTGAACGAATCCCGCTTTCAAGGCTTGAATACAGAATCCAAAAGCTCGATATCACCGCCTGCGAGCGCGACGGCGACGTGATTGACAGGATAAAGAAGCTTATAGCAGAGAATAATTACGGAGAAAATACGGCGCTTCGCGTTATTCTTCTCGGAGCCGTGCCGTCCTCGTATTCCATAAGCGAAACGAGGCTTGAAGCATCGCCGGAGTTTGGAAATCTGGCACTCTTGCAGATTAAAAATGAGAGCACCGCAAATTTTGACCTCGCCTACTTAAAGGATGACATAACCGTCCGCGGTGAGGTCTACCGCAAGCTTTTGCCCCTGCTCGAATCCGACGACGAAAACGAGCGTGCGCGAGCGTCCCTGGCGCTCACCTTCGCCCTCTCGGCGCTCGATAAAAGGGAGATAATATAAATTCATCCGCGCATTTTTCGTGCGGGCAAAGCTCCGCGCTTTTCGGGGCGTCGAGGACGTCGCCCCCTACGGGTTATATTAAAAATCAATGTTGGGAAAAACAATAGAGTAGGTGCGTAAGGGTTCGTCAGACACGGGTAGCCGTGAAGATACCGAAGCTCGTTAGCCGCTTTTTCTCTGCAAGTGTAGGCGCAGAGAAAAAGCTAACAAAAAGAGACGCCGAGCGAGAGTTTCGCTCTCTGCGGAGAGCGAGGCGGGGCTACGCGCCCCACCGCCCGCGCCCGCTTTTGAAAAAGCGGGGCAAAACACCCGCTTTGGTGCTGTGCAAACACAACAACCGTAGGGGGCGACGTCCTCGACGCCCCGTTTTGAAATACAAACGACAAAATGGGCGCGTGCGGGCTCGTCAGACAACAGGTAGCCGTAAAGACACGAAAATTCGTTAGCCGATTTTTTCTTTGAAACTAGAGGCACAAAGAAAAAAGCTAACAAAAAAGAAATGCCGAGTGAGAGTTTCGCTCTCTGCGGAGAGCGAGGCGGGGCTACGCGCCCCACCGCCCGCGCCCGCTTTTGAAAAAGCGGGAGAAAACGACCGCTTGGGTGCGGTGCTAACACAGTGCGTGCACCTCACCCGTAGGGGGCGACGTCCCCGACGCCCCCCTATAACTCGTCTTGCAAGTCCCTCAGATACACTTTTTCTCAAAAAAACAGCATATTTATAAAATATCCTCTGATTCGGAGTAAAAATGAAAATCAAAGAAATCAACATAATACAATTTGGAAAATTCAAAAACAGAACCTGGCACTTCGACGACGGAATGAACGTAGTCATCGGCGACAACGAAAGCGGAAAATCTACGATTCTTGCGTTCATCAAATTTGCTCTTTACGGCGTGGCGCGAAAAAATCCCAATGTCGCGGTAGGTGAGCGCGAGCGTGCGGTGTCGTGGAATATCGGCATCGCGGCAGGCTCCTTGACGCTCGAAACAGACGACGGCAGGCTCTACCGCATTGAGCGCTCGGGACGCGAGGGTGCGAGGGGCGCATACGTTGACCGCGCGCGGATAATCGACCTCGGCAGCGGCGAGGAGGTCTTTGCGGGCGAAGTGCCCGGCGAGCACTTTCTCGGCATCGGTGCGCAGAGCTACGACAGTATGTGCAACATCAAACAGCTCGAATGTGTTGCCTTAAACGGCGACGCGGTAAAGAGTGTGATTGACAATCTTCTCTCCTCGGGCGACGAGAATATGAACGTTCAGTCCGCCATCAAGGCTCTGGACAGCGAGCGCCGCAGACTTCTGCACGCAAACGGCAAGGGCGGTCTTGTGTTTGAGAGCGAAATAGAGCTTGAAAAACTCAAAAGTGAGCACCGCGGGGCGATAATTTTCGAAAACGAATGTGCCAAAAACCGCGACGAGCTCGACAGAATTGAACTTTCTCTCAAAAAGGCGGGAGAGGAGCACGAGCTTGCCCAAAGACTCTGCGACGTTCACGACGACGTGCTCCGCCTGCACAAATTTGACACTTTAAGAGAGCTTGCAGAGAGCGCGGAAACGCTCAAAAAAGAGGCGGACGAGCTTGCAAAAAGCACCGATTTCGACATCGGAAAGGCAAGCTTTGACAACGCGGCAAGGCTTGCAAGCGCAAAGGAGTCGCTTCTGCGCAGTAAGAGTGCGTTTGAAGTTGCCAAAACGGAAGCGGACGAGGCAAATTCGGCTCTCGATGGCTTAAATCTCAGGAATGAAGAGGGATTTTCCGCCCTTATTGAAGAATACGGCTCGCCGAGGAGCGCCGTCGCGTTCCTTTCTGCGAAAAGAAAGGCAAAATCGAATTCTCTCTTCTTTGCCTGCGCTTTGGGCGCGGCGGGTGCGGTTCTGCTCGCGCTTGCGGCAACAGTAGCCTTTGCTCTGCAAAACGGCGCGGGAGCGGCAACACTTGCATTTCTCGGCGTACTGTTTGCCGTCGCGGGGGGATATTGCTATCGCAATTTCCGCAAAGCGAGCACGGAAATCAAGAAATTTTGCGCCCATCTTGACAGCGAAACGGAAAAAACCGACGAAGAAAAGCTCCTTTTGGAGCTTGAACAATACAGCGAGAGCGTGAGCCGTAAGGCGCGTCTTTCAAACTCGTACGAGAGTGCGAAATTCCGTCTCTCCGTCGCGTCCGACACGCTTTCGGGCGACCTTTTGAACGCTCGAAATATGCTCGGTGAGCTCGGAGTGCGCGCGGACAACGGCGATGAGATTTGCGCACTTGACGACATCAGCGAGAAAATGCGCTCGTATCTTTCGGCAAAAGCGAATCTCGACGAAAAAATGCGCGAGAACGAAACCTTGTTCTCTTCCCTTTCGCGCGAGCTTGAACGCTTTTCGGAGAAGGATTTGCGCGCAAAAATTACACCCGCAATCGAGGAGAGCGTGAAAAATTCTTCGTTTGACGACCTGAAAATCCGCAGGGATAACGCCTTAAAACGGGTTAATCAGTTAAATCAGTACAAGGCGGGAATCGAGCGAAATCTCGCTTCGAGCGGCACTCGGCGCACCTCGACTGAAATTTTCCCCGAAATCGAGGCGCAAGAGGTGTATCTCGCAAAGCAAAAGCTCCGCCTTGACGCCGTAAAGCTCGCCATGGAAACGATAAACTCGGCTTCTCTCGAACTCAAAAGCGATATCACGCCCAAAATCCGCGAGCGAGCCGAGAAAAATCTCTCCGCTATGACAGACGGCAAGTATAACGAGCTCTTTATCGACGAAAATATGTCGCTCTCCGTGGTTGCCGAGGGCGCGACGAGACCTGTTGATGCACTCAGCCGAGGAAGCCTTGACGTCGCGTATTTTTCCGTGCGTTTGGCTCTGCTCGATACGCTTCTCGGCAACAGGAAAACGCCGATGTACGCCGACGAGATACTTTCCCAGCTCGACGATAACCGCGCACGCGCGGTGATGAACGCCCTCTGCGAGCACGCGAAGGACTCGCAGTGCATTCTTTTCACCTGCCAGAAGCGAGACCTCGCCCTTGCCGAGAATTGTGGGGATATCAACGTCATTAACCTTAACAGCGAGAGCGGAACGAATTGAAAAAAGCGAAGGCTTTGCCTTCGCTTTTTTCTGTGTTCGCACCGCACCCATTCTTTTGTTTTATTATGTGGTTTGTATTTCAAAACGGACCGTCGGGGACGCCGGTCCCTACATTTGTTGCGCGTGAACCCGTGCGAATGCGAGGCGGGGCGTCGAGGACGTCGCCCCCTACGGTTGTTGCGTGCGCGCCGTGCCCGTTCTGCGTTTTTGCTCACCTTTTGCTACGGCGGGAGCAAGCCCCCGCCCTACGGGTGAGGTGCGCGCCCGTTAGCACATATCCGTACGCGCAACAAAAAGAGCGAACAGACGGAGAATAATCCGTTGCTCGCTCTTTATTTTTGATTGAATTCACACGCCAAAGGCGTATTTTACAAATCCCGCGAGGGATTTATTTCATTTATTTTTCTATATCGTCATCGGTCGTTTCGTCCGCAGTTTCCTCGCAGACCTTGTCCGCGTTTTTCTCCTTTTCCTCTTGCTCGCGGATTTTTTTGCCCGCGTTGACGAGTGTTGCAGCGCCGAGGCATAAGAACGCCGAACCGAGGCAGAGCCACACGCCCGTCATTGCGTTATGAGCAAACGCGCTCAGGGACGCCGCTATGTAAAAGCAGGCGGACGCGGCATAGTAAAGGTATGCGGGTATATATTCTTTTCTTATATTTTTCATTTTGCCACCTCTTAAAACAGACCGACTATATTGCCGTCCGCATCGACATCAATCTTCTCTGCGGCGGGAACCTTGGGAAGTCCCGGCATCGTCATAATGTCGCCTGTCAGAGCAACGACAAAGCCCGCGCCTGCACTGACCTTGACACTCTTAATCGTAACCGTGAAATCCTCGGGCGCGCCGAGCTTGTCCTTATCGTCGGAAAAGCTGTACTGCGTTTTCGCCATGCAAACGGGCAGGCGGTCAAAGCCGAGCTCCCCGAGCATTTTTATCTGCTCACGCGCTTCATCCGCAATGCAAATTCCGTTTCCGCGGTATATTTTTTTAACAATTTGCCCGATTTTGTCCTCAATAGTTCCGTCAATCGAGTATGCAAACGCAAAACCCGCGTTGTCCTCATCGCAAAGCTTTATCACTTCGCGCGCAAGCTCTGTTCCTCCCTTTCCGCCCTTTGCCCAGACGTCCGAGAGCGCGACGTTTACACCCATTTCCCTGCACTTTTCAATGACGAGAGCAATTTCAGCATCGGTATCCGTCGGGAATTTGTTTACCGCGACGACTACGGGCAAGTGATAAACGTCCTTAATATTGGAAATATGGCGCAGAAGATTGGGAATACCGCGCTCGAGCGCGCCGAGGTCCTCGTGCGCAAGCCCGTCCTTGGCGAGTCCGCCGTGCATTTTCAGCGCGCGAACGGTAGCAACGAGCACTACGGCATTCGGGCGAAGTCCCGTCGTTCTGCACTTAATATCGAGAAATTTTTCAGCTCCGAGATCCGCGCCAAAGCCCGCCTCGGTAATGGTATATTTCGCGGTTTTGAGTGCCATTTTCGTCGCAATTACAGAATTACAGCCGTGCGCGATATTTGCAAAAGGTCCGCCGTGAACGAACGCGGGCGTGCCCTCAAGCGTCTGCACGAGATTTGGCGAGAGTGCGTCACGGAGAAGCGCAGTCATGGCACCTTCGGCGTGAAGGTCGCCTGCGGTAACGGGTTTTCCGTCCACAGTGTACGCGACTATCATTCTTTTAAGACGCGCTTTGAGGTCGCACAGGTCGCTCGCAAGGCAGAAAATTGCCATAACCTCGCTTGCGACGGTGATATCAAAGCCGTCCTTTCGTTCAACTCCGTCAACACGGCGTCCGAGTCCGTCAATCACCGAACGGAGCTGGCGGTCGTTCATATCAACGCAGCGGCGCAGAGTTATTCTGTTTACGTCAATATTAAGCGCGTTTCCCTGATAAATGTGGTTATCGAGCATGGCGCAGAGGAGATTATTAGCCGCGCCAATCGCGTGAAAATCGCCCGTAAAATGAAGATTTATGTCCTCCATGGGCACGACCTGGGCGTATCCGCCGCCCGCCGCACCGCCTTTGATGCCGAAAACGGGGCCCAAGGACGGCTCGCGCAGAGCCACGCAAACGTCCTCTCCAATCTCGGCGAGCGCGTCCGCAAGTCCTATCGTAGTCGTCGTTTTGCCCTCGCCCGCGGGGGTGGGGGTTATCGCCGTGACGAGGACCAATTTCCCGTCGGGCACGTCGGCTTTCGAGTCGAGATACGAAAGCGAAATTTTCGCCTTATGCTTGCCGTAGGGCTCAACGAATTTCTCATCAATTCCCGCACGTTCAGCTATTTTCATAATGTTTTTCATTTCGCACGCGCGCGCGATTTCTATATCGGTTAAATGATTCATCAAAAAATTCCTCCTTTGAGGTGTACTGCCATCATTATAGCACCCACGCGATTTTTTGTCAAGGTGGGAAGGCGGTTTGAAAGGATAATGCTTTTTGAGTCCGAAAAACACGGATTCCGAGCTATCATTCTCCCTCGCACTTCTCGAAAATCAGCCTGTTTTTGACCTTTTCGACGCTCAAAACGCCTGTTTCAAGCAAAAGCTTTTGCGCGCTCCAAAGTTTAAGACCTTTGAGCTTCAGGCTTTTTGCGAGCTCGTCGCGTGTAAAAGGTCCGTCCGGGAGCAGCGGAAGCACGCAGTCGGCGATATCCTTAGCCGAGCCTATGCGTTTCACCTCAAAAATCTCGCCTGCGAGTCTGTCAACGCTCGTCGCGCGTGTTTTTTTGTACTTTCCGTAGCCGTCGAGCAGGCGAATTTCGTCTATCTCCATCAGCACGAAAATAAAGCTCACGCGCTCGTTTCCGAGTAAGTCTTTGAGATAGAAAAGGTCGGAAATTCCGCTGCTTATACTCTCGTGCTTCGCGGTAAAGCGCGATTTGCCCGTAAACTCGCCCGTTTCGCCGTCAAGCCAGTATAGGCGTCTTTTCTGCGCGAGAGGGCGCACAACTGCAACCGAATAGTCCGTATTTTCAAGATAAAAATTGATTTTTTTGGCAAGCGGGGCGAGATTCCCCGTCTGTATCTCAAAAACCGTCTTTCCGTCACAGGCGTCGGCGACGTATCTGCCGACCTTTACCTCGTGCGCGCCCTCGTCGGGGCAAAAAACCTTTTTAAGATGAGCGTGGAGCGAGCGCTCCATATATGTAGTTATCGGCTTGCCCGCCTGTATGAGGTCCGACACCGTAGCGCCCCCTTTCGTATAAAAATTAATAAATTTTCATATAATTATATAGTGAAATTGTTTTTTCAAAACAAAATTTTAACACTTTTATTTTATCATATTTTGAGCAAATTATAAATAGAGGAATTAAAATTTCAGCCAAAATTTTTGCAAATATCCTCTCTTATTATCAAAATGGAGGTAAAATCAATGAAAATCAATATAAAACGGGGCAAAATGCGTACTCCTTTGAGGGTGGCACTCACCGCTTTTGCGTTGTTTCTTGTCTGCTCGGCGGCGACCTTTGCCCTCTACGGCGTGCTTATTCCCCCGACTGTTTCCTGCTTTTCGGGTGAGGACGTGCCGTCGTATCTCGGAACGACCTTTGAGAGCGACGAGAGCGTTTTCACCGACGGCGAGAGCGCGGGCGGAGTGGTTGAGCTCTCGCGCGGACAGTACAAGCTTTTCGGCGCAATTCCCGTGCGGAGCGTCAACGTCGCAAAGCTCACAGACACCAAGGTTTACGTCGGCGGAGTGCCGTTCGGAATTAAATTTTACACCAAGGGTGCAACCGTCGTCGGTTTTGACGGCGAAACCTCAAACGTCGCTTACAAGGCGGGACTGCGGCTCTACGACACGGTAACGAAGATAAACGGCAGAGAAATTTCGGGCATTTCCGACCTTCTGGGCGAAATAGAGGGCTCGGCGGGCAAGTCGGTTAAGCTGACGTACACCCGTGCGGGAAAGGAGAGCACTGTTTCCGTGACTCCGAAATATTCCGAGAGCGAGGGCAGATATTCGCTTGGGCTTCTGTTAAAAGACAGCGGCGCGGGCATAGGAACGGTAACGTTCGTTCTTCCCGACGGCACGTTCGGCGGGCTCGGACACGGAATTTGCGAGAGCGACACGGGCGAGCTTACGAAAATTGACGGAGGAAGCGTTCTCGGCGTAACCGTCAACGGAATTGAAAAGGGCAAGCGCGGAGAGCCCGGCGAGCTAAAGGGCTATTTCAATTCCTCAAAGGTCGGCTCGATAACCGAGAACAACGAGTGCGGTATATTCGGACTTTTCGCGCAGATTCCAGAGGGTATTAAGGGAAAAATGTACTCGCTCGGGCTTAAAAACGAGCTCAAAGAGGGCGCGGCGACTCTGCTCTGCACCCTTGACGACAACACGCGGTGCGAATATTCAATAGAAATTTCAAACATCAACAGAAGCGCCGAGGGAAACAAGTGCTTCACGGTCAGAATTACCGACGAGCGGCTCATAGGCGCTACGGGCGGTATCGTTCAGGGTATGTCGGGCTCGCCGATAATTCAGAACGGCAAGCTCGTCGGCGCAGTTACGCACGTGTGTGTCAATCTATGATACCTACAGCTATGTAGGTAACCTGATGATACCTACATAGCCTTAAATTTTTGGAAGCCGAGGATAGAGGTCAATTTCTATCTGCCCGTTGGCTTCCTTTTTGTATTCAATCTTCTT
This sequence comes from Eubacteriales bacterium, assembly GCA_051867875.1. Lineage (GTDB taxonomy): Bacteria > Bacillota > Clostridia > Oscillospirales > CAG-272 > RGIG4608. Next base: position 77,742 of record JBJDZG010000030.1, read on the forward strand.
TAGGATTTCTTTGAGTAATGCGTTCCGTTCTTCGTTAGTCATTTCATCATAGCTGGCTAACAGAGTTTCGGTCTGAGGAATGAGGTTTGCTTTGGCGTTGTCGCTCTGCTCCATACGAGCGATTGTGATTTCGTTTTCAGCGATTTTCGCCTTAACCTCTGCCACCGATGCGTTCAGCTTTTCTTGACGGCTCTTGAAGATTTCAAGCGTATATGCACCCTGTTCGACAAGGTTATATGCGTTCTCCAACTGAGCGTTAAGTTTCTGCAGCTCGGTCGTATGCTTTTTGTTCTGATTTCTGAGAGCTTCGATGTCTTTAGCGTACCCAACGGTATCAATCTTTATGCGATAACCTTTGAGCCATTCCCGAAGGGCTGAAATGATTTCCTTTTCAACCACATCGTAGTCAGAGCTGACGTTGTGGCAATTCCTACTGTTCACACAGCGGAATCTTGCTCGTGAATCTCTGGATTTTGAACTGGTGGTTCTGCCAATTCTCTTGCCACAGGTCGAACAGTACAGCAGACCGACAAAAGCGTTCTGTAGCTCAAACTCGTCCTTAACCTTTGGTGCAGGCTGTTTTTCAAGACGAATCTGCTGAGCGAGCATAAACTGTTCCTCGGTGATGAGGGCTTCGTGAAGCCCGTCAAATACGTTGTAATCTTCGATGTTCTTCTTACGCTTGATTTTCTTCTTGACTTCGCCGTTCTCAATGGTTTTAATCTGCTGACTCCATCCACGTCGGATTTTCCCCATATAGACGGGATTTGTGATAATATTGCTGATAGTGCAATACGTCCATAGGTCTCCGTGACGAGTCGGCACGTTGTTGTCATTAAGGTGGTTGGCGATAATCTTGGTTCCTGCGTGGTTCAGAAACATTTCAAAGATTGTCTTGATGTGGGGAGCTTCGTCCGGGTGGGGTTCAAGAGTGTAGCCCTTTTCATTTGGCAGCTTAACTCTCATATATCCATAGGGTGCAATACTGTTAATGTACTTGCCCTCGGATGCGGAGCTGTCTCTGCCTCGGATAAGACGGCGATTGATTGTCTTATACTCTCGGCGGCTCATAAAGAGACCAAATTCAAAATATTCCTCATCGAACTCGTTGCACGGGTCGTATGTCTTGCTCGGTGTTACAATCTTGGTGGATGAATACTGAAAGACCTGGCTGATATATGCTTGGTCAGCACCGTTGCCTCTTGCGAGACGTTCAAGGTCAACTACTAATACTCCGGCATAAATGCCTGCACTGACTTCTTCGAGTAATTTTTGGATTTCGGGTCGTGCGGCGATTGATTCACCGGAGACTACCTCATAATAAGTTTTAGCAATATAATATCCACGGTCCTCCGCAACCTTGTCAAGAATTGCTTCGTGTCTTTTCAGCGTGTCCTCAACACTCAACTCAGCATAATCACGGTCAAAGCGGGATTTTCGGAGATATTTAACATATTGCTCCATAAGGTGCCTCCTTTCAATTATATATTATAATCTTGTTTTTTAAGTGAATCAATGTTGTCGGGTATGTAAAATATGTAAACGCCGCAGACTTACGCCTGCAGCGTTGCAATTATCGGTTGTGGGTCTGATAAAACAACTACGGCAGATTGTGCTTTAGGTTCTGACAAGTATCTGCGTTTGTAGGACTCAGACACCACTCTGCTTACCGAGTTCATCAAGCGTTTGGAATCCGCTTCGTAACATTCGTCGTGGATTCTAACGGTGGAAACATCGTTTTTAAGTTCGTGTACTACCATCACTTCGTCCTTTCTCTGCAACTGCGGTGTTATTATTTTTGCCTTGTTTGGTTATATTATTCAATTTGTCTTGTCGAGCCTGTCGTTCAAGTTTTTCCTTACGTTCAATGTTTCGGAGTGCGAGATAGGCGGTCATATCAAGACAACCGGAGCTGTTGTATTTGTCTCTGACTCTCATAGTTTACCCTCCGTAGTGAGTTCTACCTTGCCGACCTCACAGAGACCAAGGCTGATTTCGATACAGTAATCAACTTTTTTCATTTGTGCTCTGTCGAGCTTACCTATAAACTTTTTGACACGGCTTTTATCTATGGTAGTGATTTGTTCAAGCAGAACCATCGAGGATTCGCTGAGACAATCCATTTTATCGAGGTGATAGTGAGTAGGCTGTTTGGATTTCTTCCAAGTGCGGGATGTAATGGGAGCGACGATAAGTGTGGGGGCGTGTTTGTTACCAATGTCATTTTGGATAACAACCACCGGACGGCAACCGCCTTGTACGGAGCCGGTTGGTTTGCCGAGGTCAGCAAGAAGTATGTCGCCACGGCGATAATTCAAGGTATTATTCATAAACAAAGTTCCTTTCTATGTTCCGTGAAAACGCTTTTTATGTAACAGGGCGAACCGCTGAGTGCAGTTCGCCCTTCATATTTGATTTGGAAAACGGATATAGCCGTCCTCCATAGTGTTGTTGGGATAAGTGCTTAATACTTCATCCAGACTGCCTTACGCTCTTGGCACTCGCTTCTACGCCCGTGATTAACTTACACGACCTCTCACCGGATTGCCTGCGACGGTTGTTAGCACGCTCGGACTATCCCTGGTGGGGAGTAGCACCTCTCCGTCCTCATCGCCAATCGGGAGCTACCCGACTTTTCCAGAGCTGATATTTCTCGCTCGCACCTTACGGTGGTCTTGGCGTATCCTCTGGCTCGGCTCTTACAAGAGAGTTCGTTATCTGATAAAGCTATTCAATTTTCAAGGAGCCTTCATATCGGCAGGGATTAAACTGTTACCGTCCGATATGGAGAAAGGAACTTTTGATTATTGACCCTTTCACCTATCATCTTTTTGGGGGCGTTTTTACACCCTGTTTTTATGAGTTCGGTGAAAAATTTTTTATTTTTTTCTCTGCGGCTTTGATTGACTTGGAAATCTGTTGTTGTGCAACACCCTCAAGCTCTGCAATTTCGCACTCTGTCTTTCCATCAATGTGGTACATCCAAAGTCTGCGGAACTGAGTTTCGGTCAGCTTGTCCTTTAGCAGAACAACCATTTCAGAAGCCCGTTTCCGCTGTTCAGCTCTGTCGTGGCGGCGTTCCATAACCACATCAATGGCAGGAACGGCGAGTGCTCCTTCGGAAATATCATCAATGGAAACCAGGTGCTTGCCCTCGACAACATCACGGTTATCTTCCTTGTGGAAGTTCTCATCAGACCACGCCTTGAAAACGAGAAACTCTTCTTCGCTTGGAAAGTCGTCACGAGTGATGCGAACGGGTCTGCCTGTTGCGGACGGATACACGATTGCATCTGGGTCTTTCTTGTTGAGAGCGTAAATACTATTTTTATTAAACATTTTGTAGTCCTCCGTTTTTTGAAATCTGATTGTTGGTGAAGTCAGATTCCAAACGGAGGGCTACGACAGCGAGGGAGCTGCTGGGACATAAAAAAGCCTCCAAATCCAAAAAACTTGGATTTGGAGACTGCGTGTGGAAGCACCCGCCAAAACCTCGTTTTTTTTATTTGGCGGGCAGTATTCAGTTGTTTAAGGGCTGTGGTTGAACATAAAAAAATAACCCTTGCTTGGTGCTTCTCTCATGTTCGATGAGAAAATTTTACCAAACAAGGGTTGTATGGAGCGTCAAATACGCATCAAATACAGATGAAATGGGCGTATTTCTGCAATTCGTGTCAAACCTACATCAAATGCAAATCAAATCTGCATTAAACGGCGATTTGAAGCCGGTTTTCCAGCTCTCGATATTCTTCTTCAAGCAACCGAGCCTTTGCGGACTCCAGATGCTTTTTTGCCATCTCTATAGCACCGTTCTTTCGCAGCGCAATAATGAGCCAATAGATGATAGCCGGACTATTGGCTTCTATTTTAATTGCTTTCATGGAACAGTCATGCAAAGCCCGATAGTCAGTAACCTCATGATACAGCTCCATAAGAGCTTCAACAGCTTTCAAATACATTGTGTGATAGTAGGCTGAATGATGGATATGCCAGTGCTCACCTTCAGCACTCGGAAACAACTTTCCGTCATATAAGTCAACAGCCTCTTTTAAGATTTTGATCTGTTCATGTAACTGCATCATAGGTTTTACGCTTTTGCACAAACTTTCAAATTGCTCAAAATCGGTATGGATTTTCAGCTCCGGGTTAATGCGATAGCCGTTTGGTTGCGTGATTACCAAATCCTTCTTGGAAAGAAGGTCTAACATATTCCGAAGTCTATACAGATGCGAGCGCAGATTGCCGACGGGGTTCTCAAATTCTTTGTCGCCCCATATTAAGTCGGATAATTCTTTTGCGGGCATACCACGGTGGCGGTTGAGCATAAGCAAAACGAAAATCTTACTGCATACTGCCGATTTCATTTCGGTTTCAACGAGCTTTCCCTGCTCGGTCATAACCTCGATACCGCCAAACAAATTGACAATCACATCTGCATCCTGGCGAATGTTCGCAGACGCAGCATTGATTTTCATACGGTCTAAATGTTTCTGTTGATTGATTTCTTGGATAAGGATATTGGCAATAATGCGAAGATAGTCCGGTCTGTCACCGAACTTTTTAGGATTGCGCAGGAAAATAACGCCGTGCTCCCGGCGACTGTATGGAACAGACAGAAAAGACTTTACATCCTGGCTGCTGAAAAGAGCATATTCTTCCGGTCTGGATTCTTTGATTGTTTCAATATCCGCTTGATAATAACTGGTATTTGAAATAATCATCTTGCGGAACATTTCAAAATCACCCATGACACGCCCATCTTTGAGCTGTGTCTTGGTCATGCCACCTGTGAGATTGTTATACCACCAAAACGGCATCCATAAGTCAAGCAGCATATCTGCATCAAACATACCGCACCAATCGGCTTCATAGAAGTCGCAAGCGTATTGCAGAGCTTTCTGTGCAATGTCGAATGGTTCGTTTTTGCCATATACATCGTTAGCAAGGTCGGTAAGGCTTTTCTGGAAAGCCTTTGCATAAACTGCGTCTTCATCCTCCGTAATTTTATTGTGTTTGAGTGAACGGACAGCATCATCAACTATCTGTTCAATATGTGAAGAAGCTGCATCAGCTTGGTTCGCCTCTGCACTGTGTTCGGCAGATTGGGACTTATTCTTTTGACCGAATAAGCCGCTAAAAAAGTTCGCCATGTTGGTGTACCTCCTAAAATGCTGGGTATAGAAAAACCGCAAGGAATCGGATGCATTTGCCGATTACCTTGCGGTCAGTTCATGTTGTTTTCATGCCGGCAAATAAGTTGAATTTCAGCCTTTTGTCAGCCGCCTAATGTTACTAATGCAGAGCATTAAATCGTCGTCATCGAGTTTTTTTATTTCCTCAATAGCGGTCTGTAGCAGAGCAGGATTTTCAGTTGAATCGTTGAAGAACTGACTTGGTGTAATACCGAAGTAGTCGCAGATTTCAAGAAACTCAGCCATGGGAGGCAAAGATTTACCAGAAGAAATGTTATATATGTAACTTCGGCTATGCCCAAGGTCATAACTCATTTTGTACTCGGATACACCCTTCTGTATCCGCAACTGCGTAATCCTATCTCGAATAAACTTAGTGTCCACTTGCCTCACCACCTATCCCACTATATATTGTAGGCGAAAAGGCGGCTGCACCATTCCAACGGCTTACGCTTAATTCGACAGAATACTACAGGATTTTACGCTATTTGCAAATATTATTTGATTTTTGCGTAAAATAGATGTTGCAGAGGGTCAAAAACATATATAAAAGCGTTTTTTTGTTGCATACTGCGAGACGAATATGAATAAGTCCATTCACCGCAAATCGCCTCACATAATATTATATCACGATTTTAGTTCAGGAGTCCGAAAATAACGATAAATGCACACGATTATTTTCACTATCTTTTTCAATATTTATTGTTGTAATTAGGATTTAGTGGTATAATAGAAAAGAAATCTATATTAAATCGGATGTATGAGAGGTGTATGGAATGAAAGTCAGCTATAAGAAACTATGGGTTATGCTTGCCGAACGAGAAATGAGCAAGGTGGAGCTTCGCAAACTCGCCGGCATTGCTCCTGCCACATTTACAAAACTCAGTAAGAACCAAGAGGTCGCCTTATCCATACTGATGAAGATTGCTGACATACTGGATTGTGATGCAGGAGATATAATGAGCTTTATCAAAGAAGATGTTGCTTCAAATAGCGATAAATGATATGAAGCAACGAAAAAGACCGTAACGGCAAATGGCGTTTGCTGCCATTCCATTACGGTCTTGTGCTACCTTGATTATTTGTTTTTGTACTTATCCATTTCGACGAGCAAGCGATAAAGATGCTCCTGCTCGGCTTTGGTCTTGGCTGATAAGAACTCGTAACATTTGAGAGGAATACTGTCGGACATTTCTCTGTCTCCGAGTTTTTCAAAGAGTTGGGCGAGAGGAATGTTCAATGCGGAAGCAATTTTTTCAATGCTTTCAAGGGTTGCATTTTTCTCCCCACGCTCAACTTGCCCAATGTAAGTGGGATGACAACCGGAAAGTTCCGCCAGTTTTTCTTGGCTCAATTTCTGATGAGTTCTATAATTACGGATACGTTGTCCGATAAGTTTCGATATTTCGCTCATAATACATCCTCCTATATATAGTCTATAAGTATTATTCCCGAATTACCACAGACTATTGATACTTTTGCTTGACTATGATATACTATAAGTATTATAATAAAAGATTTTGTATTTTTAGTGTGTGAAGTAGTGGAGGAAGAATAATGAAAAATCGTACAGTATGTTTCACAGGTCACAGAAAAATACCGCCAGAGCAAGTAGATACTCTTGCTCTGCGGCTTAAAGCAACACTTATTCAGCTTATAAACGACGGATACCTGTATTTTGGAGCCGGTGGTGCTTTGGGTTATGATACCCTTGCAGCTCAGACAGTATTAGAACTAAAAAAACAATACCCCGATGTCAAACTAATTCTCGTCCTCCCTTGCCTTTCGCAGACAAGAGGGTGGTCAACTCGTGACATTGAGATTTATGAGGATATAAAGAATAAAGCTGACAAGGTGGTTTACACATCGCAGGAGTACACGAGGGGCTGTATGCACAAGAGGAATCGGCACTTGGTTGATAACAGCAGCGTGTGTGTGTGCTATCTAACAGAGAGCACAGGCGGAACGGCATATACCGTTGATTATGCCCATAAGAACAATTTAACAGTAATCAATTTAGGAGAGACACTATGAATATCAAAGAAGCGACTTATGAAGAAGTACTCTATGAAAAAAAGTTCCCGAAGTGGGAAATGCCGAGTGACGAAGAACTTGCAGAAGATAAGGTCGATACTGATGAACCCAAGGAACGCATAACCTTTGAGCAGATAATGGAGAGTATTTACAAAGACGTGACCTATGTTCCTATTCCAGAGCGTGCAGGAGAAGCAAAGGCTTTTATTCACAAGGCAATCGAAGTATCAGAACTTTATGCAATGGATATAAAGATTGAAAGACGAACCACACATATTTCTGTTACATACCATTTTGACTTTGGCGGTGGAATGAAAGCATTAACCGACATTATTGGGATGGCAGACGACCTTGCTTTCTTTGGGAGAAAAGATAAGGAATACGACCTTGTAATGTCGCTTGATTTTTACACCCACACAGTATATCGGAACGGACGCCAGGAGAATCCGTAAAAATAATTTTTCTCTCGCCACCATACTGCTGTCGTGAGGCTTTGCTATAATTTAGCTGTACGACAAAACTGGAGGCAAAGAAGATATGAAAATCAGAGTTCATAGAGGTACACATCAAATAGGTGGTGTGGCTACTGAAATCAAAACAGAAAAAACACGTATTATTGTTGATATGGGTGAGGAACTTGGGTTAGATTCTACCTTTGTTCCTCATCCGCTTAATATCGCCGGTGTTACTGACAACAACGGGACGTGCGATGCAATACTGATTACGCACTACCACGGCGACCATATCGGGCAGCTTTTGAACGCTCATAAGGATATTCCGGTTTATATGGGAGAGTTTGCAAAAGCTGTTCTCCTTGCTACTCTCCGAGACGATCAAACAAGTTTGAAGTCTCGGATTGCGACGGCAAAAACCTTTTGCCCAGGAATACGGTTTAATATAGGCGACATATCTATAACGCCGTACTCGATAGACCATTCAGCCTGCGACAGTTATATGTTTCTCGTTGAAGCTGATGGAAAACGCATTTTGCATACTGGAGATTTTCGCCTGCACGGGTTCAGAGGAAAGGCACTACCAAAAATTCTTGACCGAATCGGAAAAGTTGACACGCTAATTACCGAAGGAACAACGCTTTCCAGAAACAATAATCAGCCAGTTACAGAGTATGAGCTTAAACAAAAGACAAGGGGTTATCTTGAACAATACAAGTACGTCTTTGTGCTTTGTGCGTCCACCAATCTTGAACGAATTTGTGCGTTGTCTAAAGCGGTTCCCCGTGGGAAATATTTTGTTTGCGACAGCTATCAAGGAGAGCTGCTTGATATTCTTCAAGAGCAATGGGGAGACTATTCGCCCCTGTACCGAGACATTAAGAAAGTAATATACGGAGAAAATATATTCTCTAAACTGCAGGAGAAAGGCTTCCTTATGACGGTAAGGGATAACAGGTATTTTAGAGATATAATCCGTAAGTTTGACCCCTCACAGAGTATCATTCTTTACTCTATGTGGGACGGCTATCGAACAAGAGAAAATAGTACGATTCAGTCATTCTTGGAGCTTGCCGGTGCTTGGGAATCACTACACACAAGCGGACACGCATCTACAAGCGATATTAAGACGGTAATAGATAAAGTAAGCCCGTCAATGGTTATTCCTATTCACACCGATAATCCCAACGTGCTTCAAACGATTTGCCCCTCAGAGAGAATCGTTAGTGTGGATGACGGAAAGGAGATTTTGGTATGATTGGATTTGATGTTTTATGTCTTGGTCTAACACGCCTGCAGTTTCACACTCTGCGTTGTCATTTTCCCTGTGGGTTTAGCTTCTACGATGTGTCATCCGATAGCCTGTCAAGCGATGAGGATATAGAGTTGTTTGTCAGTAAAGCGTGGTGTGCATTTATCAATCCGAAAAAACTTCATCCAGGACAGCTTTCTGATATTATCAAGGCTCACAAGTATGCAACCGAACACACACACGCTGCAATACTCCTTTTTACAGAGGTTTTCACGAAAGAACAGAAAGAGACGGTTGATACAAAAAGCCTTTTCCGTGTTGACCTTCGTGCCGGTCTTGATAAGCCATTGCGAGACACCATTGGTATTGTTCGCAAAGCTATTATGCCGTGTTGGGATGGAATGGCACGGATGCGAAGTAATATGTTAAACGACGGATGGTATCTTATTGATATTGAGACCACGGGTATTGACCCGATGGTAGATGAAGTGATTTCCCTCACTGTTTCTTTTATGGCAGACTATGAAATACTGAGTTCGGAAACACTCTATATAAAGCCGAGCTGTCCTATTTCAGAACGGATTGAAGAATTGACCGGTATCACAAATGAGCAGCTTGAGTGTGGAATTACAAAAGAGGAAGCGGTTAAATACTTGATGGAGCTTCCGTCTCCCTCTCCGTTTATTTTTGAAAGGTTCAGTTACTTTGTCCCTTTTTTGCAGGCTCTTTTCTGCAAGTGCGGCGAAAAGTTCAATGCTCCTTACATAACGGTGGACGGACTTGCTGCTATAACTCGTGGATACACCTTGGCGAGAAGAATTGAGAAAATGGTGGCTTCAATCGAAAGTAGAAAGTACGAAAGAACACCTGTGGATAATCAGTACATTGCAAAACTGTACGACGTAACGCTGGCTGTATTTGAGGATTTGCAAGAGCGATACAATGTAAGGGCGGCAGGAGATTTTCATTCGCTGTATTACGGAAAGATTGAGTGTGGTGAATAACTATGAGTACATACGATAAAGAGCTTATATGCGAGGAAATAACCGTTAATGATGGCACGTTAGTTATCAATCGAAATTATATGGCTTTGAGAACACCGGACGGAGTGCTTCACCCTGCAGGGTTGGATAAGTACAGACAGTATCAACCGATATTTGAGCTTATACAGTTGATTTCCTGCAATGTGGAGTTAGAAGCTGACATAACAGAAGAAGCACGTCAAATCTTATGCGAAGCGTTTGCAGGAGAGCACCCTACATTAAGCTATTCGCTTGTTGGATACGGAGACACAAACGGCAAGAAAAAAGCCATATTGGAGCAGATAAACCCTGTCACAAAGAGCGATTTTCTCAAAGTCCTTTGCCTAAATGGTTCATCCGGTCTTGAAAGTGAGGATATAGTGAGACTTCCGTTTGTAAGCCGTGAGGAGCTGCGTGAATATTTGGAGCAGTTTATGAGTAGTGAGGAAGCCTATGCTCTCAGCGAAGCTGTTAGAAAAGGACTGTTGTTTGAAGGTGCGGAGCGTAACAGCACGAAATGGATTAAGTACAAAGAACAGCTTGACTTGTTGCCGAAAGATATACTGGAGCTGTTTGCAAAAATAAAATATCTTCCAAGCAAGGTAATCTATGAGATAATCATTCACTATGCGATTATTGCCGCCAAAAGCATAGCCAAGAACGGCGAATATGTCGTTATCAGCGGAGATTAGAAGTTATATCATAAGCCTGTCAGAATGTTGTTTCTGGCAGGCTCTTTTCAACGCTTCGAGAAGTTGCAACTTTTTATTTAATTTTTAGAGCGATTTATTGAAAAATCCAAGTTTTTGTGCTATAATGTTAAATGGCACACGCTAACTCGTTTGATGTATGAGGTGATTGTATGAAAATCAGCTATAAAAAACTGTGGATGCTCCTTATCGAAAAGGATATTACCAAGCCCACACTACGCAAAGAATTGGGTTTATCAACCGGAACAATGAGCAAGCTGAATAAGGGTGAGGATGTTGCCTTGTCTGTTCTTCTGCGTATTTGTGATTATCTGAATTGCGATATTGGAGATATTTGCGAGGCTGTGCGGGTCAGCAAAGAATAAGTCCGTTTTATGGGACACCAAATTTTATATAATGATACTGACATAATAGAAAAGTTGTGTCGGATGGGAGTGAAACTATGAAGGCTATATCTATAAAGAACCCCTACGCAACACAAATTTTGCGTGGTTCTAAAGTTATTGAATATCGGTCGTGGGACACTAAGCATCGTGGAGACCTTTTGGTTTGCAGTAGTGCAAATCCTAAAGTGCCTGGGATGCTTTCCGGTTATGCCCTCTGTGTGGTCAGTCTTACCGACACCACCTATAATGCCGAAGAGGATATTTACGAGTGGCATCTGACAAACGTGAGAAAGATTAAGGCGTTCCCCGTAAAGGGCAAGCTGAACTTCTTTGACGTTGATGATACACTTATTCATTATCCTGGCGAAAAGGTTGTTGAAGAAAAAGAAGAAGCTCCTATTCCTCAACCCAAGGTTCAGACCGCAATTCCTCAAATGCCGGGTATGCCGAAGATGATTGATAACATCAATCTTCGTGTCCGTGACGATTTGGAGGAAACCATTACAAAGAAAAGCAAGCTGAGAATTGCTGCAGCCTGCTTCTCTATCTACGCTTATGAAGAACTGAAAAAGAGCCTTTCGGGTATCGAAGATTTGCAGTTCATTTTTACCTCTCCAACATTCACTACCGACAAAGCAGAAAAGTCGAAGAGAGAGTTTTATATTCCTCGTATGACCCGTGAAAAGAACCTCTACGGAAGTGAATTTGAAATCCGTCTCCGCAACGAGCTGACCCAAAGAGCGATTGCAAAAGAGTGTGCGGAATGGATTAAGCAAAAGGCTACGTTCAAGTCCAACACGACGAGCCAAGTTGTCCCTGGCTTCTTGAACGTGGTATCAGATTCCGACCAATATACATATATGCCATTCAATGAGTTCACGACCGTTGACCTTGGTTGTGAACGTGGCAACTATGCCTATAACTTTACACAGAGATTGTCGTTCCCGATGAGCAAGAGCTACATTGACCTCTTTGAACAGTTATGGAACGATAAGCAGAATTTCCAAGACGTTACCGACCAAGTGATTGAAAATATTACTGCGGTATATAACGAGAACTCACCGGAGTTCATTTATTTCATTACGCTGTTTAATATCTTCAATGAGTTCCTTGATGACGTTTCCGAGGACACTCTGCCGAACGAGGCAACCGGCTTTAAGGAAAGCAAGGTTTGGAAGATGCTGTTTAACTTCCAGCGTGATGCGGTTCTCGCTATTATAAATAAACTTGAAAAATACAACGGATGTATTCTTGCCGACTCTGTTGGTCTTGGTAAGACCTTCACAGCTCTGGCAGTAATCAAATATTACGAGTCCAGAAACAAGAGCGTTCTTGTGCTTTGCCCGAAGAAGCTCTCTAACAACTGGAATACATACCGAGATAACTATATAAACAACCCTCTTGCAGAAGACCGTCTGAACTATAAAGTCCTGTACCACACCGACCTCGGACGTACTCACGGAATGTCTAATGGAACGGATTTGTCCCGTTTGCGTTGGGATACATACGACCTTGTTGTGATTGATGAATCTCACAACTTTAGAAACGGCGGCAAGATGGACAGCGACGATGACCACAAGGATAACCGCTATGTTACCCTTTTGAAGCAGGTCATTCGTAAGGGCGTAAAGACCAAGGTATTGATGCTTTCTGCTACGCCCGTTAATACCCGTTTCAACGACTTGAAAAACCAGTTGCAGCTCGCCTATGAAGGCGATTCCTCTCTGCTCGACAGTAAGCTGAAAACCACCCGTACCATTGACGAGATTTTCAGAAACGCTCAAAAGGCTTTCAATACTTGGAGCAAGTGGGAACCCTGCGACAGAACAACGGACAATCTACTCCGTATGCTTGACTTTGACTTCTTTGAAGTGCTCGACAGCGTAACGATTGCACGTTCAAGAAAGCATATTGAAAAGTATTACGACACTACCTCTATTGGTAAGTTCCCCGAAAGATTACCTCCCAAGTCGCACACGCCTCGTCTGACTGACTTGAAGGACGCCATCAGCTACAACGAAATCTTTGAACAGCTCACCAAGCTGAACTTGGATATTTACCGTCCGTCTCACTACATTTTGCCGAGCCGTATGGAAAAGTATGCCGAGCTGTACGGAGACAATAAAGTAAACGTCGGTTTCACGCAGGCAAGCCGTGAGCTTGGTATTCGCCGTCTTATGGCTATCAACCTTATGAAGCGTATGGAAAGCTCTGTCTATTCCTTTAATCTCACGCTTCGCAGAATTAAGGAACTGATTGATACCACTATCGAATCTATCGACGATTACGAGAACACAGTAGGGGCAACGGTCAACCTCACCGATATTTCCGGTGTTGATGAATACGACCTTGACGACCAGAACAGCGACGACTTTGCAGGCATCGGTAAGAAGGTACAGATTGACCTTGCCGATATGGATAGAATCTCTTGGCGTGGCGAGCTTGCCAAAGACCAGGAGGTGCTGGAGCTGCTGACTATTATGGTGGACGATATTACACCGGAACACGACAGCAAGCTGCAGGAGCTTTTCAAAGACCTTTCGGGTAAGGTTGAGCATCCCATCAACGAGGGTAACAAGAAGGTTATCATCTTTACCGCCTTCGCTGATACAGCTATGTACCTCTATGATAACGTGTCCGAGTTTATGCTGAGAAAGTATGGCTTGCATACTGCGGTCGTTACCGGCTCCGTTGAAGGACGTACAACAGCGAAGCTCAAAAAGGCAGATATGAATACTGTTTTGACCTGCTTCTCTCCGAGGTCTAAAGACCGTGATATGTTCGATAGCATCCCCAAGGTTGATATTGACATTCTGATTGCTACAGACTGTATCTCCGAGGGTCAAAACCTGCAGGACTGCGACTACCTTATCAACTACGATATTCATTGGAACCCTGTTCGTATCATTCAGCGCTTCGGACGAGTTGACCGTATCGGCAGTAAAAATAAGGTTATCCAGCTTGTCAATTTCTGGCCCGATATATCTCTTGACGAGTATATCAATCTGAAATCGAAAGTTGAGACGAGAATGAAGATTGTCGATATGACCGCAACGGGCGACGACAACATTCTCTCCGATGAAGAAAAGCACGACCTTGAATACCGCAAAGCACAGCTTCAGCGTTTGCAGGAAGAAGTCGTGGATATTGAGGAAATGTCCTCCGGTATTTCCATTATGGACTTGGGTCTCAACGAGTTCCGGTTAGATCTGCTCGATTACATCAAGCAGCATCCCGAACTCGAACATACACCTATGGGACTTCACGCCGTTGCTCCTGCATCGGCAGATTGCCCGCCCGGTGTTATCTACGTTTTGAAAAACCGTGCTCAGAGCATCAACATCGACAACAAGAACAGGCTTCATCCGTTCTATATGGTCTATATCAGCGACGAGGGCGAAGTGGTCTGCGACTATCTGCAGCCCAAGAAACTTCTCGATGTTATGCGTTACGTTTGCCGTGGCAAGGACAAGCCCATTGAGGAACTGTATCATCGTTTCAACGACGAGACCGAGGACGGTCGCAATATGAGCGAGATTTCCGAGCTTTTGTCCGAAGCTATCAACTCTATCATCGACGTTAAGGAAGAAAACGACATTGACAGCCTGTTTAAGAGTGGTGGCACGAGTGCTCTGCTTTCGCAGGTATCCGGTCTCGATGATTTTGAGCTGATTTGTTTCTTGGTGGTGAAGTAATGGGAGACAAAAAGAACGAGCGTGACATAGTAACGCAGATGGTCGATGCTATTGCAAAGAGACCTGAAGATGCAAAGACACCTGCGGAAAAGGAACGCATTGAAGAACAACGCAAGCGGCTCTCCGGCAGAGCTTTGGAATATTTGATGTTCCTCGACGACGAGGACGAGTAAAAGGTGGGAAAAATATGCTTGGCTTTCCGCAGACGACAGAGTTTAACAAAAGAATACCGAAGCAAAAGTTCTACGAGAACATAGACGTTTCTCCTGCTCTTAAAAGAGTGTTTGTGGAACAGATTAAGCTCATTCATTGGCGAAATAAGCTCGCTGAATCCACTCTCAATATTGCTCCTGGGCAGGCAGTTACGGAAATCGAAGTAATTGAAATAAAGCTGACACAGCCGCAGCTCGACGAAGCGGTGCTCCGACAGATTGACAAGGAAATCCCTTATCACATCCTCTTTGTTCTCTCTTATGGGAACAAGGTGCAGGCATGGACGGGATATAAGGAAGCGGCAGAGTCCGGTAAGAAGGCGTTCAAGGTGAACAAGTATTATCACACCGAATGGATGCTTGAGGACGAGCTGATTCTTGACATTGAAGGTCTGAATATGGATGCCGTATGGGATAACTTCATCATCCAAGTTGGCGGCGTGGAGCTTGAACAAGGCAACGACCTTGCCGAACAGATTGAGCTTGACGACCGAAAGGTGCAGCTTACAAAAGATATAGAAAAATTGGAAAAGCAGGCTCGGAGCGAGAAACAGCCGAACAAGAAGTTTCAGCTTGCTTCACAAGTTAAGGCATTGAAGAAACAACTTGCCGAGCTTGGCTGAGAAAAGTAAAGATTAAGCGAAAGGAGGGCTTCTGATGGCGAAAAAAGGTGGCGGTGGAGGCGGCAAAAAAGGCGGCTTCTGGGACAATCCTTTTGGTGGAATGTTCGATTTTAATGGCGACGGAAAAGAAGATTGGGGCGAACAATGGATAGCTTTCAAAATCTTTGAGGAATGTACGAAAGAGGAAAAGCCACAGCACGACTATTCCTCGGACTATGTATATCATTCTGTCCTTGATGATGAGGATGATGGTACCGTAGATACCTCCTGGCGAGATTTTTGTGAAGATGGTTCGGAATTTGATATAGACCCCGAAGATTATGAAACCGAAGAAGAATATGAAGAAGCTCTCGCAGAAGCCAAAGAAAAGGTTGCTTGGAGAGATACTTGCGAGGACGGGTCTGATGTACTCATCGACCCAGAGGACTACGAGACCGAGGATGAGTATAACGAAGCACTTGCTGAAGCAAGAAATGCTTGGAGATATACTGCCGATGACGGTAGCGATTACGGGCTTGACCCCGATGATTTTGAGACTGAGGACGAATATAACGATGCTCTTGAAGAAGCACAAGCTAATGAGTTTGCCGGTGCATCGGCTCCTGCTATCTCGTTACAGTTCTCTGTAGAATGTCCTGCTCTTGATAAGTTGGAGGAAATCAAAGAAGAAAATTATCCGAACAAACGCAGGTATAATGCAGCTTATACCCTTGCAAATGAGTTCCTTTGTTATAGCGATAAGGAGGTCGAACGGAGAGATAAGGCTTGCTGTCAATTTATCATCGACAATGCCGATAAAATTACTGCGGCGAATTACCTATCTTATGAGGGCGGATTCCTCTATGCACAGGCAATCAAGGATAACTTCAAACTTCCTGTATCGCTCCCCGATGAGGACGAATACAGAGAGTATGAGTTGACGGAAACACTTTGTAAAATTGCAAAGAGAAATACAGCTCTTTCATTTGAGGTTTGGGAGTGGGCTTTAACGACATTCCTACCTTACATACAGTATGCAGACGGGTCGCTCTCCGAGCTGACAAGCTCCGTAATTGACGACCTCTACAGTTTTCCCGAAAGCTACAGAACAGAGCTTGCACGATATATGGACAAGCATCCCGATTTTGTAGAAAAGGTCTTGGATGTAAAAGCTGAAATGCCCAGCGACCTTGATGCACTTATTGCTGCAGCCCTGCAGGATGGGCTTGTGGACGCAGCTCTTGTTCTTTTCAAGCGTGGTTTAGCCCAAGCAGGCGACGATTGGAAGAAAATCAATGGATTGACTGTTGGTACAATCTCTTGGTGTAAGAACTATGACGAGCTTGAATCTGCTGAATACTTCAAACTGAATATGCTCCCTCTTGTCAAGGCAATCGACATTGGAATGGTGCAGGATGAGATTGACGAGTGGGAAAAAGGGCTTGATGAATACATAAGCCAAGTTGAGAATGATTGCGAGCAGTACACCTATACACGGAAGAACGCTTGGCGTAAGTCCGTGCCCGACGGCTCAAAGTACGGTTTAGACCCTCGCTATTACGATTCCGAGCAGGAATACTTAGAAGCTTTGAACGAGGAAAAGTACGGCTGGCGTAACTGGTATAAAGACGATGAAACCCTTGGTCTTGATGTGAATGACTTTGAAACCCAAGAGGAATATCAAAAAGCCTATGATGCCCGTCTCAACGAGAAACGCCAAAGAGAACGTGAGCAGCGAGAAAATGAACGCAGACAGCTCCAAGAGCAACGTGAGAAAGAACGTCAGCAACGCCGTGAAAAAGAACAGCGTATCGAAGCAGAAAAAGCTCTTGTGGATGATAAAATCTACACGTTCTGCGGTGTAGCGTTCCCCCACGCTCTGCATCCGTACCACTACAGAACGGACGACCCGACAATTAAGGTCGGTGATGAGGTTCTTGTTCCGGTGGGCGATAAAGAGACAATCGGCAAGGTTGTTTCTGTCGGTCAGTATATGCGTGTTGCAGCTCCGTATCCCGTTGACAAGACGAAATTCATAATCTCAAAAATCCAAGACGAAAAGGAGTGAGTTCTTTGAGTAAGTTTAACCCTTATGACCCAATTCCCGAAGGTCTCAGAAAGAGCATAGAAATTACTCAAAGACTTACCGAGAGTATGAAGCCCATTCTTGAAACCCAAGAGGCAATCCGAGCGATGACACGCCCGCTTGAAGAAATAGCAGCTATAAACCGCACCTACGATTTGATAAATCGGAACTCCCTTGCTTTGGATAGTTTGGCAGCAGCAAACGAAACTGCACGTTTGATTGCTCCGACATTGGAAATGAGGGCAGCATTGTATGAGCCTATCGGCTTGGCTGCATTGAAGATGTCAGATTTTCATATCGACACTTCCGCTTTCCAGATAGCAAGTAAAGTGGCGACAATCTTACCGCCTAATTATATGAGTTCAATACAGAGCGTGTTGGATTCCTATGCTCCGATTTGGGAACAGACGGTTATTCAATCTCCGTTTTTGAATTGGTTGAACACCGTTGATATTTCACCTCTCACACGGATTTGGGAGCATTGGGATATTGACGAACTGCTCAAAGACCGATACGAGCAGTTAAATCAGCTTCATCTGCAAGTTATGTATAAGTCGAAGTGGTTCCCGTATGCCTCTACGCTTGCCGACGATGCCTTATTTGAGGAAATAAACGAGATTATCTTCTCCAGCCGTATAGACGAGAATGTAAGTAAGCGTTGCGAAAAGCGGATTGACAAAGCAATCCTCTCGTACTATACGCCAAAAGAGATAAAACGAATAAAGAAACAATGGAAGTCCTCGGAGGTTGAGCCGTTTATGAAAAAGGCTCTCGGACAGGCTCTTGAAGCCTATCTTCGCAAAGAGTACGCCCTGGTTATTCCTTTCCTCGCTACTATGTGGGAAGGTATCATCAAGGCAAAGACGGTTGAGAACACCAAAAAGCCCAAGGAGGACTTCAAGAAGCTCGTTGATGAGAACGGATATGACGACGTATTCAGCGACTTCTACAATAATATGATTATTGGGACCTGTTATAGCGTTGAGGACGTGATAGACGGAGTTCCAAACAGAAACGGAGTTGCACACGGTTGGTATGTGAAGTACCCCTCTCAAAAGGCGGCACTAAACGCTATCTTGCTGACCCACTTCGTTATCAATCTTAAACCAAAAAACAAAAACACTAACAATACACAGGAGGCTTCGGATAATGGATAAGTTGAGGATGCAAACGGCTAATAAAGCCGATGAGAACTTCAGAGCGTTGGCGGCTATGTTCCCCAATGCCGTAACAGAGACGATTGACGAGAATGGCGAGGTCGTTCGTGCTATCGACAAGGACGTGTTGATGCAGGAAATCTCCGTCAAGGTCGTTGAAGGAAAGGATGAACGCTATCAGTTCACTTGGCCGGACAAGAAAAAATCTGTCCTGCTTGCGAACGCTCCCATTTCCAAAACGCTCCGCCCTTGCCGTGAGGAAAGTGTTGACTTTGACACTACAGAAAACCTCTATATTGAGGGCGATAATCTGGAAGTCTTGAAGCTCCTGCAGGAAACCTATCTTGGTAAAATCAAGGTTATATATATTGACCCTCCATACAATACGGGAAGCGACTTTGTATATGAGGATGATTTTGCACAGAGTGCTGAAGAATACCTTGCTATCAGCGGTCAACTTGACGATGAAGGAAATAGACTGTTCCAAAACAGCGATAGCAATGGTCGTTTCCATACCGATTGGTTAAATATGCTCTATCCAAGAATTAAAATAGCAAAAGATTTACTGAAAGATGATGGCTTTATCTTTATCAGTATTGATGATAATGAAATAGGTTCACTTTTGAAGGTGTGTGATGAAATATTCGGAAAAAACTGCTTTGTAGGTAATGTATGCCGAGCAACTGGCACCACGACAGCACAAGGAACGGATTCGTTGGGAAAATCATTTGACTATGTTGTCATCTATTCAAAGACGCCTAATTTCTCTGTAGGAGGATTGGAGCTTGATGAAAAGGATGTAGCTCGCTACAATCTGGAGGACGAACGAGGCAAATTCTCCATTTTGCAATTAAGAAGAACCGGTGGTGAGGATAGACGTGAAGATAGACCAAGTATGTATTTTGGAATCGAGACTCCAGATGGAAAAGTGGTTTATCCGAAGGGTCCTACAGGATATGACAGCAGATGGAGAGTGGGACGAGAAACTTATGAAAAAATGCTGAAGAACAATGAGATATATTTCAAGCCTGATAAAGACGGCTACGGTGTTTATTATAAATTCTACTTGGAAGGAAGAACTAAAAGACCTTCTAATTTATGGAATGATATAGAGGGAAACAAAAAAGCACAAATCGACCTAAAAGCTCTCATCCCAGAAAAGGTGTTTGAAACGCCAAAGCCGATTGAGCTTATCAAGAGAATCATTCAGATTTCAAATGCGACACAAGACGATATTGTTTTGGACTTCTTCTCTGGTTCAGCTACAACAGCGCAGGCAGTTATGCAGTTAAATTCAGTTGATAACGGAAAACGTAAGTTTATTCTTGTCCAGTTGCCAGAAGAAACTGATAAAACAACTGAGGCGTATAAAGCAGGATATAAAACCATTTGTGATATTGGCAAGGAACGCATCCGTCGTGCAGGTGCGAAAATCAAGGAAGAAGCTGGCTTTACCGCACAGGGGCTTGACGTCGGCTTCCGTGTGTTGAAGTGCGACACTTCCAACATGAAAGAGGTATTCTACAAACCCGACGAGGTGGAGCAGACTTTGTTTGATAACTATGCAAACAACATAAAAGAGGACAGAACGCCGGAAGACTTGCTGTTCCAGGTAATGCTTGACCTCGGTGTACTCCTTTCTTCCAAGATTGAGGAGACCACTATTGCCGGATGCAAGGTGTTTAATGTTGCCGAGGGTTTCCTGTACGCCTGCTTCGACAACAACATTTCCGATGAGGTTGTTACGGCTATTGCCAAGGAACAGCCCTACTACGCCGTGTTCCGTGATAGCGGAATGGCAAGCGATTCAGTGCTGACGAACTTCGACCAGATATTTGCTTCTATTAGTCCAACCACAGTTAGGAAGGTGCTGTAATGACTGAGAAAGCGATAAAATGTCCGTTTTGTGGTGCGGATGCTACATCACAAATACAAGAAAATTTCACATATATTTTCGTTCAATGTCCTGCTTGTGGAAGATATGAATACCAAGCATTTCCAAGTAACATAGCAAGCCATATCAAAGATAAGGTTGCTTCTTATTTATTTTACACGGGCACACTTGTTGAACACGAAGATTTTAGATTTTTCAATTTCATTGGTTCAAAGTCTGCTTTTGACAGCACCTATGAAAAATATCCGTGGTGCTACTTTGCATCTATTTCGGAGATTGAAGCCTTTTATCCACGAACATTTGCAGAAAGAATTGATAAAATCTTGTTGGGAATGGCAACAAAGTCCAATTTTTTTGGCGACAAGATTGTTTACACAAAAAGTCAACTGCTGAGTGCGTTGTTTGTTCGTCGATTTGATAAGGACGGCAAGGAAATCAACCAGGAGTCCGTTGATTATCAATTAGAAGAAATCCGCAAGTATTTAACGGAAAATCAGTTTGTGGACTACAGCTCTGACGAGGACTCTTTTATGTTCATCATTAAGCCTCGTGGATATAAAAGAATTGATGAACTGCAGAGCCACGAAGCACAATTAAGCAAAAATGTGTTTATCGCAATGTCTTTCTCAGATGATATGAAAGAAGTGCGAGAAGCAATCAAAGCGGCTGTCTATGAGTGTGGATATGTGCCCCGAATTATGGATGAAATCGAGCATAATCATCAAATCGTACCCGAAATGCTTTATGAAATAAGGCAGGCAAAGTTTGTTATTGCAGAATTGACCGGACATAATAATGGTGCTTATTTTGAAGCAGGCTATGCGTTGGGTAACGGAAAAGAAGTTATTCAAGTATGCAGCAAAGACCGTTTTGGCACAGACGGTCACTTTGACGTGAAGCAAATAAATACTATTCTTTGGGAAACAACCGAAGAACTTTCAGAAAAACTCGCCGCCAGAATTAAGGCAACTATCAAGTAAGGGGGTGCAATCGAGTGAAGTTTAATTTTAAGATACAACAGTATCAGACCGATGCCGTGGATGCGGTCGTTCGTGTGTTCAACGGACAGCCGCACTACGACAGAGTTTCATATATCCGAGACTTGGGTAAACAGCAATCACAGCAGATGAAGCTCGCCGTTACCGATGAAGAACTGGAGCTTATGAGCGACACCGGTTATAAGAACGAAGCGATTGAGCTGACCGATGAACAGTTGCTTGATAATATCCGTGCTATTCAGAACGAAAACAATATCAAGGTATCCGACAAGCTCATCGGCAACGTCGGTCGATGCTCCCTCGACATCGAAATGGAAACGGGTACAGGTAAGACCTATGTTTACATCAAGACGATGTTTGAGTTGAACAAGCGTTATGGATGGAGCAAGTTCATCGTTGTCGTTCCGAGCATCGCTATCCGTGAGGGTGTCAATAAGACCTTCCAAATTACCGCAGACCACTTTATGGAGCAGTACGGCAAGAAGGCTCGTTTCTTCATCTACAACAGCTCCAACTTGAACGAGCTGGACAACTTCTCGTCAAGCTCCGGTATCAACGTAATGATTATCAATACGCAGG
>JBJDZG010000031.1:0-4380 GCA_051867875.1 Eubacteriales bacterium
ACCGTTTGTGCAGACGTCGAAAACGGACCGTCGGGGACGCCGGTCCCTACATTTGTTGCGCGTGTGCCCGTGCGAATGCGAGGCGGGGCGTCGAGGACGTCGCCCCCTACGGTGATTGTGCATACACCGCGTTCAAACGGGTGTTTTCAACGGCGGGAGCAAGCCCCCGCTCTACGGTGAATGTGTTAGCACCGCAACCAAGCCGCGCAGTGTGAAAACCGGTAAAAAATGCGTTTTTGTCGCAGGATGCACCGTGGATAAACGTGGATACAATGCAATTTATCATACAGTATAGAAGAAAAATCAAAAAAATTCGCCAAAGCCCTTGACAAAACGGCGATTTTATGTTTATAATATATGATGTCATTGTGTAAAAGCGTAGAGAAGGCTGAAAAGCAACTCGCTTCCGAACTCAAATTCAAGGAGGTGGCAATAATGCTCAGAACATATCAACCTAAAAAAAGACAGAGAAAAAAAGAGCACGGTTTCAGAAAAAGAATGAGAACCGCCGACGGCAGAAACGTTCTTAAAAGAAGACGCGCAAAAGGCAGAAAAAGATTGACTTATTAATCTTTTGAGGGCGAAAAGCCCCGAAAATATACCGATGACTGATTGGCTTATCTCCATTGTGTCATCGGTTTTTTCTTGCAAAAACACAAAGAGCACAAACAAGGCACAAAACATTCATTTCAAAAAACGGAAGCAACTGACAGCCAGCACAAAACACACAGCAAAAGAAAGGAGCCGACAGCGAAAAATGAAGGACATCGCGATAAGAGAAAATCATCTTTACTCAAAAGTGTTCAAAAATGGCGAGCACGCGAGTGGGAAGCACATCGTGGTCTATATTTTGCGCGACTGGGGAGCAAAGCGCGAAATGCTTCGCAACCCCGAGAAGAAGTATATCAACAGAGTCGGACTTTCGGTTTCAAAAAAGGTAGGCGGAGCGGTAGAACGCAACCGGGTAAAGCGCATTATCCGCGCGGGACTTGCCGAAGCAAGAAAACACGGGGAGCTCAAAACGGGCTATCTCATCGTTATTGCGGGCAGAGTCGGAGCGCACGAATCCGACAGCGCAACCGTTGCACAGGAGCTCGTTTCGGCGTTCACAAAGCTGAAAATGTATAAGCAGCCCGCCGAAAACACGGAAAATTCCGCCAAGGCAGAGGAGCTTGCAAAATGAAGCACATCTGCATACGGCTCGTTCGCTTTTACCAAAAATATCTTTCAAAGCTCAAAGGGCAGCCGACGTGTCGATTCAGACCGACTTGCTCGCAGTACGCCATCGACGCGTTCAGCGAGTGGGGCTTTTTCATAGGTTTCGGACTGACGGTCTGGCGAATATTGCGTTGCAATCCCTTTTGCGCGGGCGGATACGACCCCGTACCCCCGAGAAAGAGAAAAAAATGACACCGTGCATTTCGTTTTTCACGAGGCGAAATGATTAAATTTTCACACGGTCGCCGAGGTGCTGTTCGGCAAAGCTTTATATTGACAGCACGACAACCCACCAACAAAAGAAAGGGAATCGGCATATTTTTGTCGGTTAAAATTCAGTGAAAATGAAAAGAAATTTCATATCAAAATCAGCAGTCCTTCTCCTTCTTATGCTTATGCTATGCACGGTGTTCACCTCTTGTGCAACTCCGGCTCAGCAGAAGGTTACGATTTCGGGTGTAACTCTCAATGATACCGACGGTCTTACCCAAGAGGAGATTGACGCCATCGCAACCTTCGTAAGAAACAATTCGGGCGCGCTAAACGATTTCGTTGCCGCTTACCGCGGTTATGACATGGCAAGCGAGAACAGTGAGGACAAAACACTCACAGAGTTCGAAGGACGCAAGGACGCAGAGGGCAATTTCGTCGTAAATCTTACAGGAGCGAAAGCAACTCTTGCAAAATACGACACAGGAAACACTCTTTCCTACGAAAAGCTCGACGCCGAGGACGTAAAGAACATAGTCGAAGCTATGCAGATAGAGGTTGAGTTTGAGGAAAACCGCGGTCTGTTCGGAAGCCTCTATTTCGGTATCGGCTACTTTATCGACCTCATCACGAACACGATAGGCTTTGGCAATTACCTCATCGGTATTTGCGTTTTCGCCATTATCGTTGAGCTTCTTATGCTTCCCGTCGCAGTTAAACAGCAGAAGAATTCAATAAAGCAGGCGAAGCTCCGTCCCAAGGAAATGGCGATAAGAAATCGCTACAAGGGCAGAAACGACCAGGTTACACAGCAAAAGGTTACAGAGGAAATTCAGGCTCTGTATGAAAGAGAAAACTTCAACCCCATGGGCGGCTGCTTGCCTATGCTTATTCAGCTCCCCATTATCATGATAATCTATAACGTCGTTATCAACCCCATTCAGTATATTCTCGGCGGAACTGCAAGCTTTGCGGGAGCTATCAGAACTTACTTTACAGCCTCTGCGGCTGCGGGCGGTCTCGGTATGACGCTCACAAGCACCAACGGCACGATTGAGATGCTCTCCCAGCTCAAAGGAGTTGACTTTTCAAGCCTTGCCGACTTCGCACTCTTCAAAAACAGCCCCGAGGTGCTCGAACAGCTCGAGCTCGTTTTTGACAAAATTCCCTCGTTCAATATAGGACCTATCAACTTCGGTCTTACACCGAGCCTTAACGGAAACTATGCGCTCCTCGTTGTTCCCGTGCTCACCTTCGTCGTCTACTTCTTCTCAATGAAGCTGACAAAGAAGTTCACCTATCAGGCACCCGTCAACGACCAGGCGCAGGGTCAGGGCTGTGCAAACGGCTTTATGGACTGGTATATGCCCTTAATGAGCGTATTTTTCAGCTTTATGGTCCCCGGAGCTATCGGCATTTACTGGGTATTCAGAAGCATTATCTCAACGCTTAAACAGTTCATTATGAGCCGTGTAATGCCCATTCCTCAGTTCACGGAAGAGGATTACAAGGCGGCTGAGCGTGAGCTCAATCAGAAAACTCCCCAGCGCAAGAGGAAGGCTGCCGCAGCAGGTGCTGACGCCGACCCGAACAGAGTAAGACCCCGTTCGCTTCATCACATTGATGATGACGACGAGTAATTTTTAAGTCCGGATTTAATTTAACAATTTAAGATTAAGAAAGAAGATATATTAAAATGAGAAAAGAAACAACAGTTACAGCTAAAACAGTTGACGAAGCTCTCGTCCTCGCCGCTACCGAGCTCGGTGCTGAGGTGTCCGACCTTGAATATACGGTTCTCGAAGAGGCTAAAAAGGGACTTTTCGGCATCGGAGCAACTCCTGCAAAGGTTAAGGTTTCCTACGCGCCCACCGGTATCGACCTCGCACTTGATTTCGTTAAAACAACACTTAATAATATGAATATCGATGCGGTATTAACCGTTTCCGACACAGAGCTCGGAAAGAAAATCGACATAAGCGGTGAAGCGGCAGGCGTCCTCATCGGTCATCACGGCGAAACGCTCGATTCCTTCCAGCACCTCGCCAATCTCGCCGCAAACAGAACGGAAAACAAGAAAAATCCCGCTCCCAAGATTTCCGTCGATATTGAGTCCTACCGCGCAAAGCGCGAGGAAGCTCTCCGCGCGCTCGCAAGACGCATGGCTCACAGAGTTGTGAAATATAAGAAGAGCGTTATGCTTGAACCCATGAATCCCTATGAACGCCGTATCATTCACGCTGAACTTCAGTCATTCCCCGGCGTTAATACCAACTCTATCGGCTCCGAATCCAACCGTAAGGTTGTTATCTACCTCGACGAGACGAAGGCGTAAGGTGAGTCTATTAAGATACCGCTTTTTCGAGAAAAAGCGGCACAAAAAGCTTTTTTACAGAGCTTCGCGGCAAGAGTCCGCGCAAACGGAATTTGCCGATTTATCGGCAAAAAAATCAGGGTGTAGCACTTTGGTGCTACACCCTGATTTTTTCTCTGAAAAACCTGTTTGCTACCGAGGGCATGGACAGAATGGCTACTCGCCGTGTCCGTACCGCACCCAAGCGATTGTTTTCCCCCGCTTTTTCAAAAGCGGGCGCGGTCAAGGGCGCGTAGCCCTTGTCGCCGTCGCAACGGCGAAATTCTCTCCTCGGCATTTCTTTTTTTGCCGAAGAATGTGCAAATCACCGTTTTTGCCCGCAAAACGCGGTTGTAAAACCGCGAGGTGAGTTGCTTTGAGATGGGCAAATTGTATTTAATTATTAGCTAAATTGTATGCCCATCGATGTGCCTATGGTATCAAAGAAAAAAGCGGCTAACGAGCTTCGGTATCTTCACGGCTATTGATAGCAAACGTCAAAATCGGGGCGTCGAGGACGTCGCCCCCTACGGGTGAGGTGTCCGCACCGCACCCATTCTGCGTTTTCGCCCGCCTTTTGCAAAAGGCGGCGCGGGCGG